>REAG01000266.1 GCA_004294265.1 Cytophagales bacterium | reverse complement strand
TGTATTGTAAGGTGGGTCAATGTAAATACATTTAATTTTGCCACTATAATGGTTTTTTAAGATTTTTAAGCTGTCTAAATTATCTCCTTTCAGAACCAAATTTTCCGTTGTGTCAATATTTTTGCTTAAAGAGTAATTGAGTCGTAATTCCTTTTCTGTTTTTTGAGCATATTTAGCTCTAGCAAAGTTTCTGCCCACAAAGTTGAGTCCGTAGCCGTTTACTTTTTCGTCTTCAACCAAGATTTTTAGAAGATTTACAAGATTGCCAAGATTTTCGGGTTGATCAAAATTGTTTTTCTTGATATACTCTAATAATGCTCCTGTATTATTAATCTCTGGTATTTGAGGTGTTTCCAAAACGTTGAAACCCATTTTTATAAATTCTTCACTAGTCATATTGTTATGTTATTAATCTCTCTATTCTTGAACAAATCGTGGTTAAGACAGTTTATATTTTTTATTAAATAATCTTTTATATTGTAAGCTATTAGATCCAAAATTGATAAGTAATCCTGTTTCTAAATTATATGCTTCTAAATAATTTTTTCCTTGCGCCAAATGCACGTCTTCTAAATTAATAACCGCTTTAATTTCTAATGAAATATCTCCCATTATCAAAAAATCAACTCTTCTTCCACCAATATTAAAACCTTTATAGAACAGCGGCATTTCAAATTCTCGTTTATGTTCAATGTTCCTCAAATTCATTTCAATAGACAATGCACGTTGATAAACAACCTCCTGAAAACCGTTACCAAGGGTTCTGTGAACTTCCATAGCACAGCCTATGATGTTGTGTGTAGCAATATTTTGCTCTTCTTTTGTCATATTTTTATCCATCAAATCTTTTAAATCTTGCTAAAATCATGGTTTAAGACTATTGGGAAGCATTAGTAAAAAAGGAAGTGCTTTTGAGTAGTCAAGTTCTGGATATTCTAAACCCAAAAGGCGTAAATTATGGTAATAGGTTTGGTGGTGTTCATAATAGTTTCTTTCGCTGGGAATAAACCAAGCTTTTTCGTCTAACTTTTGTGCTAAAAACCATTTTTCTAATAGCCGTCCGCTTCTGCCGTTGCCATCATTCCAGGGATGAATTTTTACAAACACTAAATGTATCATTGAAGCAAAAAAGAAAACTTCTTGCAGTTGCAGGTCTTGTTTTAAAAGCAATTCAATATCGCTGTAAAATTTTTCCATTTCTGTTTCCACTTCGTTAGGCAAAGCCGCCACATATTCAATCTTACCATCGGGTGTGCTAACATACATATTTTGAATACGCAATTTACCTTGTTGATGTTTGGCAACAATATGTTTGCTCAACAGTTTGTGGGCTTGGCTGATGTTGCCTTTGTTCAATACATAAGTTTTGGCAAAGGTGTAGGCACTATACAAGTCATCAATTTTTTTTGTATAGTCGGGCAAAAAAGCAATGCCATCTCTTTTATGTTTGATGTAACTGTCCAACTCAATATTTTCTCCTTCTATTTTGCTTGAAAATACCGAGGCAACCGAGGTGTAAAAACTAAACCTATCTGTAGAAATTTCTGCATCTTTCAAGTTGTCAAACTTTTGTTGCAAATCTTTAGGAATTGCCTTTGAAAATTCAGACAATAGTTTAGTATGAATGATTTTTAGATTCATGATTTTATGCGTTGTTTATCAATGCCGCTAATTGCGTTTTATTGATACGTTCTTTAAATGAAATTTTAATGTTTTGGTCTTTGTAATGTTCGCCTAAAGCCTCAAAATACTTTTTGGCAAAGTCAATTTTTCCTTTTTCATCTATGGGTATTGCTGTTGATGATTTATAACCTTTGGCTTCTACTACAAGAAATATTTTGTTGCCTTCGGTGCTTTTGATAGCATAGCAAAAGTCAGGATTATAATCTCCTAATGGCGTTTTTATTTTCAGGCGTGGAAGTTTGCCGAAAATTTCAATGCTGTCTATATCGGGGTCTTGTTCCACAATTTCCAATTCAAAATCACTGTCGTATTCAATTACCTCTTCAAATACCCATTTTGTTTTCAAATTGAAATCGCCTGCAATGTCTTTTTGAAACTTGCCAACGCTTCCTGTATCTAAATAAGTTTTCCCTTTTTCGGTTTTGAATACGTTTGGCAAACCTGTTCCGTTAATTCCGTCATAATTAATGTTTGCTTTGAGCATTGCGATTAAGTTTTTGTTTATGAGTTCGGAAATTTCCTTTTGTGCCTGTTCAGGATTATTACAAAGCATTTTAGTTTTGAAATCATCACTCAAGGCGTTAAAAATCTTTATAACAAATGAAATAGGCGTTTTTGTTTTGTTGGATAAAGTGCGAACCAACTCCAAATAATCAACTTTGCTTTTGTATGAAACCGTATCAGTCAGTTTTTCTGTAATTGCTCCCTGTTTGCCAATCTTATTTATGTTTAGTTCTGCACGAATGGTCTGCAACAAAATTTCCTCAATGTTTATGGCTTCGATTTGCGTTTTAATGTTTAGTATCAATTGGCTTTCTTGCTCTTCGCTCAAAGTTTCCAAAACATAAAAAGCATTTTTATTGATAGTGTTCCAAAGGTTTTGAAACTCTTGCAGATGTGTTGCCTTTATGAAAACTTTCTTTTTAGGATTTGGCTTATTACCATTTTGAACGAAGGCATTTGTGTCAGTCGCAAACAAGCTTTCAATGGCTTTTACTTGTTCTTCGGGCAGATTTTGTTCTTTGAGAATGGCTGAAAACTCAGCTGATTTTTCATAAATCTTTTGTCCGTCAACAATTGCTTTGCGAACAATCATTTTCTTTTCTTTCAACACATCATCAATTAATGAAACGATTGTATCATCATCAAAATTGGATTTCTCTTTTAAAATCCGGGTAAGTTCTACTTCTGTAAATGTTTCAGCAATTAAGAATGAGTTGCTTAAAATTTCGTTTTGAATTGCTTCAACAAAACCGTGTTCTTTGCTTGAAACAACTACATCAAGGTTGTTGATTTTCCAAAATTCTTCTTGGTTGTCATTGAGGTTTTTTAGTGTGTATCGTTGCAAGTTTTGGTTTACGCAAATGCGCAAACCTCTACCAATCTGTTGCAATTTTGATATTTCGCTTCCTTGATTGGATAATTTGCAAATGGTAAACACATTTGGATTGTCCCAACCTTCTTGCAGAGCCCAAATGGAGAAAATGAAACGTGAAGGACTTTCAAATGAAAGTAATTTCTTTTTGTCTTTCAGTATTTCATCAACTCCTGCTTTTATTTTTTCGTCTGCGTTGCCTTTGTCGCCTGAAAAATAGCCTTTGTGAACTTTCAAAATTCTATTTTCGTTAAAATCATTTTCTAAATATTTTTTATACACATCGTCATTTGATAATTTACCATTAACAATTAACCATTGTTTTCTGTATTCTTCTTCAAATATGTTTTTTACTTTGGGATTATCGCCACGAAACAAACTGGTGTCGCTTTCGATAAAAAACAAAGTGAGTGCTTTTACGCCTTGCTCAAACAATGTTTTTTCTTTCTCAAAATGTATTTTGATTGTTTCTTTCATCATTGCCCGCAATGATTCGTCTGACAAAGAATAATCAACTTTTTCAATGGTATCATCCGCTAAAACAATCGTGTCTTTGTTTATTTTCTTGATACTTTTACCGTTGAAAACAGCTCCAACACCTAATTCACGTCTTACAATAATTCCGTTGGTTAATGTGCTTACAAAGGCTTTTTTATTGTCTATGGTAATGAGGGTATCAGAATTTTCAATTATGTCTTGCGTATAAACCACAATTTTCTTTACCAAGTTTTGTCGGAAAGAAGAAATGCTGTCTAAAATGTATGCCACGTTTGATAAAGGCAAACTGTCTTTTTTCTTTGGAAATGTTGCACCAAAACGCAAATAGAAATTATCAAAACCCTCAAAATAGGTTTTAAAGGCATTGCCTTCAAAACGGTGAGGCTCGTCCATTATCACAATTGGATTTAAGCGTTTCAAACATTCCAAATACGATTTTGGAGGTTCCTGATTATTTACAAATAATTCAGGTGTATTCATTTCTCGTTCTAAAGGTCTATTCAGAATATTGTCACGGCTATTAAACGAGCTTGGTGTCATTACCAAAACCGATAAATGCGAAGTGCCGATAAATTGTTTTACCGCAGAAATGTTTCCGCCTTCATAAACAAATGTTTCAATTTCCTTTTCTTTCTCGTTGGCGTAAAAACTTTTAAAGTAGTCTTTGGTGTCTTCTAAGTTTGTTTTTGTTCCCTCACGAATGGGAACAGTTGGAATAAGAACTATAAATTTTTTGTAGCAAAAGTTTTTGTTTAGTTCAAAAATGGATTTTATAAACGTGAAGGTTTTTCCCGTTCCCGTTTCCATCATTATATCTATGTTTTTAGTGTTTTGAACTGGAAAATTATAGTTGTTTTTTTTATGGTGTGCCGTCAGCACATCACCAAATTGTTCTTTTTGGCGAAGGCTTTTAAAAAGACTGATAATATTATTTACACAGTTCTCTTGATAGGCTTGTATTTCATATTGAAACTGTTTCATTTCTGTTTTTGTCGTCATTTATTACTTCAATTTTCCAAGTTTCAAAGTTAAGTTTTTTAACCCCATTTCTGTCAAAAGTTGCCTCCAAATTTTCAACTGTCCACTTGTTGGGTGGTGGGCGGGCTTGATTGCGTTTGGGCAAAATTAAATGTTCTGCAAAAGCTTTGGCTTGTGTATCAGCTTGTAGCTCTTTTAATTTTGCGAAGGGTTGGCATTTTGTCCACTGTTTTATTGTTAGTTTAATGTCTGTTGTGTTGTCCGCTCCGCCTGCACCTAATGTTTTGCAGCTTGGAGAAGGTAATGATTTTTACCACAAATGTTGATGCGGAGTACTAAACTTTCGGTTACCACTAAACTGTCTGCGGAGCACTGAACCGCCTCTACTGCTAAACTCCTGTTGAACTGAAGTTTTTCAGACGCATCATTCCCATTGCAAACTTACTAAAAAATAATTAGATTTGTGGTTCATTTAAACAAAAAGTAAAATGCAAATCTCCAAAAAGAGAAAGGCAAAAAAGAAAGAAAATTATCAAATATTCCTAAAACTTACAAAAGTAGTTTCCGAAAATCACAAACCCATGCGAGCTAGTTTTTACAAAACCTCCTACTAGAAAGCACAGCTCCCCTGACGTAAGTCAAACTCATTTACCCCTTCTGGTCAGGGGCTTAACAATAAAAGCCACAGTCCGAGTAGTAGAATGTGGCTTTTTTTAATAGCTTTTTTGAGGTGGAAGGCTTAATGTTATGTGCAGGCGTTTTTATACACGTATCAAATCTATGAAAAATCTACGTTTGTCTTTCCCTGTCGCACCAATTTTGTTGTAAAACTTAATGCCACTTTCGTTAAAAAATGGCGTTTGCCATTGAATATTTACGCAATTGTTTTCTTTTCCAATTTCTTTTAGTTTTTCAAAAACTTGTTCACCAATTTTTAATCCTCTAAAATTTGGTTCTAAATATAGACAGTCCAAATATAAAAATGTTTGTGCCTCCCAAGTCGAAAAGTCAAAAGTGAATGAAAAATAACCTGCTAATTCTGTCCCAATTTCAATTACATAGCAATACAACTTCGGATTTTGTGAAAAAATTGCATTTTTGAGTTGTTTTTTTTTACCAATAGATTTGTATATTGCTTGTTCATATACTGCGTGATTTTGGCATAATTCTACCAAAGTTGCTAAATCTTTTTCCTCTAATTTTCTTATTATATAGTCCATTGTTGATTGATTTCGGTTTGCAAAAATTCAATAAAATGCTGAAAATAATCGGGATAGTTTTTGTTGTTCATATAGGCAATGTAATGTTTCCTTTTTAGTCCATTTTTGCCAATTTTTATTGCTTTAATTGAGTTGTTTTTTAAATAGGGTTGTATAGCCCATTTTGCCATTGCCATAATTCCCATATCTGCTTTTATCATTTCAATTGATGCTTCGGTAAGTGGCAATGGTGTTATTTTCTTGGGACTAACATTTGCTGGTTTTAATAAAAACTGATAAATAGTAACAGTTTTTAATGGCAAAGAATGAATCAACAAATGTTCATTTATAAAGTCTTCAGCAACAACATATTTTTTGCTTGCCCAAGAGTGATTTTCAGATACTACCATCATCATTTCGTCCTCAAAAAGCTCTACATATTTAATATTTTCGTCTTTTATTGGGTCGCTAATAATGGCAATATCCAAAATATTTTCTTGTAATTTTTGTAAAGGATAGTGAGTTGCTTCCATCACAATTTTCAACTCAATGTTTGGGTATAAAAGATGAAATTGCTTTAAAATAGAAGGCAACCAATGGTAACTTGAATAACATTCTGTGCTAATTCTAATGTCGCCAACTTCGCCAAAAATCATTTGCTTGATTTCTTTTTCAGTATTGGAAAGTTTATCTAAAATTTCGTTGGCTGCTACATATAATTTTTCGCCTGCTTGGGACAAAATCATTTTTTTATTAACACGAAGAAATATTTTTGTACCCAACTGATATTCGGCTTCTTTCAATTGATGGCTTAACGCAGATTGTGTCAAATGTAATTTATCGATAGCCTTTGTAATGCTACCTTCTTCTACAATGGCTTTGATAAGTCGTAAATGTCGTATTTACATTTTTTAGCTTAAAATTTTAACAAAGTTACGAAATTTAACAGTCTGATCTATATTAAAAAAATTGGTACAAATGATGAATTTTTTCGTTTTTATGGTGTACAGAGTTGTTTTACCTTTGCACCATTATTAACCTTAAAAATTAGAAAAATGGATTTACAAATTAAACATTACGAAAACAAATTGGCGTTTGAAATGGATCCGTCAGATTTGTTTGATGCCTTAAACAATGGTGAAAAAGTTATTGCTCTTGATGCAAGAAAACAATTTGACTTTGAAGCCGAACAAATTCCAACGGCAATAAATATTCCGCATCGAGAAATGAATGAGGAAAGCACCAAACATTTGGATAAAGATGTTTTGTACATCACATATTGCGTTGGAATTGGTTGCAATGCTTCTACCAAAGGTGCTTTGAATATGGCAAAACTTGGTTTTAAAGTCAAAGAACTAATGGGCGGAATAGAATGGTGGAAATTTGATGGATATGCTACGGAAGGAACAAAGTCAAGTCCAAGTGGTCAAAAAATTCAATGTGCTTGTTAATTCAATTTCTTTTTTGTTTGTCAGACAAATGTAGAATTTCGTGGTCTATGTTTGTCCGTTGTCATTTTTAGGATGTCACAATACGCTTGAAGGCGATATTTTGCCGCTTTGCGAAGGAAGTGTAATTAGAAACACTAAACTTTCATAGAAGCACCAAAGCCCCACTTTTGGCAATACCTTGTTGGCAGTAGTGTTGTTCACTTTCTGTCAGTCAGGGCTATTTTTATTCCAAGTCCAATCATTGTCAGTCCGCAAACTTTGTTTATATAAGTTGCCACTTTATTTTTTGTTTTCAATTTATCAAAAATTGTAGATGCAAAAATTGCCAATATTAAACACCAAATTGTCCCTGTTGTAATAAAAGTCGTTCTCAATATGAGAAATGGCAAAATAGTATTCTTTAAAGTCGGGTTTATAAAATGGGGCAGAAATGCGATAAAAAATAAAGCAACTTTAGGATTTAAAATATTTGTAAAAATTCCGTCTCTGTATATTTTCCAATAGTCCGCAGAATTACTTGAAATAATATTGTCTGTTTTAAGTTGCGACTTGTCAGTAAGCATTTTGAAACCAATGTAAAGTAAGTAAGCAGCTCCTGCAAATTTTATAATGTTGAAGAGCAATATTGATTTTGCAATAATTATGGAAAGTCCGAATGCAGCTAAAATTGTGTGAACAATACTTACTGTCCCAATACCTAACGCTGAAACAATTCCTGCCTTTTTTCCTTGCCCAATACTTTTAGTCAAGATAAAGATTTTGTCATTACCTGGTGTTAACCCACATTGCAGCTATCCACCTAAAAAGCTTTGATTTTGAGCAATGGACTTGCTTTTATGAAAATGCTGTGTACTACAAATTTGATAAATACTTC
>REAG01000349.1 GCA_004294265.1 Cytophagales bacterium | reverse complement strand
ACTCACGTTAAAAAAGAGAGAAAAACGAAGTTTTTATACGTTTTTCTCTCTTTTTATGTTTAAAAAGTACAAGTACAAGAATAGTTATTTAAGTTGCATCAATTTTATCTATCAAAAATTCAACTTTTAATAAAAATTTATCTAAAATTAATGGTTTTTCGATGCAATTAAAAAAACCCTTGTTAATCATTTGTGTTTTTTGAGATTTATCATTAATTAAAATCAGAATGGGAGGAGTTTTTTTAGAAAATCTTTGTTTTGCTGCCAAAATCCATTCTATTCCATTCAAATTAGGCATTTCAAAATCTGTGATAATCAAATCAAAATCATATTTTTCATACAAACCCAATGCTTCCAAGCCGTCCATCGCTTCTATTACTTCAAAATCGGCATATTCTAAGGGTAGTTTTAACCACTCTCTTAGATTTTTTGCATCTTCAGCTAATAAAATTTTTTTTTTCATTTTTTGGACTGGCTTTTATAAATACAATATTTTTTTATTATCTATTTTGATTCGAAAGTAATCATTAAAAATTGAACAATTACTTTAAAGGAGAATTAGGTTCTTTTTTCATTACATTATATACTATTTTATCCATCATTTTTGGCAGCCATTTATTCAGAAAAACGGCTAATTTTCCTTGCCTTGTCAATATTAAATCTCTTTTTCTTTTCTGAATAGCATTGATAATTTTTTTAGCGACTGTTTCTGCACTCATCATTTTTTGTTCTTCTCTTGGGCTTTCTCCTTGCGGATTTCCATTTTGGTCTAAGGCATATTTTCTGATATTAGAGGCTGTAAATCCGGGACAAGCCACCAAAATATGTACATCTCTTTTCATTACTTCTGTGCGCAATGCCTCCAAAAAACCATTCATTGCAAATTTAGAAGCTGTATAACCCGTACGTGCAGGCGTTCCACGATAACCATTAATAGATGAAATACCTACTATACTTCCTTTGCTTTCCAAAATATAAGGCAATGCATATTTTGTGGCGTAAACCATACCATAAAAATTAATATCCATAATTTGTTTGATGACTTCTATTTTTGTATCCTCAAACAATGCACGCATCGAAATACCTGCATTATTAATCAATATATCAATTTTTTGAAATTTTTTGATGGTTTCATTGATTATTCTTTGGTTATCTTCTTCGATTGCTGAATCTGCTACAATGCTCAAAACTTCTATATTTTTTTGTCTTAATTCTTGTTCTACAGTATCAAGTGCTTCTTTTCTTCGTCCTGTAATGACTATTTTTGCTTCTAAATTTCCTAATTCGAGGGCTAATGCTTTGCCTATGCCTGAAGATGCACCTGTAATTATGATGACTTTATTTTTCATAATCATTTTTTTAAGTTTTATCTATCCTTTGCAAAGATAAATAATTTATTTTTATTATTTGATAGTTTTTTATGAAAATATAAAAAGCAGGCTTTATAATATGATTTTTAGTGGGCAATAAAAATTAAATAAAGCAACTGTTTTGATTTGATGAT
>REAG01000348.1 GCA_004294265.1 Cytophagales bacterium | reverse complement strand
ATTGCGTAATACAAAGATATTAAAAAAAATACACCCAACAAACTGTTTTGCGTATTTTTGGAAAATTATATTCCGTATCAAATAAAGTTACAGTTTAATCCTTTTGCTTTGAACTCGTCTTTCACTTCGCTATTTTTTAGGAAGTAAATCCACTCGTCTAAATTGTCCTTGGCGATGTCATTAAACTTGTTTACTTTGATAATATAAAACTCAGGAAAAATGTCAGAAACTTTATCTTTTGAAAATGCTGTTTTTTGTTTATCTGATAGCGTTAATGTGTCATTTTGATGAAGCCCGAAAAAGTTAGTACAACCTCTATAAACATAATCTTGTCCTTGTCCAAGGTCAAAATAAACGATATTGATAGAAATTACTTTTTTAATTTCTGAATATGCTTGTCCTAACGACAAATTTTCTGTCAATGCCTTTGAAGCACCGTAAGCCATTCTATGAAAAAAGTCAATCTCATAAGTGTTTTGAATTTCAACAACAACAAGTTCATTTTTAGAATTTTGTGTTAAAATATCTACACGGTTAAACTTGTCGTCCTCGGTTTCTTGGTTGCCTTCGCTTTCTAATATTTTTTCAATACGAATATCGTCAAATAGTAATTCGCTTAAAAACCCCTCTAAAATGCCAAAATTAGCCTTGTTTCGTAGTAATTTCTTTACTGCCCAGTCAAATCGAATTAGTTTTTTTTTCATTATCGAATCGAAATGTTAGGTTGTAAAGTTACGAAAAAGTCAGAGGTTTATTTGTCTATCGAGTATTTTTACAATTGTGCCTAACGTACAGGGCTTTGTGCAGGTTGGGAAATAGTATTCCGTCTGCATAGAACCGCTGCTGATTGAAAATATAAAGTTGAAGTTAAGTACAAAAGTTCAGCGATGTACATCCTGCCCGAACAAAAGCTGAACAGAATTAAAAATGCTCATTGTTATTCCGTCTGCCCAACTTGCACAAAACCTAATGTTAGCGGTTAGGCGTTTTTGTCGGTGGGTTTAAATACTTATTTTTTTGTCTTGCTTTTAATCTTTTGCCTCCCAAAGTTGAATTTTGTTACCTTCTCCGTCAAGAATATGAATAAATTTACCATAGTCAAATGTTTCCATTTTGTCCACAATAGTTACACCTTCTTTTCTCAACTCTTCAACAAGTGCTTCCAAATTTTCTACTCTGTAATTTATCATAAAGTCTTTGTCAAAGTATTTTGAGTCCTCTTTAAACGGTGTCCATTGTGTTTGGGCTTTTGCTGCACTATCTGGTTTTTCATACCATTCAAATGTCGCTCCATATGGATTTGTGTCTAAACCAAGGTGTTTTTGATACCATTCAGTTGTCGCTTTTGGGTCTTTGCATTTGAAAAAAACTCCCCCAATTCCTGTTACTTTTTTCATTTTATTGTTTTTATTATTTGTTGTTAAGTACTTACTTGTAATTGTTTGTAATTATAGTAATTTTTTGTAATTGTCTGTTTATCAATTTATTACTACCAAATTACCCTTTATTACAAATCA
>REAG01000347.1 GCA_004294265.1 Cytophagales bacterium | reverse complement strand
ACAGCTCTTAGAAATTATTACAGAAACTACCCTGATACAACTTTTAAATAAGGGTGGTCACAATGGCCGGATTGGTGGTCAGCATCACCGGATTATACACATTATTGAAAAAAAGCTTTAAAGCCTTACGTTAATAGAAGAATAATAGCCGAACTTAAAATAGATCGGCCAAAAGACATCGGTAAGGCGTGTCGGATTTTAAGGATCAGTAGAAGTAGTTTGCATTATCAATCATTAAAGGATGATGAGTGGGTAATCAATCGGTTAGAAACACTCGCAAAGGATCATCCAATAGAGGGTTTTTGGAAGTGCTATGGCCGCATCAGAAATGCAGGTGATATTGTTAATCACAAGCGGTTGCACCGCATTTATAAACAAATGAAATTACCGTTACGTCGTAAAGTAAAGAAGCGTTTACCAGCAAGAGTTAAAGAACCACTAGAAGTACCACAAGCATTTACGCAAACATGGAGTATCGATTTTATGAGTGATGCATTGAGTAATGGAACGAAGTTCAGGACCTTTAATGTAATTGATGATTATAACCGCGAAGTATTGTTTATTGAAAATGATTATTCACTAAAGAGTAGTCGTGTAATTTGGGTGCTAAAGCATTTAATTAATCGGTATGGAAAACCACAAAAAATAAGAATGGATAATGGGCCTGAGTTTGTGGCTAAATTAGCTACTTCATGGAGTGAAGCAAATAAAATTGAGTTTAAATATATACAGCCAGGCAAGCCTATGCAAAACGCTTACATTGAATGATTTAATAAAACCTACAGAGAAAGTATTTTGGACGCCTATTTATTTGATTCGATAAATGAAGTGAGAGAGAGTACACAAATTTTTGTAGATGATTATAACAAACAAAGGCCACATGATTCATTGGGAGGCTTATCTCCGAAAATGTATAGAGAAAAAAATAGTTCTCCAATTGGTCTCCGTTGCGCTTCGGCTACGCCTTCGCTTCACTGCGACCAATTGAATGATTAATAAAAGAAAAAGCACTACCTTTAAATCGTACTGAAAATGGGGAGCCTACAACAGTGATACTTATGTAAAATTGTTACAAAAAAACGCCGTACAAATTAGCATGACGCAAACTGGTGACCCGAAAGAAAATGCCATTGCAGAAAGAGTAAACAAAACCATAAAATGTGAGTTTACAACAGAAAAACAAATACATTTTAAAGATCTGGAAACAGCAAAAACAGAGATAAAAATAAACATAGATTATTACAACCAAAAAAGGCCACACCGAAGTATAGAAATGCTTACACCAAATGCAGCACACATGCATAAAGGAGAACTAAAAAGGCAATGGAAAACTTATTACAGAAAATCACAAAATAATGTAAATTTGTAGTAAGGAAAAAAACAAACGCTTCTGAAAAGGGACTTAATTTTAAAATATTAAGTCTCTTTCCAAAAGAAATATGATGAATTAGTATTGGGCAGCTGAGTATATTTTATCCCTACTCTTTTTGCCTAAAAAGTGTAAACCAAAATCAGGACGATACA
>REAG01000346.1 GCA_004294265.1 Cytophagales bacterium | reverse complement strand
TTCAATATAAATGAATCTATTTTTAAGAATTTTAAAAGAAGAAGACAAAGAATTTTCATGGCTTTTCCAATATTTGACAAAACTACTTAATCGAATATTTATCAATTTACAATCATTTTCATTCAAATCTTTTGAACTTTGATAAATCCAAATTCGTGTTTGATTTTCTATTTCAGGAATTTTAAGCATACATTATAAATAAAAACAAATTTGATAAATAATTTAAACAATATCAAAAAATCTATTTTATTTGTATTGATTTAAAATTATTTTAAATGTAAATTACTTAAATTCGTATAAAAATTTATTTTAAAATTGTTAAATTAAATGAAAAAAATATGTTTTGCAACAAATAATGATTCAAAAATTGCAGAAATAAAATTATTATTACAAAATAAAATTGAAATAGTAAGTCTTAAAGAAATAAATTGCATTGAAGATATACCTGAAATAGGAACAAACATTGAAGAAAATTCTTTTTTGAAGGCTCAATATGTAAGTAAAAAATATAAAATTCCTTGTTTTGCGGACGATTCGGGCTTAATTATAGATGCTTTAAAAGGTGAACCTGGTGTAAATTCTTCGCACTATTCAGGAACAAGAAACGATGAAGATAACATAAATAAAGTTTTAAATAAACTTACTAATATTGATAATAGAAAAGCAAAATTTAAAACAGTTATAACATGGTATGAAAATGAAAGTTTTAAACAGTTTGTAGGAGAAATAAATGGAACAATTTCATTAAAGAAAATTGGAAACGGTGGATTTGGTTACGATTCAATATTTATACCAGAAAATTTTGATAAAACTTTTGCCGAAATGACTACTATCGAAAAAAATATAATAAGCCACAGAGCCATTGCTATTCACAAGTTAATGAATTTTTTAAACAATTAAAAAATTCATTAAAAGTAATATTAATTAAAATAATTTAAAAAATTATACAAACTATGAACTTTAGAAATCGTAAAAAAGTACAAGTACACGTAGAAACTTCCGCATTGAGTGATATTATGTTTTTTTTGATGCTTTTTTTCTTAATTGCATCAACATTAGCAAATCCGAATGTAATAAAATTACTTTTACCTCAAGCAAAAGCTGGTCAAACAGTATCAAAACAACAATTTAGTTTAACAGTTTCAAAAGACTTAAATTATTACATAAATCAAGATAAAAATCCACTTACTTTCAATCAATTAGAACCTAAATTAAATGCTTTAGTTTCTTCTAATTCAGATATAACTTTTGTATTAAAAATAGATAAAACGGTTCAAGTTCAAAATTTAGTGGACGTTTTGGCGTTAGGTAGTAAACTGAAAATAAAAATGATTTTGGCAACTCAAGCTCCTAAATAAAAATGGAAATTTCAACGCAAAATAAAACTAAAGCTGGAATAATTACAGTTTTAATTCATGTTTTTTTAATATTATTGTTACTTTTTTCCATTTTAAATACACCTACTCCACCGTTTGGTGCCGGTTCTGGAGTTGTTTTAAATTTAGGATATGTAGATGAAGGTAC
>REAG01000265.1 GCA_004294265.1 Cytophagales bacterium | reverse complement strand
TAAATCCTGCATTATAAGAAGCATCGGCTGATAAAAAACTTGTAAAAGGTAATTTATCTAAAGGTAAACGATAATTTACACGCACGTTTTGTACAAAAGTTTTTGTTCTTCCTCCTCTCACTAGATTATAAACAACAGAATCTTTTTTAGTAAACCCTTTTCGGATTGTGTCTTCATTAATTTCGCCTCTAGGCTCATCAATCAGTGCATTTACGTTTGCTGCATAATTAAAACTAATACTTTTAGTAAGATTCCATGCTACTGCATAGGTTCTATTGAATAAAAATCTTTTTTCAAAAGTGGGTCTGATACCATCAATGTCATGCCTTCCAGTTTCAATTCCATTGCTCATTTGAGTTCGAGTAATGGTTCTGTCTAAATCTCCACGAAGAGTAATATTACTCGGTATTGGTGAAAAATTTATGTCTTTTATGAGTTTTAAATAAGGCGATTTAAAAGGTCCGTTTACTTTTTTTAGAGGTTCTAAACTTGGACTTTTAATGCTGTAATTATACCCTAATCCTGCCCTGTAATTACGTTGGTTCATACTTTCTATATTCACATTTGAGCGATTTACGTCATTATATGCCAATGTTGCCGAAAGATTTTCTATATCGTAAATATGCTTTTTTGCTCCAGGTTTTGTTTTTACTTTTTGAATATTGGTTAAACTAATACTTCTGCGGAGCGTTTGGTCTTCAATTAGTTTTTCATATTGACTTCTTACCGAATCAGGGCGATATTCCAATGATTTTTCTGTTCGCACATCTGGGCGCAGCGGGTCATATTTTGGAGTAATTGTTTTTTTGTCAATACTTACATACAAAGGTAATTTTAAGCCAATACTTTTTTCGTTAAAAGGTAATAATTTATCAATAGCAATATTTGCATTTGCTCCGTAATCATGGGTAGTTTCTTGCAATCTTTGAGATATTTTTTGTTCTAATCCGCCAAAACCTGCACTTGCATATTTAGTGTTGGCTGATACATTTCCTAAATCTGCTAATTTAATATTTACTTTTCCTGTGGCAGCAAATCCATCGGAATTTAAAAAACCTGAAAGTCGCAATTCATTTGCCCATATACACAAAGTTTTAGTGGCTTTATCTGCACTTTTGGGGTTTCTAATCCCAATCATGATGGCTTGAATGTTTGAATAAGTAGGATTTCCACGAATATACATTTTTTGATTGGTTTCAATTTGCCCTGTAGAGTCAAGTAATTTTCCTAAATAAAATCTTTGAAATCTATCTGTTGAAGCAGAAGTATCTCTAATTAATTTTTTATCACTTAATTCTTCTAATTTAAAATCAAACCAGTTGTCTTTTTTCCAAATCTGGAACTTTTGATCATCAGTTAAATTTTGTCCACTAACGCCATTAAATACACTATTATCAGTAAAATTTAATGGTATTTCAACTTCGTAGTAATTTTCGTTCAAATCAGTTCCAAGTCGCATAAAAATAGTGGCTTCTTCATCTTTTACATTTAGACGATCGGGTGTTTCTGCATGAACAAACATTTTTATTCTATCATAATTCAAAAGGTTTAAACCTGTTGAACCTGTGCTATACACCTTAAAAGCACCTCTGGAATCGTTATCGGGCAATCCATCCACACACAAACGTAAGGAATGTTCGTTTAATTCTCTGGTTACGGTTGTGCTTAAATCTCTATCTCTTTGAAAACCTGGTGGCAAGGTGTAAGGACTATTTTTATCACTTCCTATTGAGTTTTCTTCAATATTTACTTGCGAAATTGTAAAAACTTTGTCGTTAGGTTCAATTACTTCTTTTAAATCTGTACCAGATAGATCATTTGTGTATGGACGCCAGCTGCTCGCCACTAATTGTAATTGAGCCATACGCAATACGACTGGCTGTTGCCAATCCGTAAGAACGGTTCTTAAAAATTTTATGGACTTAAAATTCTGAATATTACCTACTTTTTCAAATCCTTCTCTTAAAGGAATTCTAAATTGATACCATTTTACAGATAAGTCTCCTCCTGCGGGGTCTATATTTCCATCGCCATTGGAGTCATAAAATTCATTTACTTCATTTATAATATAATTTGAACCAACTTTTAATCCGCCTTCTGTAAGATTAACTGAGTATTTGAAATATTCCTCTACTTCATTTAAAGTTTGATTTTGATTCAAATCCTCATTATCTGCTGTGGTGTAGTTAGATGCATTAAAAGTTGTTCCTGTATTTTGGCGAGAGTTCGCCTCCATACCATTAAAAAGTTTATATCTTTCTAATATTTTGGCGTTAGAAGTATTATAACTTTCATTAAAATAATGTTTAAAATCATCACCAGAGGGATCTTCTTCAATTTTAGCTTTTGCACTTGCTGGAACTCTATTTAAGAATGGTTGAAATTTTTCTCTTTCTTGGTCATTATTAATACCATCTAAACCTATGTCCTGAGCGTCTCTTGCACCTTCTTGTACTGAAAATGAATTAGTAAGAAATTGTTGATTAGTTGCTCTTCCAAAATCGGTAACATCTGCATCGGGTGTTGCTACATTTAAAGCAGGATTTGGAATGGGTAAACCTTGCTCAAAATTTTGTCGTCCATCTTTGATAACGTCTTCTGAAACTGAGCCTAAATGGAATTGTATTTGTCCGCCTGTTGTGTTATTGGTATTAGTAATGCCATCAATTACTTTTCCATTTTCACCTTTTTCAAAAGGATTCATCATCCAAAATTCTAAATATTGATAATTGGCATTGTCAAAATCAGTATCTTGATTATTTACGGCTCTTGTAATTCCACCCCAATTTCTACGAGGATTTTTTAAAGTACCATCGTTGTTTAAGTCGGTATTATAATTGTACTGACCTCTTTCAGTTGGAAAATAAGCCAAGTCAAATAATTGTTCGTTTAATTGAATTTGCCCTGCTTGTCTGCCTGGAAATAATGCTTGCGGATTTACAGGTCTTACATAATTATTTTTTAAGTCTTCAGTCGTAATATTTGCAGGAACTGTACCTCCGCCAACGCCATAAAAAGAATTATCAATCGTGTACCAAGCCAAACGAGCTCTGTTGTCATAAATGGCTAATTTATTAGTGTTTGGATTATAATTAATGCCTTGCAAATCTTTGGGAGCAGATGATGCTCTCCAGTTAATTTGAGGCGATCCTCCCAAATTGAAAGGCTGTTGGCTATATTCAAAATCATCAATATAATAATTGGGTTTTCCTCCTTTGTTTACTAATGCAGGCGAACCTGTAAATAGTTTTGCAAATTCCCCTTGGGCTTGAATCGTAGATTTTTCTTTGGTATTATAAACAGGTAATTTATCTAATAATTTAGTAATAAATCCGCTTTCTCTTTTATAAGTTCCATCCAATCCAATAATTGAATTACTTACAGGTTCATCACCAATGTTTACTCTTGTGATGAGCGGTCTTTCAGTAAGATTTAAAAAAGTTCCTCCAAATGCAATATCTTTACTTACTTTATAATCTAACCTTGTTCCCCAAAAAGCTCGTTGGCGCACTTGAAATAAATCGGTTTTGTCGTAAGCAACTCTTATTTGTTGCCCAGGCATCAAAAAAGTAGGATTTATGATTTTTACTTGTCCTAAATCTGCTTGTAAAATATAATCAACATTCTCTCTTAATTGAATAGAACCTGAAAATACTTTCACAAATGCAGGATTAATATTTCCTCCAAATGCTGCAAACTGAATCACATCCGAAGAGGATGATTGTAATTGACCTACTAAAAAGTATTTATTCTTACCTGCTAATTGCAATACATCTGATTTTGTTTTTCTATAAATTTCGTCATAAACATACTTTCCTACCAATTCGGGTTGCCTTATTGTGTCTTTTCCTAAAGCACCTCTAATAGTTCTTCCAAAAGGTTCAAGGACTGGGAAAATAATGCGTCCAAAACCCGGATCGACCGTAACGCTGTTATTTTTATTGGTATTTGGACCTGTATTAATGGTATTGTTTTGACCAGCCATAGGATTATTTGGATCCAAATTTGCTCCAGTAGTTCCGCTTGCTGGTGGTGTTCCTTGATTTGCAAGTGTTGAAAGTGTTCCTTGTGTGGGTGGTGTTACGGTGCTATTTTGATTAGAAACATTATCCACAAAATCAAAATTCCCATCAGGTTGTGGGTCATTGCTCATATTTAATTGATCCAACTTCATAATTTGAATCAAAGGTTTTCCATCAATTCCGCCTAATTCAGGTCTATTTTCATTTTCGGGAGTTCCTCCAAATCTCAAAACTGGACTATTTAATTGGGTTCTGTCATCACGATAAGTAACTCTGAATTGAAAATTTTCTCTTGAAAGTTGGGTACTTCCAACCGAGTAAATATTTTTCATTTGCAAATCCCACATCGGTACATCGGTGCGAATATTGCTCGGACGAAGT
The DNA here is from genome assembly GCA_004294265.1 of Cytophagales bacterium. Taxonomy (GTDB): domain Bacteria; phylum Bacteroidota; class Bacteroidia; order Cytophagales; family UBA9547; genus REAG01. The sequence continues at coordinate 3,807 of REAG01000265.1, read as the reverse complement.
AATTTAACTACGATAGCTGCTTTTTGATCATCTCCAAATTTTGAATAATCATCCACTAATTCCCCCACTCTAAATACTTGCCCACGGTAAGAATATTCAAAAGCAACACCCATTACATCATCTCGACTCAATGGAGAGTTAAGCGAAATATAACCCAACTGCGGATGAAATCTATAGCGAGATGGTTCTAAAAGTTTAGCATTTCTTAGCAATTCATAGTCATTACCGTTTTCTAAACCTACAGCTGAAAGTCTATTTGTTATATTATCAGAATTTCTTGAAATATTATTTCTATCTTCTACAATAGAATTTAAAGAGTTTGCACTATTTCGTGCCATTAAAGTATCACTAAATGCTGGAAAAATATCAGATTTATTATGTGGATTTTTCTCTCCCAAATCCATAAAAGCGGCAATATTTTTTAAAGCTAAAGTTGTGTTATCTCGGTTGGTAACCCAAACTTCAACTCTTGTTACCATTATTCCAGAGTTTATAAATGGTATTGTAGCTAGAGATTGTTCATATTTATCTCTAAAAAAATGGGATAAAAAATAATGTTGGTTATCTTGATATTCGTTTGCTCTAATTTCAAATTTTCTTACTTGAGCACCGCCTTCAACTTTTACCTCATCGCCTCTACCTCTTTGTTGAGCCGCTACTGCAATGGCAGTTAAACGACCAAAACGCAAAGTCGCTTTCAATCCAAATAAATTTTGAGCACCCGAAATTAAACTATTGTTTAAAGGTAAACTTACATTTCCTGCTTCAATTTTTTGAATTATTTCCGTTTCTGATGCTGTATAATCTATTTTTATGGTATTATCAAAATCAAATTGTGATTTTGTATCTTGATTTATAGTAAGACGTAATTTTTCACCAATCTTACCTTGAGCATTCATGGCTATGTTTTGATCAAATCTAAAAGCTCCCACCGTTCGTAAATTAACTGGCGTACTAGGATTATCCACACTTTGAATATTGTATCCAAAATCTATTAAAACCGAACCGTTTAACTTAACATCAATATAATTTCCCCCAAAAATACGATCCAAACTTGGGTTCATATAAATCCGAGGGACTAATGATTTGCTTTTGGCAGATTGTGGTGTTTTTTCATCATTTTCTTTGGCTTTTTGTGCATAAAAATTTTTGACAGTTTGCCTTTTTTGGTAGGCTTTATATTGGTCATAAGTCATTTCGGTGGGCTGACGAACATCAAAACCATTCATTTTTTCGTTTACACGATAAAACTGACCACTTTCATCGATTTCTACTTCTGTTTTTTTATCTTTTAATTTGGTATCATAAAAAGGACTTTTGCCTTTGGTATCGTTAAACTCATCGCCATATCTATCTTTGGGTTTGTAAGTTGGGCGTTTGGAAGGAGCATATTTTTTATTTTGAGTGCTATCCGTTTGTGCATACGATTTCCAAGATGCAAAAAGCATGATTTGTAAGCAAATAGCAGTTAAAAATTGAAATTTATATTTGTTAAATGTAAGCTTAATCAATTAAAATAATTACGCAGATTTTAATGCAATTTTTATAATTTGTTCAGTAGTAATGGTCGAATCATGCGTTTTTAATATGGTATCTATGGTTTTATCTGCCGAAACTTTAGGGATTCCTAAAGCTATTAAAGCTGCCAAAGCATCTTGTCGCATGGCAGTATGCGAATTTAACGGAATATTTTGTGAAGGCGAAACAATGCCTTCTTTTTTGACTTTATCTTTTAATTCTAAAATTATTCTTTGTGCCGTTTTTAATCCTATTCCTTTTATAGATTGAATAGTTTTTAAATCCTCACGAATAATGGCTGAGTTCAGCTCCTCAAAGCTCAAAGACGACAAAACAGTGAGTGCTGTGCCTGGTCCAACGCCCGAAATAGAAGTCAAATCTAAAAAGCTCTTTTTTTCTGCCACATCAAAAAAGCCAAATAGCGTGTGTGAATCTTCTTTAATACTCAAAAAAGTATTTAATCTGCATTTTCCTAAACCTTTTAGTTGCGTATAAGTGCGAACAGAAATGCGAATTTCATACCCTAATCCTTGCACATTTACCACCACAACCGCTGGATTTAACTCTTCTATTATACCTTCTACAAACGCAATCATTTTATAGTATATTCTATTGAAATGTAAAAATAATAGAAATAAAGTAAAAAGTTGTTTTAAACTAAAAAAAAGTTTTTTTGTTACAATTTTCTAAAATATTGTCTTAACAACGATATTATTTCATGAAATATTGTGTAAGTTGGTTAAAATTATCAAATTTTTCGATATAAATATTCGTTTTCCCAAATCCATACGTCATAAAATAAAAAGGTATTTGAGCAATTTCACAATCTTTTCTATCGCCATCTGTATCGCCAATGTAAGCAGGATTTTTTAAATCATAGTCTTCAATAAGTAATTTTATATTGAAATGTTTGGGCATATTATTTTTTCCGTGAGCAAATTCATCCGTAATAAATTCATTAATTTTACAAAATTTAATCATGTGTTTAATTCCATTTATTTGACAATTACTGAGAATAAAAATTTTGTATTTTTTAGATAAAATTTCTAATCCTGAAAAAACATTTTCATACATTTTTCCACCAAATATTGGCATTACTTCATCTTGGGATTTATTTATTTGCACCGAAATAAAATCATAATCTTTAGAATGAATTTCTGGAAATAATTTCTCAAAACATTGAATTCTACCCATTCCTGTTACGCTTTCAAGCGATTTTCTATCTACTTTATAAGGTAAATTAAGTGTTTTAAAAGCATGATTAAAAGCTTTTACATAGCTATCAGTGGCATCCCAAAGCGTGCCGTCCATGTCAAAAATTAAAGCATCGTGTATCATAAAGAATCTGGATTATTAGTAGGGGAGTGAGGTAATAAAAGTTCTGGTCTTCTTACTTTTGTGCGTTCTAAAGATTGATTAAAACGCCATTCGTTGATATTTTTTTCATGTCCAGAAAGTAATATTTCTGGAACTTTCATTCCTTTAAAATCATTCGGACGGCTATACACAGGCGGAGCAATTAAATTATCTTGGAAAGAATCGCTCAAAGCCGAAGTTTCATCAGATAGAACGCCAGGCAAAAGTCGAATAACAGCATCCGACACAACTGCTGCCGCCAATTCTCCTCCAGATAATACATAATTTCCAATACTTATTTCCCTAGTAATCAAGTGTTCACGCACTCGCTCATCCACACCTTTATAATGTCCACAAAGTAAGACTATGTTTTCTTTTAATGATAAATTATTGGCAATTTGTTGATTTAATAACTCTCCATCTGGCGACATATATATAATGTCATCATAATTTCTTTCTGATTTTAATTTTTCTATTACATTCCAAATTGGTTCAATTTGCAAAACCATACCAGCACCGCCTCCAAAAGCATAATCATCAACTTGCCTGTGTCGCATAGTAGAATAATCTCGAAGCTGGTGCAAATGAATTTCTGCTAATCCTTTTTGCTGAGCTCGCTTCATAATGGATTGATCCAAAGCACCTGTAAAAATTTCTGGTAAAACGGTAATTATATCAATTCTCATATCATAAATTTTTATTTTGTTACTTATATTGAATATAATAATTTTCAGATTTCAAAATATTTTACATGAAAGCTGAATTAAATTTGTTTCAAATTTAGCAATTAATTTTAAATTTAATTTGTTCTAGACTAAAATCTTAGGGAATTCTCATTTAAAACTTTTCTTTTATAATCAAGTAATTTATTTTTAATTTATTACTAAAAAAAACACTTGCGAAGCAAGTCCCTCCCCTTGGGGAGGGATTTAG
>REAG01000345.1 GCA_004294265.1 Cytophagales bacterium | reverse complement strand
AAAGTATCGTTTTTATGATGCAAAAATCTGATAAAATTATTACTTATAATTATGTAGAAAAAGTAACACTATCTTTAGGCGAGATGATTCAAACCATCAATAAAAATTTGGGTACTTCTACAAAAATAATAAGAATTCCGTTAGTTCTTTTAAAAATTGTAGCCATTATTTTACATAAAATAAAGCCAAATTTGAATGGAATTCACCCCGAAAGAGTTAAAAAAGTAGCTCGCCCAACGCACATTTATCCGAAAAAATTAATAGAATTGGGCTTTGAATTTAAGTATGATTTTGAAAAATCTTTGATTGATTGGAAACAAAAAACACCTAAAGATTTTTATTTATAAATCATTTGGTTTTAACTATTTTAAACCAAATTTTCATTTAATGCTATTTTAACTAATTCAGCTGTATTTTTAACGCCACTTTTTTTCATTATGTGAGCTCGGTGGTTATCAACCGTTCTTACACTTAAAGTAAGTTTTTCTGCAATTTCTCTACTACTTAATCCATTTACAATTTGTTTTAATACTACCTTTTCAGATTTAGTTAATTTTTTATCGATTTTTAAAATTGTACTAATTTTTGATTTATTAGAAATGCTATTTATAATAATTTCAGAAATTTTGGTATTAAAATATTTTTCCCCTTCATGCACTTTTTTTATAGCAAAAAGTAATTCCTCTTTGGTAGTATCTTTCAAAACATAGCCTGAAGCTCCCGATTCAATAGATTTTAGAATATAATCCTCACTATTATGCATCGAAAAAATGATAATTTTAACATTTAACTTGTTTTTTATAATCATTTGAGCAGTTTCAATTCCTCCCATTTTGGGCATAGAAATATCGAGCAAAATAATATCAGGAACTAAATTTTTAATTTTTTCTAAAGCCTCAATTCCATCCGAAGCTTCTCCCACAATATTAATATCTAACTCATCTTCAAGTAAAGTTGCAATCCCACGCCTTATAACTTGATGATCGTCCGTTATTAATAGTTTAATTTTATTCATTTTAAATTAGTTTTGTCAAATTCAATGATAATTTATTTTTATTTTAAAATTTCAATATACTCAAAATTAATAACATAAATCTAAAGTAAATCAATTTATTTTTAAATATCATTACTTATTATATAAAGTCCAATAAATAATTACAATTCCTTTTTAACTTTTCCCAATTGGAGAAATAAGAAAGGGGTTTTTAAAAAATTTAATTGTAAATATTTAGTGGACTCAATATAATATAAAAATTTCAAGTTTTCTTTATATTTAATAAAAGCGTCAGAAAGTTTAAATATTTTTTCCTATATAATTCAAGTTCAATGTAAAATGGTATTAGAAAATAAAAATCGAATCTTTCCCAACTTTACGCAGTCGCTCGGCTCTAAAGAGTTACGTTTATGAATAAAACATTTTGTCTATTACAGAAAAAAAGGCAAGTATCCAAAAATATAGTAGTCTCTCTAGGGAATTCGCATTTAAAACTTTTCTTTTATAATCAAGTAATTTATTTTTAATTTATTACTAAAAAAAACACTTGCGAAGCAAGTCCCTCCCCTTG
>REAG01000344.1 GCA_004294265.1 Cytophagales bacterium | reverse complement strand
GGATAATTATTTCTATCTGTGCCATTTTATTGAGGGTTAATATATTTCCTCAAAATTAATAAATCTCCTATATTACCAGTCTATAATTTACACTAACAACTATAATAGATTTTTAAGCCTCGCTCTTTTGCAATTCTAACGTCTTCATCAGCTCCTTTTGACACACCATCAAGTCGAAGAACGGCATCGCATTTTTCAAGAAGTCGATGTGCAACAGGATATTGGACTTCGTCCCAAATCCTATCGCCAATTTCCTTTGAACCAGCTAAATGCATTAAGGGTAATGCTACCCATTCGCCAATCATGGGAACGTGTCCCTTTCGAAACAAGGGCAAAGCAACTGATTCAAGTTTATTTAAATTCTTTTTTATTAGAATTGGGTCGTCATTTGTCCCACCACGGTAAGGTCCCGAAATAAGAATCATCATAATTTTGAAATGTTTTGAGGTTTTATTAACTAAAATTTAAGTATATATGTAATATGTAACATTGGATGCTCCATTTTGTAGAGTGAATTATTTGCGATCAAGAAAAAAGATAAGCAATTCAGAGCGATTACCTTTCTAAGTGTTGCCAAATTTGATGAACTATTACCGATGTTTGAAAAAGCCTGTAACTACTTTATCATTCATTACAATTTCTTTTGAAAATGGTCGATTTTTTTGGTCCTAATCCATTAATTGAATAAATCTTCCATATTGTTTCCCTTCTTTCTTCTTCTTGAAACATTTGCCATTAATCCATTGGTCATCATCAAACAATCAACTTCTTTTGCATACCTTTTTACATGAATAGGATTGACCATATACGAGCGATGAACTCTCAGAAATCCATGCGTTTCAAGATATGGTTCAAAGAATTTTATAGAGTGAGCCACCATTTTTGTTTTACCATTTTTCAAGTAAAAAGTGGTATAATTTACATTTCCTTCTAATAAAACCACATCGCTCACAAGAATTTTCTTTGAAGTACGATGGTTGATAATAAGTAGAGCGGTATTGCCTTTTTGTTGGTAAGTTTTCATGTTGTGTTGTTAATATGGTTAAATCGATGAGTCAAAACTACATTGATTCAAGATAGCATTTAAAACTAAAAAAACGAAGCATATAAATTAAGAGACCAAACGGATAAGAATTGAAATGAGGCGTTTTTTGATTATATCTTAATCGTAACAATATGGTTCTTTGGTGTTCGCTAATTTCCTTACATTTTTAACTACTTTTTTCATGTAAGTTTTCCAAAATGTATGTGCAAATAGCCAGTTCAATGGATAAAGCAAAATGTTTTCAGAATGTAGCGTATAGGTGTATTCCACAAAAATTTTATTGTTTTCGATTTCCGTTGTTTTCCATTCACCTACAAATCTGTTAAAACCCAGCATCCAAGATTGAAAATCATAAACTTCAATTTTCCAGTATTCATTTTCTATGCGTTCTAAAATTTTATCAAATGACGTGAAGCCACCCTTTTGCGTCAAAGATTTTGCCACAAAAACCTTTTTGTTTGAACCAGTCTTTCCCCAATTTTCGTCTTGGGTACAATGTGTTACTTTGGGCATAAGACCATAGCCAGTGTGTACTCTGG
>REAG01000264.1 GCA_004294265.1 Cytophagales bacterium | reverse complement strand
CATGGTCAGTTCTTTGGAAGAATAATACACATTATCTGCAATCATACCATCCTCACGTTGGTATTTTGCAAATAATTCCATTGCCGATTTTATGTCTGGAAAATAATACTTCATACCTTTGAGGGTATGCACATGATCACGCAACCAAGGTACAAAAAAGTAATAAAATTTACCTTCAGCTAAAATTGGCATTGCCAAACCACCCCCACCATCCATGCCAGGAGCTCTGCCAATCATGCTCCAATGAATCACATTATTAAGTTCTTTATATGTGCCAGTTTCATCTTCTATAAAAGTAGATGTATCAACTTTAAAATTGAATTTAGAAATTACTTTTCCATTTTTATCAACAGCCGAAATGGTTTGATTGCCTAAAGCACCAGCAATATAAAAATTTGCAGTTTTGATATTTAGAAAACGAGCATAAACCGAACCGTTTCCATCCGAAACCTCAATGTTTGTTAAAATATCTGTATTTATCTTTAACTGATTTAAGGGTTGATATACTTTCCCCTTTTTATGATTTTCAATGCTTATTTGAACGCTTTTTAGGTTATTTTCAGAAGCAAAAGATATATTTGGCAAAATAGTTAAAGCACCCAAACCCGACAAGGTGCTTCCTTTAATAAAATTTCTACGGTTTGTCATGAAAATAGCAATTAGTTTTTAGTTTAAATAATTCAAATTAAAATTGAAATTATACAATATTTTACTAATATGCTATACTTTGTTTAATCTAACAACTTTTGAATTAAAATAAATAAAAAAATAAATAAAGGTTACTTATTTTTACCTTTTCTCTACTATTGCCAAATTAGGAATAGAAGCCAAAATAATGAATGAAATATCCCTATAATCGTATTTTGTACAAAATAGTATCCAGACTTTGTCATGTTTTTTGCATATCTAAGATTTGTTAATTATCAAACAAATCTTAGATTTTGCGATTACATTAAAAAAAAACAATCAAAGAACTTCTAACACGACTACTTATTATATTGAGTCCACTAAATATTTACAATAAATTTTTAGAAAACCCCTTTCTTATTTCCCCAATGGGGAAAAGTTAAAAAGGAATTGTAATTATTTATTGGACTTTATAAAGTAATCTAACGAGAATTAATCTATAATTATTTTATATAACCAATAGACAATCAACATTTTACAAATATTTAAGGGAACTCCCTAAAAACCTCAATTCCGTTAAAGCCCTCATACTTGGATTCTGCGGTTTCGTAGCAGAAATTGGTTTGGGTGGGTTTTTTTAAAATAATATTGGGGTTTTTAGAAGTTCCCTTAATTTATATACCTTCTGAAGTAATAATAATTTCATCAAAAATATATTTTAAAAAAATAGTTTTATAAAATGTAAGAATTTAAAATTATAGCATATTAAAAATCTGCATTTTTAGGTGTTCTAGGAAATGGAATAACATCTCTAATATTACTCATTCCAGTAACAAAAAGCATTAATCTTTCAAAACCCAAACCAAAACCTGCGTGTGGTGCAGTTCCGAATTTGCGGGTTTCTAAATACCACCAAAGGTCGTTTTCATCCATATTTAACTCTTTTACTCGACCCAAAAGTTTTTCATAATCTTCTTCTCTTTGCGAACCACCAATAATTTCTCCAATGCCAGGAAACAGTACATCCATTGCCCTTACTGTTTTGCCATCCTCATCTTGCTTCATATAAAAAGCTTTGATTTCTTTTGGGTAATTAGTAAGTATAACAGGCTTTTTAAAATGTTTTTCTACCAAATATCGTTCATGTTCAGATTGTAAATCTGTTCCCCAATCAACTTTATATTCAAATTTATAACCACAATTTTTAAGAATTTCAACGCCATCTGTGTAAGTTAAACGTATAAAATCATTGTTCACTACAAAATTTAATCGCTCAATAAGTTCTTTGTCATACAAATTATTTAAAAACTCTAAATCATCTTTACAATTTTCTAAAGCATATTTAACCAAATATTTTAAAAAACTTTCAGCCAAATCCATATTTTCATTCAATTCGTTGAAAGCTACTTCGGGTTCTATCATCCAAAACTCAGCTAAATGCCTTGAAGTATTTGAATTTTCAGCTCTAAAAGTAGGTCCAAACGTATAAACTTCACCCAAAGCAAGGGCAGCCAATTCACCATTCAATTGACCCGAAACAGTAAGACTTGTCTCTTTTCCAAAGAAATCATTTTCAAAATTTACATGTCCATTTTCAATAGGAATTTTCTTTAAATCAAGGGTTGTAACTTTGAACATTTCCCCTGCACCTTCGCAATCTGCTCCTGTAATAATTGGCGTATGCACATAAACAAAGCCTTTATCATTAAAAAATTGATGGACAGCAAAAGCCATAGCATGACGCATCCTTAGAATTGCTCCAAAAGTATTGGTTCTAGGTCTTAAATGGGCAATCTCTCTTAAAAATTCCAGACTATGTCCTTTCTTTTGTAATGGAAAAGTTTCAGGATCAGCTTTTCCATAAACTTCTATGCTAATTGCCTGAATTTCAACAGATTGACCTTTGCCTTGAGACTGAACTAAATTGCCAATTATTTTAACACAAGCACCCGTTTGCATATCCTTTAAGTAATCTTCCGGAAAATTAGGTGTATCAACAACTACTTGAATATTATGAATAATCGACCCATCATTGATAGCAATAAATGCTACTGATTTACTATCTCTTTTTGAACGAACCCATCCTTTGATGCAAACCTGTGAGTTGTAAGAAGTTGATTTTAATACTTCTTTAATTTTAATTCTTTCCATTATAATTGTAATATTTTTAATTAAATAAAATATAAATTTTAAATAAAAAAGAGTAATTTAATTAAAATAAATTACTCTTTTTTTGTAAAATTATAAAAAGCTTTTTTTAAACTTTAGATTTTTTTGATTTAGTAACTTTTTTATCTTCTGCCACTTCTTTTTTGTCGGTTTTAACCTCTAAAACCTCCTTTGGTGCAATTATTTCAGAATTTTCATTTGAAACTGACTCAACCTCAGGTTTTAATTTAAAAATAGTTGGTTCATTTTTAACAATTATAGCATACCAAGAAATTAATTTTTTTATATCGGATGCATAAACTCTTTCTGAGTCGTATTGAGGCATAGCATTTTTAAAAAAAGACTTTAACTCTGCGTCAGTTGATTTTGAAGTAACTGGTAAATCTGTGCTGAAAGTATTGAATACTAAAGTCATTACTTTTTCTAAACCTAAATTCCTGTCCGAATCAACTGTATAAATAGAAATATCTTTTAAAATTGAAACTTTACTATTTGATTCAATAATAAATCTAGTTTTCAATTCATCCAAACTTTCCAAAATCACACCAGTTCTTGTCGGTTTTAAAATAACAAATAAGCCAGGACGACCAGTAATTGATGCTAAAGTATTAAATTCAATCATTATTTTAAAATTAAGTTTGCGAAATTAGATAAATGAAAAGATTTTGCAAAGAATTTATCTAAATAAAATAAAAAAAGTACTATTTAAGATTTTTTTTGAAATATTTAAGCAAAATTTAAGCAAAAAAATCTATTGAAATGAAATATTTTTGGATATTATAATTTATTAAATTATATATGTAAGATTATTAACATAAAAAAATGAAAAAACAAATTTTACTTTTTTTAATGATGGGCATTTCAATAACAAATATTGCTCAAGACACGATTAAAAATCCTATTAAAAATATTTTTAAAATTGACTCACTAATAGATGCAGGGCAGTTTATGTTGGCAAATGAAAAAATTGAAAATCAGACTAATTTATATAAAAATTACTCTTCTTTATATAATTCACTTAAATTAAAGCAAGCAGATTGCCTTTCAAGATTAGGAAAAATAGAAGAATCTGAAACTTTAATCAAAGATTGTTCTTCAGGTAAATTAACACCGTCAACAGCAATTAACTTAAAAAATATTTATGGGTATATCTTACTAAAAAAGGGGAAAACTGAAGAAGCTATAAATCAGTTTAAGATTGCCTTAAATACTTGCAAAACGAATCAAAAATTAGAAATGGCGGAAAGTTTAAATAATTTAGGACTTGCCTTTTGGAATAATGGAAATAACGAATTGGCTCAAGATAATTTATTACAATCATTACATATTCATATGGATATTTTAGGAAATAATCATGCTAAAATAGCATCTTCTTACAATAATTTAGGTTTAGTTTTAAGTAACTCTCAACCCGAAAAAGCATTAGAATATTATAAAAAATCATTAGAACTTAATCAAAAATTATTTCCTCAAAACCATCCAAGTATTGCAAATTCATTTACAAATATTGGTATTTTGCACAAAACTAAGAACGAACATAATTTAGCTTTAGATAACTTTGAAAGTTCAATGCGAATAAATACAGAAATTTTTGGTTCTAATCATCCTACCATTGCTTTTTTAAAAACAAATATAGCACAAGTATTTATTGAAAAAAAGAGTAATGAAAAAGCTATTCAAAACTTAAAGGAAGCCAATGAAATTTATTCTAAAACTTACGGAGCTAAACATCCTGAAATTGCTCAAATATATAATTTATTAGGAAATATTGAATTAAAAAACGGCACTTTCAAATCAGCACTTTTATATTATCAAAAAGCTTTAATTTCAAACTCATTTTTATTTGAAAATATTGATTTAAAAACTAATCCAAATAGCAATGATGCTTATAATAAACTGTTATTAATCAACACTTTAACCCAAAAAGCAAAAGCCATAGAAGGCTATTATTTTAATAAAACTTTAAAGAAAAAAGATTTAATTTTAGCATCTGAACTGTATGATAAATGTGATTCAATTATTACTAATTTAAGACAAACTTTAGTAAATAAATCTGACAAAATTCAATTAGGAGCTCAAGCAAATGACGTATATGAATTTGGAATAGAATCTAATTTACAGTTAGCGGAAGTTTCTCTACTTAAACAAAAATATTACGAAAAAGCTTTTTATTTTAATGAAAAATCTAAAGCTTCCGTTTTGTTAGAATCCATTTCAGATGCCAATGCAAAACAATTTGCAGGCATACCTGATAGCTTAATTGAAAAAGAAAAAAACTTACAATCTGAAATAAGTTTTATAAATCAACAAATTGCACAAAAACAAGATATTTTAACTTCAAAAAAATTAATTAATCAATTATATAATTCAAAAAAATCATTTGATAATTTAACTCAAAAATTAAAAACTGATTTCCCTGAATATTTTAATTTAAAATTTGCTTATTCGGTTGCAAATAGCAAAGATATTACTCAAATTATAGAAAAAGATATGGCAGTAATAAGTTATTTTGTTGGAGAAAATAACCACAAAATTTATGTTTTTTGGATTGATAAAAATAAATTAAAAGTATTTTCAAAACCAATTAATTTAGTCATAGAAAAACAAATAACTTCCTTTAGAAACAGTATCAAATTTAATTTACCTGCCAATTTCAATGAAATATCACATCAATTATACGAACAACTTTTTCCTTTTCACTTACCACAAAAATTTAAAAATTTGGTAATTATTCCTGATGGAAAATTAGGTACAATTCCTTTTGAAGCATTACTAATCAAGAAATTTGAAAAGGAGAATTATTTAAAAGCACCATTTTTATTAGAGTCAAAATCAATTAGTTATGCCTATTCGCACACTATTTATAGGGATTCAAAACAAAAAACAAGTACCTCTACTTCAAAATCTGCCTTAATTTGTGCTCCAATAAATTTCTCAAAAATGAAAAATAATGCAAACTTAACAGCACTTCCAAGTTCGGAAAGTGAGTGTTTAGAAATTTCTAACGTACTAAAATCTAATAAATTTGAAACTAAAACTTACATTAATTCAAACGCCAAAGAATCAATATTAAAAACTTCAGAGTTAATGAATTATAAATATATCCATCTTGCTACACATGGAATTGTAAATGAATTACATCCTGAATTGTCTCAAATATTTTTAAATAGCGACAGTTTAAAAAAAGAAGACGGAAATGTATATTCTTGGGAAATTTACGGTCTAAAGTTCAATGCAGATTTAGTAACACTTTCGGCATGCCAAACTGGATTAGGAAAAATAAGCAAGGGTGAGGGAATTATCGGACTTTCGAGAGCTTTACTTTTTGCAGGAGCTCAAAATGTTTTGGTTTCACTTTGGACAGTTTCGGATGCTTCAACTTCAAAATTAATGATTGATTTTTATCGAAATTTAACTACTGAAAAATTTAGTTTATCCGAATCTTTGCAAAAATCAAAATTAGATTTAATTAAAGACCCTATTTATTCAAGTCCTTATTATTGGGCTCCATTTATTCTAATCGGAAAGTAATAATTATTAGATATTATTCAGGGAGATATGTTAGCGAACTAAAAGTTGAATTAACAAACATTTCTTTTGCAATAGCTTGTAAATCAGAAGTCTGTACTAAATCAATTTTGCTAAATATTGAATCAAGAGATTCAACAAAACCAAAGTCAAGTATGTTTTTTGCTAAAAGCATCATCATTCCATTATTGTTCTCTTCCGACATAGCTAATTGTCCTTTTAATTGATTTTTTATTACTTTTAAAGCCTTATCAGAAAGCAGTGTATCGGTAAGTTTATTTAATTCTTCAAAAATAATATTTTTACTTTTTTGAATATTATTTTTTTCACAACCAAAATATATATTAAAAATTCCAGTTCCTAAATAAGGCGAAAATTGAGCATCTACTGTATAAACCAATCCATGTTTTTCTCTCAAAGCCACATTTAATTTTGAATTCATAGCTTGACCCCCAATCATATTCGTGAGCATAAAAAAAACTAATCTTTTTTCACTTTCTAAAGCATATGATTGTTTACCTAACATACAATGTGCTTGGTGTATTTTTTTAGGTTTAGATACTTGATTAACAGCACTTTTAAATGAATAATTTCTTGTTCTATTGGTAGATATTCGAGTAATTTTATTCAAATATTTATCCATAATTTTCAATTTAGATTTATCTGAAAAAGATCCAACTGTACTCACAACTAATCTTGAAGTATCTAAATTTGAAGCAATAAATTCTTTGAAATCTTTTTGAGAAAACTTACTTACACTTTTCACAGTTCCTAATATGTTATTTCCCATACTAGAATCGCCAAATATTACTTGTTCAAACTCGTCTTGAATAGCATCTTCGGGGTCGTCTGCATACATTTTCATTTCTTCTAAAATGACCATTCTTTCTTTTTCGATTTCTTTTTCAGGAAAAGTAGAATTAAAAGTAATATCTGTCAATAATTCTATTGCTTTTTCAAAATGTTTGTCAAGTAAAGAAGCATGAAAACAAATTTTCTCTTTGGTTGTGTAAGCATTTAATTCCCCCCCCAAATTATCTATTCTATTGAGAATATAATTTGCACTTTTTGTAGTTGTGCCTTTAAAAGCCATGTGTTCCCAAAAATGTGCAATCCCTTGTTGATGAGCTAATTCATCACGACTTCCAATATCAAGCATAATACCACAATGAGCTATTTTAGTGTTTTTTACTTGTTTATGAACCCATTTTATTCCATTTTCAAACGTATGAATAGAATATTCAGTTTTTGTCATATTAAAATATTTTTCAATTATGCTTTAAATTAAATAAAATATAAATTATACTAATCTAATAATTTAGTAATTTTTCTATTGCTAAATTCTTTTTTTCAAAGTTGAAATTAGAAATCGCATTATCAAAAAGTAATTTTATTTCATTATTACATAAATTTCCTATGCTACCTTCGTGCGAATGTTCAATTTTTTCAGGCGTAATAAATTGATTATTTTCAATTTCTAAACCAATTTTTTTATAGGCATCTCTAAACGGAATTCCTTGTAAAACAAGCTCATTTACTCGCTCAACACTAAACATAAATTTATATTTTTCTTGCTTTTCTAAATCTTTTTTAACTTCAATTTTCGATAGCATTTCAACAGTCATAGAAATACATAAAGCTAATTGATCAAAAGCTGGAATAATAAACTCTTTAACTATCTGTAAATCACGGTGATAGCCCGATGGAAGATTGGTAGTAAGCATTAAAATATCGTTTGGAAGTGCTTTAATTTTATTCGTTTTTGCTCTAATGAGTTCAAAAACATCTGGATTTTTTTTGTGTGGCATAATGCTAGAACCCTCCATTACTTCATCAGGAAAAGTAATAAAACTGAAATTTTGACACACATAATGAACCACATCAGATGCTAATTTATTTAAAGTATAAGCCACAGAAGCTAAAGCGTTTGCAACTGCAATATCCGTTTTTCCTCTAGTCATTTGAGCATAAACAACATTATAATTTAATGTTTCAAAGCCCAATAATTCAGTTGTTAAAGTTCGATTAA
>REAG01000263.1 GCA_004294265.1 Cytophagales bacterium | reverse complement strand
CAAACCTATAGCTTCGATATTCAGGTGTATGGTCTTAAAGAAATTGAAGACTTAGCAATTGACGGAAAAATTAATGTTGGAATGGAAACTATTGTGTTAGAAAACGATGGTGAGCATGCTTTTAGAATTGAAGATAACAGCAAAAAAACTGGAATTGGATTGCCAGGAAAGTCTATTATTGGTATAATAAACGTAAACGAACTTATACGTTTGCAAAATAAATATCATAGAAATCAATTATATTCTGAAAATATACGTCTTTATTTAGGCGATAGGCAAACAGTGAATCGTGATATTATAAAAACAATTAGCTCCGATGAAAGTTTATGGTTTCCTTATATGAATAATGGAATTAGTATTATTTGCGAAAAATTAGTTATTGGAATACCTACTCAAAAAGGGTTGAATATTGAAATGAATAATATGCAAATAATAAATGGTTGTCAAACTGTTAATGCACTTTATAATGCTAAATATGGTGAAGAAACAAAAGATAATTTTAAATCATCTAAAGTTTTAATTAAAATTTATGAAATAGATTCAACTCAAGAAAGATTTAAACTATCAGTAATAAAAGCTACTAATAATCAAAATGCTGTTAAGCCTTCTTCTTTGGTTGCTAATGATTTAATTCAAATTTCTATTCAAGCTAAAATGAAAGTTTTAGGATATTTATATGATAGAAAAGGGGAATCAAAATTAATTATAAAATCAACAAAGCCTATAAATATGATAAACGCTGCTTTGGCTTACAGAGCGGTTTTTTGGTTTGCTGCTCAGCAACTTAGGTCTGGTATAGGTCAAGGAAAAGTTTTTAAAGACGATGAATATAAAAAACTTTTTAAACAAGAATATCTAGAAGTTGATCAAGAATTAAAATTCAATGAATTTGTAATAAAATTACTTATTTCAACATTAATTCTTGATAATATTAGAGAATTAATTACTTTGAATTCTATTAAATTTAAAGATTTTGCTATTTTCAAAAAAAGTCTTTATTATCTTTCTGGATTTTATTATGCCAAGTATTTTTCACAAATAAATGAGTTAATTTTAGAAGTAACTAACTTATTGGCAGAAGAAAATTATCCAAAAATCAAAAATTTTCAAAAATTAGATGATTTTCAAAAACAAATTTCTAGCAATTTTTTCAGTTTGGTAAATGATTTTAAAGAATTTTATTCAAATCTTACTATTGATAAATCTGATATAGATAATTTATTAAAAAGTTCTCAATTTGGAAAAGCCTATTTAGAAATTCCTGAAATTAAAAATATAACTTTATTAAATTTGTCTTAAAATCGGAAATTGATAACTCATTTTCCAAATAATATTTTTATATTTGTAAATATTTGTATGTAATGAAAATTAATAAATCAATATATTTCTTATTTATCACAGTAATAATTCTATTTTTATCATGTAAGAAAAGTAGTTATCCTTGTCCTGCCTATAATTCAAGTTCTAATGCTTCGATGGACAGTTCTGGTAATTTTATGGGAGGGTCACGCAAAGAAAGAGACATAAAAACGGGTTTAATAAAAAGAAAAAAAGATAAAAATTTATACGACAGAAAACGATAATTCATTGAAAATTAGACTATTGACGTACGTATTTTTTTTATTTTCATTTTTGATTGAAGCTCAAAAAAGTACGATTTCTCAAAAAAATGAAAAAAGATTCAAGAAAGGTGAAAAATCAAAAGAAATAAAAGAAAATGCATCTGGAGATGAATCCGTTTACAAAAATTATAATAATAAAGCACCAATCTATGATCCGAATAAAAAAGTAAAGAAAATTGATGTTACACAACAAAAAATAAAACAAAAATCAATAGAAAACTCTTCAAATCAAGGTGATGTTATTAATAACGAAAAGTTTGGTGTAAATTCCAAAAGTTATTTAAATCCAGTACCGGCAGCTGATAAACCATTAATTCCAAAAGAATCAAGAAAAAAGAAAACAAAAGAACTAAAAGCAAATAGCGAAGGCGATATTAATAGCATTGAAAAATTTGGCGTAAATTCTCCTACTTATTTGAATCCTGTTGATCAAGGCGGCCGTCCTGCCGACCCTAAATTACTAAGAAAACGAAAAGCATCAGAATTAAAAGCAAATAGCGAAGGCGATATTAATAGCAACGAAAAATTTGGAGTAAATTCTCCTACTTATTTGAATCCTGTTGATCAAGGCGGTCGTCCTGCCGACCCTAAATTACTAAGAAAACGAAAAGCATCAGAATTAAAAGCAAATAGCGAGGGCGATATTAATAGTAGTGAAAAATTTGGAGTAAATTCTCCGACTTATTTGAATCCTGTTGAGCAAGGTGGACCAGATATAGATCCAAAATATGTTCGTAAAAAAAGAGCAGCCGAAATGAAAGAAAATGCAACAGGTGATTTGGATGTGAAACAAAAAAGAAAATTAAATTTAACTCAAGGATTAAAAGTTTTTGAATTAAACGATAAATACCCAGAATTAAGACGCAAAAATGGAAGAGAAGCTGCAAGTAGTGGGGGAGATGTTGAGGAAATTTATCAAATTAGACAATATATTGAAGAATATATGAGCCGTTTGCAAAGCCAAGAAAGTGGATTAGTAGATGCTGATGTTTTAAAAAAGTTAAAAAAACATAGAGAATCTTACGATAAAGAAATGTTTAATAATTCAGGCGATGTAAATGGTACTTCACGTGTTAAATTAGATTTAGAAAAGTCTAAAAGTTCTATTAGCTCTTCTTTTAGTGGCAAAACCAATGTGGATTTAAAAGCAAGAAATAAGAAAATTAAAGATGATTCACATATTTTGGCAACCAACACAGGTGATATTTTATTAAAATCAATAAAATCGAAAGAAAACGACAATAGAGCCAAAACAAAACGAGCAACATCATTTATGGGCGATTTTATTGTATCAAGAGCTCGAAAAGGTTCTCATCCTAGTTCGGTTTATCTATCTGGAAATTCAGAAAAATCAATAAAAGATAAAGAAAAATTACGAAAAAAATATTTACGTAAATCAAGGAAAAATCAAGGAATTGAAGATCCAAGTTACATGAAAAAGGATATTCAAAAACCTAAATTTAACGAAGAAGAATATAAAATTTGGGAAGTTAGAGGTAGGGGAGTTGCGCCACCAGAAGAAAGTAAGTAATTTATTTTTTTTAGAATAATCTTAATATTAGCATATAAAAATTCATGAAAGTTATAAAATTTGGTCAATCGACATTGATTGATATTAATAGTTTTGAAAAAGTAATTAAAACAATCGAAAAAAATAAGCAAGAATCCAAGAAATTAATCGTAGTTGTTTCTGCTTTAAATCAAGCTCAAAAAAACTTAATTTTAATTTCACAAAAAGCAAAAGATGGTGATAATTCTTATAAAAATATTTTACAAGAGATTGAAGCTCAACACTTTGAAATTGTAAAGCATTTTATTGATGTCAAACATCAAGCCAAAGTTTTAGCAGGATTAAAAGTAATGCTAAACGACCTTGAAGACATACTAAATGGGATTTATTTACTTTGGGAACTTTCTCCACGAACATCTGATCATGTTTCGAGCTACGCTTTGAAAATGTGCGCTTATTTAATTTCAGAATGTCTGAAACAAAAAGATTCTAATACTTTTTTTGTAGATGCTCAAAAAATAATTATTACTAATTCAAACTACGGAAATGCAAGCCCAGATTATTTAATTTCAACTCAAAATGCAAAATCACAATTAGCATTAGAAGATGTAACTTACATTGTTACTGGAGGTTTGGGAGCATCAAATAAAGGAGAAAGTACAACTTTTGGAAAAGCCGGAAGTACATTTACCGCTTGTTTATTAGGTTCAATGGTACAAGCTGAAGAAATTATTTTATATACAGATAGAAACGGAATTACAAATACTGACTCAAGTTTAGTTGAAAATGCTTACAGTTTAGATACTATAACTTATTCAGAAGCGATGGAATTATCGCATTTTAATACGAAAGTTATATATCCACCATCGCTCCAACCTGCTTTTTTAAAAAATATTCCTATTACTATAAAAAATTTATTTAATTCTGATTTTATAGGAACAAAAATTGTTTCAAAACAAGTTTCTACGCCTAAAAGTTTAATAAAAGCAAATTCAAATATTGCAGACATTAGCCTTTTAAATATACAAGGTAGTGGTATGATTGGCGTTGCTGGAATGGCTTCAAGGATATTTAATTCCTTAGCTGAAAATCATATTAGTATTATTTTGATTATTCAAGCCTCTTCTGAACATTCAATTACTTTGGCAATTTCTCCCGAAAATGTTTTAAAAGCTCAACAAGTGCTTGCAAAAGAATTTTCGGAAGATATTTCTCTTCAAAAAATTGATAAAATTGCTATAAAAGATAATATGTCTATTGTTGCAATTATTGGCGAAAATATGCAACAAACACCAGGAATTGCAGGAAAAATATTTTCTGTTTTAGGTGAAAATGGAATAAATATTTCTGCAATTGCTCAAGGTTCCTCGGAATTTAATATCTCTTTAGTTATTGAAAAACGATTATTAGTTAAAACTTTAGAAGTTTTACAAAAATATTTTTCATAAATATTGCAACAAAATATAATTATTCGAGTAAAATATATTATAATTCTAATATTATGACTCGTGTAATTAAAAATTCAGACAGCACATTTAGTGCATATATTGATTTCAGATGTGTATTTATCGGTACTTTTGAAGATTGTGTGAGAGAATTACTCTATCACATTTCCTAATAAAAAAAGCCTTTTTTCAAAAAAAAAGGCTTTTTTTTATCCGCTAATAATCATTCCAAGTTCTTTTGCATACATTTGTTGGTATTGCTTAACAACTATATTTTCTTGTAATAAATTATCAGTTTCTTCTATGTTTTCAAAAGAAACATTTCGTAATTTAATATCATTTTCTTTTAATCTTTTTCGTAATTTTTCAAAATTTAATCGTGCTAAAGATTTATTAACTAATCCTGTTCTGTCGTTATCTTTTTTTGGAACATAAATTTGATATTTATCAAACCAAACATCGCTTAAATTATGTTTATCAGTTAATAAAGTTGTTAATCTTTCTTCAAAAATTTTATCCGGAAAATTGATAAAATAATTTAAAGTAGGTAATTTATTCTCTTTAAGTTCCGTTTTAAAAACTTCAATTATTTGCAAAAAAACGGGGTCTTCAAATTGAATATTCTCTAAATAAGAAAATAAAAATTGACAAACATTTTTATCTTCATCCATTTGCTCTTCTGCATATTCAAGTAATATTCTTACAATTTCTTGTTCAGCTAATGAATTACTATCTAGTGGATATAAAAATATCAAAGAATCTTTACTATTTTCATTTTCTTTTATTTGGTCATCAGTAGGTAATTGTTCATTTTTATCTGCTTCAACTTGCTTTTTTTTAATTTCGCCAAGTTTGATTTTATTATATTCAGAAACAATAACTTGCTCATCAATATCAAGCATTTGACTACACATTTTCAAATACAAAGTTCGTTGAATATCATCTCTAATTTTCGAAATTGAAATTACAATTTCATGAATGACTTCAGCTTTTTTAATAGGATCCCCAGAAACATCTTTAAGTAATATCTCTGTTTTAAATGAAATAAAATCTTTTGAGTTTTTTTCTAAGAAATTTATAAATTCAGTAGAACCAACTTTGTTTACATAACTATCAGGATCTTCTCCGTCTGGGAATATTAAAACCTTAATATTAAGACCACTATCTAATAATAAATCCGTACTTCTTATGGCGGCTTTTATTCCGGCTTTGTCGCCATCATACAAAACTGTAACATTTTTTGTATATCGAGCAATCAATTTAATTTGACTTTCTGTCAATGCAGTTCCTGCACTAGCAACAGCGTTTGTAATTCCAGCTTGGTACAAAGATAAAACATCCATATATCCCTCCACCAATAAACAAACATCCATCGAACGAATACTTTGTTTGGCTTGAAATAGTCCATAAAGAATCTCGCTTTTTTTGAATAAATCAGTTTCTGGAGAGTTCAGATATTTGGCAGTTCCCTTATCACTTCCCAAAATTCTTCCTGCTAAAGCAATGGTTTTTCCTGTTAAATTATGAATAGGATACATAACCCTATTTCTAAAAAAATCAAAAGTTTTATTATTTTCTGAATTTTTTATTACACCAGATTTTTGAAGTAATTCTAAGCTAAACTGATTCTTTTCTGCATCTTTTATTAAATTATCCCAACCATCTAAAGCAAAACCTAGTTCAAAATCAGTAATAGTTTTATCATTAATACCACGCTCGGTAAAATAAGTTTTTCCAATAGCTTTTCCATCAGGATGATTAACTAAAATATTCTTGTAATAATTTTTAGCATATTCCATAATAATATACAAAGAATCACGTTCGGATTGAGCCGCCTTATCTAAATCTTCATTTTCAACTTTATCATAAATTATTTCAATATTATATTTTTTGGCAAGATATTTTAGGGCTTCAACATAAGTAAGTTTATCCAATTCCATAACAAATTTAATGGCATCACCACCTTTTGTTGTTGAAAAACATTTAAAAATTTGTTTCGAAGGAGAAACATAAAAAGAGGCAGATTTTTCGTTTGTAAACGGAGATAAGGCTGCATAATTTGCTCCACGTTTTTTTAATGTTACAAAATCGCTCACAACTTCCACTATATCGGCAGTTTGAGTGATTTGTTGAATTGATTGTTGTGAAATTCGCATAATCTTATTAAAAAATTAATTATAAAATTATATATTTATAGTTAATTATTAGTTTGATTTTAAAATAAAACAAAAATAAAAAATAAATTTGAGCAATTTTGTAGAATTATTAAAGTCTTTTCAGAAAAAACTTACCAATTTATCAGGGAATAATCGCTCTTTGTTATTATTAAAATTATATAAAGATTCTTTTTTAGATTTTAAAAAATTAGATTTTTCCTATAATCAAAGACCTTTACATGATTTATTTGAACTATTAATTTTAAGAAAAAAATCAATTCCAATTTGCTCCATAAACGATAGTAGGGACGAAATTTCTAATAGTTTAAGTAATTTAATTTCGATTATTGCTAGGAAAAATAAATTTATTTTTGAAGAAAATGGTAGTAAAAATTTAAAGTTTGGTTTCCCAATCATTGAAGGAAAGTTAAATGATGGAACAATAATTAGAACGCCACTTATTTTTTTTCCAGTTGAATTTGAAATTTCAACTATTAAAAGTAAACCAACATGGACATTTACTATTAACGATGATGAGTTTCCAGCTTTTAATAAAACATTTTTGTTGGCATATTCATTTTTTAATAAAATTAATTTAGATAATAAAATTTATGATTTTTCTTTTGAAGAAAATTTTGAAGATGCTTTAAGTTTTAAAAATTTCCTTTATCAATTTTTAAAAAATAGTAATATTGATATAAATTTCAATACTGAATTATTTTCTAATAAATTTGACTATTTTTTAGATACTACTAAAGATATAAAAGAAAAAGAATTGAAAAATGGAGAGCTAAAACTATTACCTCAAGCTGTTTTTGGCATATTTCCTGAAAATAATTCAGCTATTGAATTAGATTATGAATTTTTAATAACAAATAATAATTTTAATAATTTAAATGATTACTTTCAGTCAAAAATACAAACTAATAAAACCATTAAAGAAGAAAATCAATTCACAATTTTCGATATTGACGCTTCTCAAGAACATACTTTAAAAGAAATTAAATCAGGAAAATCTTTGGTAGTTCAAGGTCCGCCTGGAACAGGAAAATCTCAACTAATTTGTAATTTAATTACTGATTTTTTAGCAAATAATAAAAAAGTATTGGTAGTTTGCCAAAAAAAAGTTGCCCTTGATGTTGTTTATAATCGTCTGAATATCAATCAATTAAATAACTTTATTGGACTTGTTCATGATTTTAAATTTGATAAAAAAAATATTTTTAATCAAATATCAAACCAAATTGAAAACATAGAAGATTATAAAAACGAAAACAATTCTTTAGATACTATTTGGCTTGAAAAAGAATTTTTGCAAACATCTCGCCAAATTGAAAAAATATGCCTTGAATTAGATAATTTTAAAATTGCACTTTTTGATGATTCCATGTTTGGAATTTCAATTAAAAATCTTTATTTGTTAGCAAATATTGAAACTTCTTATAATAAAGATTTTATTACTTTCTATAATTCACTTAATGTCAATTCACTTTTTATTTTAAATAATAAATTCAGTAAATTATTACCTTATTCATCTATAATTGAAAACGAAAATTTTCAATTTAAAAATCGTGTTTCTTTTGCTAAATACCAACCAACAGATTCAATTTTAATGAAAGAATTAATACAAG
>REAG01000343.1 GCA_004294265.1 Cytophagales bacterium | reverse complement strand
GTTCAAGTAGAACGAATTACAAACCGCTACCAAACGAAGTTAGATAAGCTTTTGAGCGTATTTGAACAAACAAACTTTGTGGATGATAAAAAAACAATAAAAGAATATAGTCATCAAGTTGATTTAGAAGAAGTGAAATTAACGACCGATATTTTACATTATTCAGGAACCAATTTAGAAGAAAAAAAGAAAATAGAAATCGAACAAGAAGCCTGGCGAACCGTTGATGCAATGGCTGAAGGATTACGACAAAAAGTAGCTCTTCAAAGTAAGATTTTGAGTGAAAAAGAGTTAGAAATTTCTGAAAAAGATAAATCTTTGAGTGAAAAGGAGTTAGAAATTAATGAAAAAAATAAGTTTCTGAGTGAAAAGGAGTTGGAAATATCTGAAAAAGATAAATCTTTGAGTGAAAAAGACAAAGAAATTTTAAATTTAAAAAAGCAAATGGAAGAATTTATAAAGCTAATTGAAAGTAAGAAATAGCTATTAAAATAATGCACTTTTAATTGATTTTTTTAAAAATATCTAATTTTCATTTATTCACTATTTTTTTTATCTTTGCAATATGGCAAAAAGTGAAATTGAAAAAGAAGAATTTATTGAGGTTTATGGAGCAAGAGAGCATAATCTTAAAAATATAGATATAAAAATACCAAGAAATAAACTGGTAGTTATAACAGGAATAAGCGGAAGTGGCAAATCTTCTTTGGCTTTTGATACCATTTATGCAGAAGGTCAGCGTAGATATATGGAAAGTTTTTCTGCTTATGCACGTTCTTTTATGGGTAATATGGAACGCCCCGATGTAGATAAAATTGACGGACTAAGTCCTGTAATTTCAATAGAACAAAAAACTACTTCTAAAAATCCACGCTCGACTGTAGGAACGGTTACTGAAATTTATGATTTCTTACGATTGTTGTATGCTCGTGCTGGCGTAGCTTATTCGCATATTACTGGAAATAAAATGATCAAGCAATCCGAAGATCAAATTATAGATCATATTTTAAATAATTTTAATTCTCAAAAATTAACACTTTTAGCTCCAATTGTTAAAGGAAGAAAAGGGCATTATCGTGAAGATTTTCAGAAAATTAAAAAACTAGGATTTACAAAAGCAAGAGTAGATGGTCTGATTGTTGAAATTGAAGCAAAAACTGAGGTTGATCGATACAAAATACATGATATTGAGGTTGTTATTGATAGAATTGTTCCTAAAGAAGAAGATAGATTTCGCATTTCACAGTCTGTAAAAACAGCAATGAACATGGGCAAGGGCGTAATTATGTGCCTTGTTGAAAGTAAGGAATCAGAAAATAAAAAAGAAGAATTAGCTGGGAAAGGTGTTTATGCTACCTATTGTAGCGTTTGTCATCAGCCCGATGGCAAAGGCATCGCCAATATGAACCCGACTTTGGTAAACAAAGAATGGGTAGGCGGAGATAAGGCAAAAATTATTAAAGTAGTCCTAAACGGACTAAGTGGAAAAATTACTGTTGATGGTGTTCCGTATGAAAGCGTGATGGCTTCGCACGATTTTCTTACAGATAAGCAAATAGCTGACGTACTGACGTATGTTAGAAAGAGCTTTGGC
>REAG01000262.1 GCA_004294265.1 Cytophagales bacterium | reverse complement strand
TAGAGAATAAATATTACTCCGATATGGATTCAATAACGCATTATCCTCTTAAATTTGAACGAAAACAACATGAAAATAATTTTAAATTATTTGAAATAAATGATTTTGAACAAGAAAATAATAATGTAAATGTTACTAGATTAAATTACAATACAAGTGTTTATAATATAAAAAATATTACTACTTCAGGCTTTGTTCATGACATGATAAGCGGTTATTTTGATTTAAGAAATAAGGATATTTCTTTGTTGAAAAAAAATGATACTATTTCTTTAAAATTATTTTTTGAGGAGAAAAATTATGATGTTAAATTTAAATATTTAGAAAGAGATAAAATAAAAACAAAAATTGGGAAATTTAAGTCTTTTGTATTTTCACTTATTTTGCCCGAAAATTCGATTTTATCCAAGCGAGAAGACCCTGTTAAAATATGGATTTCGGATGATAAAAGACGTATTCCGCTTAATATTTCGATGTTTACAAAGTACGGAAAGTTTGAAATTGATATTAAAAAATATGACTTACCACAAATTAAAAACTAATAAAAATACAATTCGTTAAATCAAAAATCATAGTGTTGAAAATATTATTTTAATAAAAATTTATAATTTTAAATATTTATTTACCTTTATAAAAAACTGAGAAAGCCGATGGAACGTGATTTCAAAGAAACTGAAGATGGCAAAAAAAATGTAAAATCATTTGAAGAAATGTTGATGAGCAATACTATTCAATATTTTACGGAGGATGAATATGATTATATTATTCAACATTATTTGCATCACAAAAAAATAAAAAAAGCACTAAAATCTGTCAATTTTGCTATTGAACAATATCCATATTCGGTGGATTTATTACTTGAAAAATCACGTATTTTATTTGAATCCGAACAATTTCAACAAGCTTTAGAGGTGGTTGAAATTTTAGAAAATATTAACCCGAATGATATAGAAGTAATTTTAATGAAAAGTGCAGTTCTTACTAATCTTGAAAAATATGAAGATTCCATTCATTTGCTTGAAAACGCACTTGATTATCATGATGAAACTGATGACATTTATTATAGTATAGGTTTGGCGTATCAAACTTGGGGAAAATATGACGAGGCAATTATACATTACAAAAAATGTATAGAAATTAATTTAGACCATGAAGATGCTACTTACGAGCTTGCTTATTGCCTTGACACAACCAATCAGCTAAAAGAAAGCATAAGTTATTATGAAAATTTTATTGAAAGGGATCCATTTTCGCCCAATGCTTGGTATAATATAGGTGTAGTTTACAGCAAACTAATGGATTGGGAAAATGCAGTATTTTCTTACGATTATGCTACGGTTTTAAAAGATGATTTTTCTTCTGCCCATTTCAATTTAGGAAATGCGTATATGAACCAAAGTAAATATAGTGATGCCAATGTTTGTTATAAAAAAACACTCGAATTAGAGGGTCCTACGCCCGATGTACTTTGTTGCATTGGAGCAACTTTTGAAAAAATGGATTTATATGATGCTGGAATTTCACATTTTAAACAAGCTTTAAAAATCGATCCAAAGTATCATGAAGCCATGTATGGCATAGGATCTTGTTTGGATGCCCAAGAAAAATGGTTGGAGGCAATATTTTTTTATAAAAAAGCATCAACTCTCGATAAAAATAATATTACTTACTTAATGGCACTTGCGGATGCTGAATTTAACATTGGAAATGAAACAACTGCATTAGAATTATATCAAAATATAGCAGAAATAGACCCTTATAATACTGATTTATGGCTTAATTGGTCTTTTGTTTATTATCAATCGCTCGAATTTGAAAAGGCTTTTGGTATTATAGAATCGGGTTTGGATGATCTGCCAGACGATGCCGATTTGTATTATAGAGGCACATGTTATTTAATATTATCAGGAAATTACAAATCTGCGTTTGTATTTTTAGAAAATGCATTAACTTTGGACTTTGAAAAGCATATTCAGCTATTTGAGTTCTTCATAGATTTGGGAATTCAGAAAGCACTTTTTAAAATTATTGATCAATTTAGGAACGAATCAAATTAATGAACTATCATCTATCTCAAATTCCCGAAAGAACCGTAAAACCACGTGAATCAGGTTTTACAATGGCAATGGACAAAGGTTTAAGCGTACGTGAAGCCGAAGATTTCATGGACGTAGCTGGCAATTATGTCGATATTGTCAAATTAGGATGGGCAACTTCTTATGTAACTTCTCGCCTTGAAGATAAATTAAAGGTGTATAAAAACGCAGGAGTTCCTGTTTATTTTGGTGGCACACTTTTTGAAGCTTTTATAGTTCGAGGACAGTTTGATGATTATCGCAGGATTCTTGATAAATTTGGACTTCAATATGCAGAAGTTTCAGATGGTTCTATCGAATTGCCACATGATGTAAAATGCGAATATATTCGTAAATTATCCACTCAAGTTACTGTACTTTCTGAAGTAGGCTCAAAGGATGCAGAAAAAATTATTCCACCTTACAAATGGATTCAACTCATGCAAACCGAGCTTGATGCAGGTGCTTGGAAAGTAATTGGAGAAGCCAGAGAAGGCGGAAATGTAGGATTATTTCGTTCTTCTGGTGAAGTTCGTTCGGGTTTAGTAGAAGAAATTCTTACTAAAATACCTGTCGAAAAAATCATTTGGGAAGCTCCTCAAAAAGAACAACAAGTTTGGTTTATCAAACTTTGCGGCACAAACGTAAATTTAGGAAATATAGCTCCAAAAGAAATTATTCCGCTCGAGACCATTCGATTAGGACTCAGAGGCGATACTTTTAGTTATTTTTTAGATAAATAATATTTCAAAATGGCACTTTATCTACAAAGTGCCATTTTTTTTATCCTTGTATTAATTTATCAAAATTATTAATAAAATTACTTTCATCAAATAAAATTTCACTACAAACAATAAACTAAGAAAACAAGTTTATATAAAATAATAAATTTTTACGTTAAATAAAATGAAAACAATAGGCGATTTTACAATAGAAAGCATTAGAAATGATTTTCCGATTTTAAATCAAAAAATAAATGGAAAAAATTTGGTTTATTTTGATAATGCCGCTACAACTCAAAAACCAACTGCTGTAATTAATTCTATTTCGGACTATTACAATAATTATAACGCCAATATTCACAGAGGAATTCATACACTTGCAGAAAAAGCAACTGCAGAATATGAACTTACTCGAACTTGCATAAAAGATTTTTTAAATGCTGAAAGTAACGAACAAATTATTTTTACACGTGGCGTAACTGAAAGTATAAATTTAGTGGCTAGAAGCTATGGAGCCACCTTTTTAAAACCTAACGATGAGGTTATAATTAGCACCATGGAGCATCATTCTAACATTGTTCCTTGGCAAATGATCTGCGAAGAAAAAGGAGCAATCTTACGAATTATACCTATTAATGATAAAGGTGAAATTATCATGTCGGAATTTCAAAACTTACTTTCAAATAAAACTAAAATAGTTTCAATAGTGCATGTTTCTAATGCTTTAGGAACCATAAATCCGATTGAAGAAATTATAGAAAAAGCACATAAAGTAGGTGCGGTAGTTTTAATTGATGGAGCTCAATCGGTTTCGCATCTCGAAATTGATGTGCAGGCTTTGGATGCAGATTTTTTTGTTTTTAGCGGACATAAATTATTTTGCCCAACAGGTATTGGTGTTTTATATGGCAAAAAAGAAATTTTAGAAAAAATGCCGCCTTACCAAGGCGGTGGCGAAATGATAAAAGATGTTTCGTTTGAAAAAACAACTTACAACGAGTTGCCCTATAAATTTGAAGCGGGAACACCCAATATTGCAGATACGATTGCACTTAGGAAAGGAATTGAATATTTATTACGAATCGGAAGAAAAAATACGGCAGCTTACGAAAACGAATTATTACTTTATTGCACTCAAAAACTTTCAGAATATAAAGAAATTACTTTTATTGGAACTGCCGAAAAGAAGGTTTCCGTATGTTCATTTATCATGCAAGGCATTCATCCGCAAGATATAGGTATGATTTTGGATAGCGAAGGAATTGCCATTCGTACAGGTCATCATTGCACACAACCTTTAATGCAAAGATTTAACATTCCAGGTACGGCAAGAGCTTCTTTTGCTTTTTATAATACTTTTGAAGAAATAGATAAGCTGTACGAAGGCATTAAAAAAGTGATTAGAATGACTTCTTAAATCCAAAATTACGTATTAGAAAGTTTTTTTATTGTCCATAATCCTTTTCACCAGAGAGGAAAATGCGGTTAAAAACCTTTGATTTTTAATATTTCTAGTATATTTTAAATCTTTTAAAACGAAATTTGTAAAAGATTTTTTGCAACTTCAAAAATAAAAGTTTAATAAAAGACAATAAAATCCTCTAATATGTGTTTAAAAATGATTAAATGAAACATCAAGATTTAATGAATAACTAAAATTTTTTGGATATAGGTTTTGGTTTCAACTTTAATTATATATACGCCATTTTCAATAGTTGAAACATCAATTTCGTTGTTATTTGTATGTATAACATTTCCTCCTACATTGTTTAGTAATGTAATATTTACAATTTTTAAATTTTTTGAACCAATAAAAATTTTATTAAAGGCTGGATTTGGATAAATTGTAAGTACATTCTCTTCTTCATAAGT
This sequence comes from Cytophagales bacterium, assembly GCA_004294265.1. GTDB lineage: Bacteria > Bacteroidota > Bacteroidia > Cytophagales > UBA9547 > REAG01. Next base: position 3,774 of record REAG01000262.1, on the reverse strand, counting down.
TTTTATATTTTGAAGTATGCAATTTACACTTGTAACGGTTGAACTATATTCTACAAAACATTCATCAGAGTTAAATCCTACAACTGTATAAACGCCAGCTGTTGTGGTTGTAAATGTGTCTTGGGTTGAATTTGACGGTTTCCAAAGGTAAGAATTGGCACCAGAAATAGTGAGTGAGGCTGGATTTTCAAAACATGTATTATTATTTCCAGAAATGCCAAGTGTTGGAACTTCAAACGTGCTAGCTATAACTTCGATGGGTTTTATAGTTGAAAAAGAAGAACCTGTCGAAGTAATTTCTTTTTTGATAAAATAAGTCCCAGAAATGGAAATTTGACTTGGATTAGTAAGCAAATTACTTTCGTTTGCATCCTCCCAAAACGATATTGTACCAAAACTACTTTCAGAATCAAAGTAAGATTTTGTTAAATCAGCAAATTGCCCTTTACAAATTTTTATTGGACTACTTGTAGTTAAAATTGGCGTATTGATTACATTTAGTTTTGCTGAAGCAGAATCGCTCCTACAACTATTTGAAACTACTATTCTAAAAACTTTTCCATTGCTATTTATTGTTGGTCGGATTTGAAAACTTCCACCTAAACCAACAACGGTATTGCCTTCTTTCCATTCGTAATTTGTAGCGTTTAGGCTTGCAAAAGCTTGAAATTCAGCAATATTTCTATCGATTATTACTTGGTCTGTTGGTTTTAAAACAAAAAAGGGTATGGAATCTTGTATGATATTATTACCAATGATAGTTCCTGTTACGTTATTTTTTTTGCAACTATATATTTCTCCATTATTCGTAATAATTCCAGTAGTGGTAACATTATTATTAGGAGCTACAAATAAGCGAATTCCAGGATTTATAGTTAATTCTTTGCTTACAATGTTGCCTTGATTTAAAGTAAAATAATTTCCAGCAATAATGGCTTTAAGATTAAAATCAGGCACACCATCGCTCCATTTCGTTCCGTTCCAAAGTGTGGAAGTGGTATCACAGTTGTATGAAACTTTGGTTCTGGTCATGTTATATTTAACCAAACTATCTTTCACTTCGTTTAGTTGAAAATCATCTACACACATAAAACGCAAAAGCGGATTGTTTCTAAAATTAAACCTGCTGTAGGAATAAAATCCTTCTTCTGAACCATTTAATAGATTGATATATCGTAATAATGGATTGTTTTGACATTCAAAAAAATGCAAACTGACAGCTTGTGATAGGTCTATTTTTTTGAGGAAATTATCATTACAGACAACCATTCCTAAAGTCTGATAAGTAGTATTTGAAAATTGAATTTCGTCTAACAAATTATTAGAACATCGTAAAATACCTAAAATCGTATTTGTTCTCAAATCTAAATTTATTACTTTATTATTTGTAATATCAAGCCAATATAAACCCAAATTACTACTTAAATCTAGGGTTGTCAATATATTATCATTCAACCATAAATTCCTTAATACAAGATTAGATGAGAAATTAATTGATGAAATTTTATTGTTTTGAGCTTCTAATTGATAAAGTAGTGTATTGGAAGATAAATTTAGACTTGAAATGAGATTATTTTTGCAATTCAAATTTTCGAGCAACACCAATGATGCTGTATTGAGTGTTGTAAGTTTATTGTCGGAGCAAGTTAATTCTTTTAGCTTAGTGCAGTTTGAAAGATTTAGTCCCGCAAGCGAATTGTTTTCACATTCTAATTTCTCTAAATCAAAATTTGTACTTAAATCAAGATTCAAAAGTTTATTATTTGCACAATTTAGTCGTTTGAGCTTTGTATTAGATGAAAAATCTAAATTTGTAAACCGATTAAAAAAGCAGTTAAATTCTTCTAAAAGCACATTGTTTGACAAATTGAGGATGCCATTAAATGTTGAAGTACCTAAAAAATTGAGCCGAGCACAGCTCAAGTAAGTAAGTTTTCGGTTGTTAGAAACATTTAGACTAGCCAAATCAGTATTATTTAATCTTAAATACTTTAAATTAACGCAATCAGATAAATCAATGCATTTAAGTAAGTATTGGTATTAATTACAAGGTTTTCTAAAGCACTGCAATTGGATAGATTAATAGAACGAGTAGCGTTAAAATCCGAATAAAAGCTGAGCAGTTTGGTGCAATTTGATAAATCAATGCTAAATGCAGAGCCATTATTTACATCTATGGCAGTGATATTAACCGTTTCGAGATTATTCATGCCTGCCAAATCTACAATTGAAATTTTATTAGAACTTGCATTAAGCGTTTTTAGATTCACAAAACTTTTTATTCCAATAATATCCCTAACATTTTGGTTTGTTATATTAAAACTTGAACTTGAATAGCCTCCGAAACTTCAATTTCTCGATTTCCATTCAAATCAATAACAGGTATATGGCTTAACAATGCTAGTTTAAATTGAAAACCCGGAATACTGACTATTTGGCTGTAAGTAGAAAAAATTATGAGAAAAAATAAGTAAAATGCAGTTTTTTTGAACATAATATACAATTTACACTAAGTATATTTATGAAACAAATTATTTTAACCTTATTCCAAAACCTAACTCAATACTTGCATTTTCTAAAAAAAACCATTTGCCATTAAAAACTGGTGCATATATTCTTCCAGAAAAAAAGTATTTTTTTCTGCCAACTTTTAAGTTGTACATAAGCCCATAATCAGGGGAAAAAACATTGATTTGAACAGGAATTTTATCTTCTAAACTTTCGTTGTTGGTTTCGGCAGAGTAGGTAAAATATTTTATTCCTAAAACAAAATTTAAGGAGTTTGCCATTTTTTTGGTATAAAACGAAGTTCCAAAACCTATTTTTTGAAATATAGTCATGCTATGATTTATACTTACCGAATTAAAAATGGGGTATTTTATAATATCATACGAAATGGCGGTGTGGCTTAAAATATGAAATCTTGGATGCAAATTATATTGTACCAAGCCAGACAATTGCATATCAACAGCTCCAATCATTGAACTAACTCTTGTTCCTAAAGCTGGCTCAACGCTGAGCTTACGATATACATATTTTATTTTTGTGCTATCTTGCGCATATATAAATGTCGAAAAAAAGCATAAAACTATGATTATATTTTTTGTCATAATTATTGATTTTTGAAATAAAAGTCTAGTGCATTTTCAATATTATCTACTTTTGAACTATTGTGTCCACGACCTGGAGAAATATATAAAAGGGAGTTTGTGCTGGTATAATATTTTTTTATTCGCTCGTTTAGGGTGTTAATCGAAGGCAACATGTTTGGTTCGGTGCTACCTGCAGCCAAAAAAACTAAATTCTTGTTTTTTATTAAATTTTGTCTTTCTTTTTGCTCATATTGTAAGATTATGTCATTATCATAAATCAAACTTGGACTTAATAATAAATAGTTTCCAAAAGCGTTTGGAAAAGCAGTAAAAGCATAAGAACCACAAAGTCCACCCAAAGAATGACCCAAAATGGCTCTTTTACTTCTTTCTTTGGATACATTGAAATAGAAACGAGCGGTGTCGAACAATTCTTTTTCTATAAAACTCAAAAATTTATTTGCACCACCTTCACCTTGTAGCCCACCCACATTATATGCTGTTGGAGTGTAATCTATTTCTCTGTAGTCGCCTTGTCGGATTCCAAAAACTACAACATTTCGTTTGTTATATTTCTTACTATACGTATGGCATTTTTTAGCTACAAAAGTAATATTTGTGCTATCTCCTTCGCAGGCATCATCAGGGTCGAGTACATAAATACTGGCATATTCTTCTGCGT
>REAG01000118.1 GCA_004294265.1 Cytophagales bacterium | reverse complement strand
TTTTTGAGTTCCCTTCCCCTTGGGGAAGGGTTAGGGATGGGGTTTTGAAAGAAATATTTATGTTTTAAATTTAAAGTGTAGCTATATGGGCTTTTCTATTAGATTAATCCAAATTCTAATAATTTTATAGAAAAGCCCACTTAACTACAAAACACTCAAAAAACGGAGTTTTTTGAGTTCCCTTCCCCTTGGGGAAGGGTTAGGGATGGGGTTTTGAAAGAAATATTTGTGTTTTACCTTTAAAATGTAGTTATGTGGGCTTTTCCATAATTTTAATCTAAAATCAAAATTTTGAAATCATTAAAATTCGTTTATTTTTTTTCTTTTATTGTAATTAAACTACAAGCACAAATTTTTACAATGAAAAATTGTGCTGAAATTGTTTTAAAAAATAATTTAGATTTAAAACAAGTTTTATTAAACATCGAATCTGCAAAATTAAATCAAAATTTAGCTAAAAACGCAGCATTCCCTAGTGTAAATGGAAATGCAAACTATGGGTATCAATTTGGGAGAGGTATAGACCCTGGTTCAAATACTTTTATAGACAAACAGATTGGTTCATCTTTTCTTTCGATAGATGCAAACTTAGTTTTATACAATTTTGGAAGAATTAATGAAGCCAAAAAACAACAAAACATAAACCTTGAAGCCACAAATTTTGAAAAGGAAGATATTAAAAATAATGTACTTCTTTCTTTAGTTCAAGCCTTTTCGCAAGTTCTTTTTCAAAAAGAAATTAATAAAATAGCTATAAATCAAGTAAATACAACCAAATCGGATGCAGAAAGAACTCAAAAACTAGTTTCTGCTGGCATTCAAACCGAACTTAATTTAATTAATTTAAAAGCCAAATTAGCTAACGATGAACTTTCAATGATAAATAGTGAAAATCAATTACGGATTTCTAAACTTAATTTAATACAATTAATGAATTTACCAGCAAACGAAATTGATTTAGAAAAATTTGATATAGAAACACCAGAACTTACTTCAATTGAAAACAATATTATACTTAGTTCTTCAGAAATATATGCAAAAGCTTACCAAAATCAACCATCCATAAAAAATTCTTTATTAAAAATAAATGCTGCAGAAAAAGCACATAACAGCAATAAGGCTGCAAAATATCCAACACTTTCGCTTTCGGCAAGCCTTAATTCTCGCTTTTCTTCTGCTTTACCACGATTTGATAACTTTGGAAGAGTAATAAACTACCCGTATCCAAACCAAATCATTGATAATTTTGCTCAAAGTATTTTTTTAAACTTAAATGTGCCTATTTTTGGAAATTATAGACTCAGAGGAAACGAACAAAATGCAATAATAAACAAAGAAAGAGCAAAAATAGCCCTAGAAAACATTTCAAATCAGCTTAGAAAAAAAATCGAAACCGCTCAAACTGAATATATTGTGGCTCAAAAAAGATTAAACTCTCTTGAAAATTTAAAACTTGCAAACGAGGAATCCTTAAAAGCAACTCAAAAAAGGTTTGATGTTGGAATGGCAAATTCTGTTGAATTAGTTTTGGCTCAAAATAATCTTTTTAAATCAAACTCAGACCTTATTCAGCAAAAATTTGATCTATATTTGAAGCAAAAAGTACTATCATTTTATTTAAATAATGAAATAAGCTATTGAAAATCACATTAAATTACAATCAAAGAATAAATTTTAATACTTCCGATTGGGTAGTTTTTGCATTTTATATTCCACTTTTTGTTGCTTATCATTTTATTGCAGCTTCAAGACCAATATTTTATTTCATGCCTTTCATTGCTTTTGTTTATATTTATTTTCTTTATTTTTTAAAAGAAAATATTTGGACTATTCCAATAAATAAAAATCAAATTTTTATTCTAATTTTATACCTTTTAAGTTGTGCTTTTAGTATTTTTATTACACCAAATACGCAACAAATATTTTGGAAAAATGTAATTAGAGATTTAATTATTACAAGTGGTCCATTATTGCTTTTTTCTTTAAAAGAACTCAAATTTAGGCATTATCATATCGTTTGGGTATTTATTTTTTCTATTATTTGTTACATTATTTGGATAGATTTTGATGTAAATTGGAATTTAATGAGTTCGGTTTTATATTCAAACTACGATTTTCAACATGAGTATCATTTTGGAACTATTGCTTGCCTTTTTATTTTGTATTTTTTTTATAAAAAAGATTATAAATTTCTTGCATTAGCTATTTTCTTTATGCTTTTGGTAAACAAAAGAGCCAATCTTTTAGGAATTTTTCCTGCTATGATAACTTACTATTTCTTTTTTGATTTATTAAAAATACAAAAAAACAGAATTTTAACCATATTATTATTCGCAGTTTATTACATAACTTTTTACTTAATAGCAACCAATATAGAAGGTGTAACAATCTCTTTTTTAGAATTTATTGGAAAAAAAGATATGAATCCAGATCACTTTTTGACAGGTAGGCTCATTTTAGTAAGAGATTTAATTATACAAATTGAGAAAAGAGATTGGATGATTTATTTTTTTGGGAATGGAATAGGGCAAACCGAATTTTATTTATGGAAAACTATATTTAACGAAGTATATTATTTTTATGAAAAACCGTTTTTAACACACAACGATTTTTTGAAATTACATTTTGATGTAGGGTTAATTGGCGTAATAATTTACTTTTTTATTATGTATTACTTATACTGTTATAGCAATGTTGGCTATATGATGTTTTTTAGTTTTATACCTTTATTTTTAATAGATAATACCCTCATTTTTTCATTTAATATCATAACCGCTTGCATAATGGCTAGGGTTGATGAAGATTCTAAGCCTTTTAATTTGTTGCAATACTTAAAATTCAAATGGCATGAAAAATAATGAACATTTCGTACATTCATCATCTTTTATAGACGAAAATTGTAGCATAGGAAAAGGAACAAAGATTTGGCATTTTTCACATATTATGTCTAACTCCGAAATAGGAGATAATTGTAATATAGGACAAAATGTTGTTATTTCTCCAAAAGTTAAGATTGGAAATGGCGTTAAGATTCAAAACAATGTTTCGCTTTATACTGGATTAATTTGTGATGACGATGTTTTTATTGGACCATCCGTTGTGTTTACAAATGTAATTAATCCAAGAAGTGCTATTGCTAGAACTACTGAATTTAAAAGCACAGTAATAGAAAAAGGAGTAAGTATTGGAGCAAATGCAACTATTATTTGTGGTATAAATTTAGGAAAATATTCTTTTGTAGGAGCAGGAGCTGTTGTAACAAAATCCGTAAAACCTTATGCTTTAGTTGTTGGAAATCCAGCAAAACAATCAGGTTGGATGAGCGAGGCTGGATATAAACTAAAATTTGATGATAGCGGAATTGCCTTTTGCCCCGAAACACATGAAAAGTATGAATTATCGAAAAATGAAGTAAATAAAATTACAGAATGACAATCAAGCAGAGATATAAAAATGTAATTGATTATTTTTCAAATAACTTTCAAAATGCTGAAACTGAATTGCATCATTCTAATGCTTATGAACTTTTAATTGCCGTAGTTTTATCGGCTCAATGCACAGACAAGCGGGTTAATATGCATACCCCAGCACTTTTTAGAGATTTTCCAACACCCGAAATTTTATCAAATACTACTTTTGAAATCCTTTTTCCATATATTAAAAGTATATCTTTTCCGAATAATAAAACCAAGAATTTAATTGCTTTAGGCAAAATGTTAATTCTTGATTTTAATTCGGAAGTTCCCTCAACTGTTGAAGAACTTATAAAACTTCCTGGAGTTGGGAGGAAAACGGCAAATGTTATAGTTTCAATAATTTTTAATAAGCCTGCTATGGCTGTCGATACACACGTTTTTAGGGTTTCAAAACGATTAGGATTGGTTGATGCCAATCTAAAAACTCCACTAGAAGTCGAAAAGGTATTGATGAAAAATATCCCAAAAAAATATGTAGCCGAAGCTCATCATTGGCTTATTTTACACGGAAGGTATGTTTGCGTTGCTCGTTCTCCCAAATGTGAGACTTGTAATTTAAGTAATTTTTGCTTATATTTTGAAACTATTTCTAAAGGAATTTCATTTGAAATGGTTTCAATCAATAAAAAACCTAAAAATGAACGAGTTTAATGCTGTTAATCCCGAAATATTACTTGAAATTACAAAAGTAAAAATGCCTTTTGGCAAATTCAAAGGTACTATTTTATTCGATATACCTGTTTTTTACTTAGAATGGTTCAAAAAAAAGGGTTTTCCGCCCGGAAAATTAGGTATGCAACTTGCCACCGTTTATGAAATAAAACTGAACGGACTAGAAGATTTAATTTATAATTTAGAAAACAATAAGTTAAAATTAAAATAAACTTACAAAAATCGTCTTATTTTAATAAATCTTTCTTTAAAATATTTTTCTGTCAATGCCGAAACCATAATTCCTTTTGAGCTACTGGCGTGAATGAAAGTAATTGCTTGACCTTTATTAGAATTGATAATTCCAACATGCCCAATAACATTAGATTTTGAATTCCCACCTTTAAAAAAAATCAAATCGCCTTTATCGGCTTCATTTATAAAAATTGCTTTACCTTTTTCGGCTTGTTCCCAAGCAGTTGAAGGTAATAATATATCAACTTTTTGAAAAATATAATAGGTAAATCCTGAGCAATCAAAACCCGATGCAGGATTTTTTCCGCCTGCCGCATAAGGAGTGCCTATGTGCATGGTGGCTTTATCAATAATAGTATTTTTCTTAGAAACTTGTTTTGGCTTAGGTTTGCTTGTTTTAGATGTAGTTTTTGTTTTTACTTCAGCTGTTTCAACTTTTTTTGATGATTTGCAACTTAAAATACAAAATAAAAGACAATAAAATATACCTTTGCGAATCATTTTATAAAAATAAAAAAACTTATTCTTTGATTATCCACATGCAGACAGAAAAAAATCCTTGGAAAAAATTAAGCACACAAAATATATACGAAAATCCGTGGATAAAAGTCGAAGAAGACCAAGTTTTAAATCCATCTGGCAAGCCTGGCATTTATGGAAAAGTTCTTTTTAAAAATAAAGCAGTTGGCATAGTTCCTATTGATACTGAAGGAAATATATATTTGGTAGGGCAGTTTCGTTACCCTTTAAATGAATATAGTTGGGAAATTCCTGAAGGCGGTTCACCTATCGGTACCGAAAATCCTTTGGAAACTGCCGTACGTGAACTAAAAGAAGAAACAGGTTTAGAGGCTCAAAATTGGGAATTATTAGGCAAAATTCATACTTCAAATTCTGTAACAGACGAGGAAGGATTTATTTATTTAGCTCAAAAATTAATTCAAAATATGGCAAATCCTGAAGATTGCGAAGATATTAAAGTGATGAAAATTCCTTTTTTAAAAGCCGTTGATATGGTTTTGAACTCCGAAATCACGGATAGTATAAGTATGGTTGGAATTTTGATGGCACATCAAAAAGTGCTTAGAAATCAGCTAATATTAAAAAATAATAATTAATTATGATAAGTTATCAAAAAAATAACCTTGTTTCAGTTATAAATTTAGAGCGAATTTCTTATTCAGAGGCTTGGACTAAACAAGACGAATTTTTTAAAACTATTGTAGAAATAAAAAATGAAAATAGAAATAATGATAATAATGCTTTATTAACACCAAATTTCATACTTTCTTGTGAGCATTTTCCTGTTTATACAATCGGAAAAAGTGGCAAGATAAGTCATTTATTAATCGGGAAAGAAGAGTTAAAATCTAAAGGTGTTGAGTTTTTTGAAACCAATCGTGGTGGTGATATTACTTTTCATGGATTAGGACAACTAGTAATTTATCCAATTTTAGATTTAGAAAATTTCTTTACTGATATTCATAAATACTTACGTTTTCTGGAAGAGTCTGTGATTTTAACTTTAGCAGAATATGGCATAGAAGCAGGTCGATTTGATGGACTAACAGGCGTTTGGATAGAACCAAATAGCATAAATCCTCGAAAAATATGTGCTATGGGTGTCCGAACAAGCCGATGGGTTTCTATGCACGGTTTAGCTCTTAATGTAAATACCGATTTATCTTATTTTTCAAATATCATTGCTTGTGGTATAGAAGGAAAGGCCGTAACTTCATTAGAAAAAGAATTAAATATGAAAATAAATCTTAAAGAAGTTCAAGATAAATTAATTAAAAATTTAGCTTTAGTTTTTGATATGAAAATTTAGAAAAGCCCACATAAATATTTCAAAAAATGCCCACCCCTAATCCAATTTCTGCTCCAATTACGCAGAATCCAAAAGGAAGGACTTATTCGGAAAGTACAAATTCAGTAATAATTATAGAATAAAATAAAAATAATACTTCATTTATTTTAAAATGCGAAAGCCCAGAGACCAAACAGAGTCATTTGTTAAAGGCGATAACAATCAATATATTGGCAATAATATTCATACGATAAATGAAATAAAACTTATTGATAAATTAAATGCTTTGCTAAATTCAAAAGATGATATTATAGATATGTTAAAGAATCAAATTAATTTCTTGCTCGAAAAAATAACAAAACTTGAGAAGTAGGAATAATTTAAGTATTAAAATTGCAAAAATTTGTGTTTTTAAAATAAGAACTAATGATTTATTTTTATATAACATTCTTTAAAATATTTTCCAAAATGAAATATAATTCTCAAATCAATGTAAATTGATTTGAGAATTATATTTTTAAATTAACATACATCCAAATTTTAATTTTCTAACAAAAATTGCCTTTCGCAATATTTTTGTTATTTTCGTGCCGTATTTCAAAAAAGAATCTTTTCAAACACATATAATATATAGCAATTTATGCTTTCGTACAAAAAAATTAATAATTGGGCTGGTTGGGTTGTTTTTGCCATTTCAACAGTTGTATATGCCATAACAGCCGAATCAACCGCTAGTTTTTGGGATTGCGGAGAGTTTATTGCTTGTGCTTTTAAATTGCAAGTGCCGCATCCGCCTGGAGCGCCACTTTTTTTACTTATCGGTCGTCTTTTTTCTTTTCTCGCACTTGGTGATGTAACAAAAGTGGCGTATTGGATTAATATGTCCTCCGTTTTAGCGAGTTCTTTTACCATTTTATTCCTTTTCTGGTCTATCACTTTGCTTGCACGCAAGCTGGTTTTGACTTCCAAAGATTTGGTTCCGAGCATCTCTCAAACCATTTCCATTATTGGAGCTGGGCTTGTTGGTTCGTTGGTTTACACATTTTCAGATACTTTTTGGTTTTCAGCTGTGGAAGCCGAAGTATATGCCATGTCCTCATTTTTTACTGCTTTTGTATTTTGGGCAATGCTCAAATGGGAAGTTGTTGCCGATGAACCCGCTGCCGATCGTTGGTTGTTGTTAATCGCCTATATGGTCGGACTTTCAATAGGTGTCCATTTATTAAACTTAGTAACTATTCCTGCACTCGGATTTTTATATTATTTCCGAAGATACAAAGCTAATTTAAAAGGCGGATTTATTGCTTTTTTGGTTTCTATGGCAATTATTGCGCTTATTCAAGTGGGCGTTATTCCAGGGTTACCAACTATGGCAGGCAAATTTGAAATATTTTTTGTAAACGGATTGGGATTGCCTTTTGGCTCAGGTGCTTTTGTATTTATTGTAATTATTGTAGGAATTTTGGTGTATGGAATTTTATATGCAATAAAAACAAATAAAGTGCTTTTAAACACAAGTTTACTTGCTTTGGCATTTGTTTTGATAGGATATATGTGCTACACTGTTATTTTAATTCGTTCAAATTTCAATACGCCTATTGATGAAAACAACCCTGAAGATGTGATGAGTTTTGTGTCTTATTTGAAACGAGAACAATATGGCGATCGTCCTTTATTATACGGACCAAGTTATACTGCAGAGCTAGTTGATCAAGAAAAAGGCGCTCCACTTTACAGAAAAGGTGAGAAAAAATATGAAATTTACGATTATAAAATAATTAATAAATTTGACCCACGCCATGAAATTTTATTCCCTCGTTTGCATAGCAAACAAGGCGGTCATGCAGAAGAATATGCCCGTTGGACAGGCTCGCCAGCAGGCAAGAAGCCAACCATGGGCGATAACATAAAATTCTTTTTTAATTACCAAATTGGACACATGTATTATCGTTATTTCATGTGGAATTTTGCTGGTAGAGCGGGCGATATTCAAGATGCCGATTATTTGCGTCCTTGGGAAGGAAAAGAAGGTTTGCCAGCTTCTATTGCCAATAGCAAAGCCAGAAATAACTATTTTTTCATTCCACTTTTGCTCGGATTATTAGGTTTAGTTTTTCAATTTGGTAAGAATAGAAATGATTTTATTGTGCTTGGATGGCTATTTTTATTAACAGGAATTGCCTTAGTTGTTTATTTGAATCCGCCACCAACCGAACCACGTGAAAGAGATTATATATATGTAGGTTCATTTTATGTGTTTGCTATTTGGGTAGGTTTGGGTGTGTTGGCTATTATAGATTATATGACTGGAGTAGTCAAAAACGAGCGACTTCGACCCATAATTGCCACAGGTTTGGGCTTGGTTGCTCCTGTTATTATGTGTGCACAAGGTTGGGATGACCATGACCGTTCGGACAGATATCATTCTATTGATTCTGCCAAAAACTTACTTAATTCATGCGAAAAAAACGCCATTGTTTTTACAGGTGGAGACAACGATACGTTCCCTTTATGGTATGTGCAAGAAGTGGAGGGTTTCCGAACCGATGTAAGAGTTTGTAATTTAAGTTTATTAAACACAGATTGGTATATCAATCAAATGAAAATGCGGGCTTACGAGTCGCAACCTTTGCCTATTTCGATGGAATTTAAAGATTTTATTCAAGGTAAAAATGATTATATCCCTTATTATGAAAATAAAGCAGGAAGCGGAGGAATTTCAGTTCCAATATATATAAAAATGTTAAAAGAGCAAAATGAGGCAATTATGGTTCAATCTTCGAGCGGAGATGGAATTGCTACTTTGCCATCCGAAGTTTTAGTGTTGCCAGTGGATAGTGCAAAAGTAAGTTCTATGGATTTTGTGCCTAAAAATAGAGCTAAAGATGTGCCTTCTGCTATCGTTTGGCGTTATGGAAAACAAGCCATAGACAAAGCCACTATGATTATGCTTGATATGATTTCAACAAATAACTGGGAAAGACCTATTTATTACTCATCTACGCTTTCAACTTCTAATTATATTGGATTGAAAGAATATATGCAAATGGAAGGTTTGGCTTATAGATTGATGCCATTTCGCACGCCAGGAGCCACACAAGGCGTTGTCAATACAGATATTATGTATAAACGCATGACAAAAGATATGTATTTCAGAGGATTGGCAGATGATAAGTTTTACGATGAAAATTACAGACGCTTTCCTTACAATGCACGAATGTCGTTTTATAGATTAGCGGCTCAACTTTACGAAGAAGGTATGGAAGAAAAAGACACTATCAAATTAAGTTCTGAAGGAAAACCAGCCATCGATAAAATTGCGAGAGCCAAAGAAGTAATCAATTATTGCCTAACAATGATTCCTGATAAATCAATTCCTTATGACGTAACAAGTCCGCAATTTGTCGGGATTCTGATTCGATGTGGCGATAAATCAAAAGCCATGGAAATTACCAATACCATGTCTGCCAGAGCCGATGAAGAATTGGGTTATTATTACAAAAACAATATTTCAAACGAAATGGAAGTACAATCAAATTTATATATTTTGAACCAGCTAGCCACTATTTTGAAAAATGAAAACATGACGGAAGAAGCCAAAAAAGTAGAAACTATTTTTGAAAAGTATATGGGACCAGAAGAGCAAAGAGAAGAACAACAATAATTGTACAGCAATATTTTGAAACTTTACACGTTCTTTTTGGAAGGTGTAAAGTTTTTTTATTTAGTAATAATAATATAAAATTAAAATAAATAATGTCCTTATATTTTAGAAAACTAGGCTTAGGTAAACCGTTGATTATTTTGCACGGACTTTTTGGATCATCTGATAATTGGTTAAGCGTAAGTAAACTATTGGCAGAAAATTTTGAAATATTTTTGATTGATTTACGCAACCATGGGCAATCTCCGCATTTTGATTTGCATACTTACGAAGAAATGGCAAAAGATGTAATTGACTTTTTAGATGAACAAAATATAGAAAATCCCATTATTTTAGGTCATTCGATGGGCGGAAAAGTAGCTATGAAATTAGCTGAACTTTATGCAAATCAAATTAAAAAGTTAATCATTGTAGATATTTCACCTAAATTTTATCCGCCTCATCATCAAAGAGAAATCTCGGCTTTACAAAATATAGATTTATTACTTTTAAAAAGCCGCCAAGAGGCCGATGAAATAATGTCAAAATCTATTTCAGAACTAGGAATAAGACAATTTTTGCTAAAAAATTTATACAGAAATGTTGATGGAACTTTTCATTGGCGGATGAATTTAGAAGTTTTGATAAAGCAAATTGAAAATATTGGAGCATCATCAAACAGATTTTCAAGCGTAATTCCTACTTTATTTATCAAAGGCGAAAATTCAAATTATATAAATGATGACGATGTTTTAGAAATAAAAAAAATATTTTCAGTATCTAAAATTATTACCATTTCAAATGCAGGACATTGGGTGCAGGCAGAGCAACCGATATTATTCAAAGATGCTGTTTTGAACTTTTTAAATTTATAGAATACTAAAACTGATTGGTATTTACCATTTTGCGGAGCATTTGAATTTCAGTTTTTATTTCATAATCCGAAGGAAAGCTTTTTAAATATACTTGCAAATCTAATAAAGCTTCTTTATATTGTTTGCGGTGATATAAAATTTGTCCACGGTAATAATAACAAATTTTCAAACCTGGATCTAAAGTAATACTTTTTGTAAAATCATCTAAAGCACTCACCATATCCCCGCCAATTTCCTTCAAAATACCTCTGTTCATATACAAAACGGGGTCGTTTGGGTCGTGAGTTATAGAATGATTGTACTCATGCAATGCAGAAGTATAATCGCTCATAGATTCTTTTACTTTTGATTTGTTAAAAGCTGAAGCATGAAAATTAGGATGAGAAGCAATCGCTTTATCATAATATTCTTTTGCTTTTTCAAACATTTTTAATTTTTGGTAAATTAAACCCATGGTTTGATAAGCTTCAAAGTGATTAGGATTATAAACAATAGCTTGTTCTAAATCTTTAATCGCATTACCATATCGTTCCAAATGCCATTCACATCGAGCTTTGTAATAATGATTTTCGGCATCGTAAGAATTAATATTTGTAGCTATATGAAAATCATCTAGTGCAGCATTATAACTTTCAAGTTCAAGTGCACATCTACCTCTAAAATAGTGGGCTTTTTCAAACTTACTTCTTAACTGAACTGCTTTATCGAAGTGATCCCAAGCTTTATCAAATTTCTCTTTTTCAAATTCAATTAACCCAGCCTCAAATGCCTCGGATGCAGTTTGGGAATTGACATTTAATGTACAGAAGAATAAAAAAATAAGTATAAAATTAAATGTTTTTTTCATTTTAGTTTTATCATTATTAAAAATAACGATAACTAGGAATAAAAGTTGTTATTTAATTTTAATTTTAAAAAAATTTTTTTAAAAAAAAGAAATAATTTTGTATCTTATATGTATATATTTATAAGTATTAAATATAATATATATTACTTTAATATATCGAATTAAATTAAAAAAACATCTTTTATTGTTATTTAAAATTATAAAAATTGCAATTAGAAAAATTAATAATTTTTATATTGATTCATAAAAAAGTTAATTTTTAATTAAAACCAATAAAAACTATTAATTTTTTAAGTGTAATAAAACTATCATTTAATCAATAAAAAAGGTAATTATTTTTCCACAAATTCAAAACCTATGTCTTTTCTGTAGTTTTTATTTTTCCAAAAGATGGTTTCTGCAGCTGAATTTGAAACTGAAAGTGCTTCTTTAAGAGTGGTTCCTAAGCCTGTAACAGCCATTACTCTTCCTCCGTTTGTAACTAGTTCTTTTTGCGAATTATTTTTTGTTCCCGCATGAAAACACAAAGCATTTTTTACGTTTTCTAATCCAGAAATCACATCTCCTTTTTCGAATTCATTTGGATAACCTCCAGCCACTAACATAACTGTTGTGGCAGCAAAATTTTCAAATTCTATCGAAACAGTATTTAATTTTTGAGCTTCTACTTTTGTAAGAATTTCTAGTAAATCAGACTTAATACGAGGTAAAACTGCTTCAGTTTCGGGGTCACCCATGCGGCAATTATATTCAATCACCCAAGGTTCGTTGTTTACATTAATTAAGCCAAAAAATATAAATCCTTTATAATCAATATTTTCAATTATCAAGCCATTAATAGTAGGTTTTATGATTTTATCTTCTACTTTTTTCATAAAAGCTTCGTTAGCAAAAGGTACAGGTGATATAGCACCCATTCCACCTGTATTAAGTCCAGAATCTGCTTCTCCTATGCGTTTATAGTCTTTGGCTTCGGGTAAAATGATATAATTTTTTCCATCGCAAAGAACAAAAACTGAAAGTTCTATTCCTGTTAAAAATTGCTCTATTACTACTTTTTCGCTAGCATCTCCAAATTTTAAATCAGAAATCATTTCGCTTAAAGTCTGTTTTGCTACTTCCAAATCTGATGTAATAATTACGCCTTTTCCTGCGGCTAATCCGTCCGCTTTTAATACATAAGGAGCTGAAGTATTTTCTAAATATTTAATGCCTTTTGCAAGAGAAAAAGTATCAAAAGTTTGATAGGCAGCAGTAGGAATATTATATTTTTGCATGAATTTTTTTGAGAAATCCTTACTTCCTTCCAAAATAGCTCCTTTTTTATCGGGTCCAATGATAGATATTTGACTTAAATTTAAGTGAGATTTAAAATAATCTACAATTCCTTTTACAAGTGGAACTTCAGGTCCTACAACTACTAAATTAATATTTTTTTCAATACAAAAAGCACCCAATTTTTCAAAATCATCAATAGCAATCTCTACTAAAATACCATATTCTAACATACCAGGATTGCCGGGTGCAATAAAAAGCTGTTTTAATAATGGACTTTGAGCTAATTTCCATGCAAAACAACTTTCTCGTCCGCCAGATCCTATTATGAGTACATTCATTTTAAAAATTTTTACAAAAGTATAATTTTTTCTAATTTTATTGATGCAAAGTTCAATTATTTTGTTTCAAAGTTTAACAAAATCGAATTTTAGATAATAAATATCAAATTAGTCTATATTTGAATATAATATTACTTTTTTGTTTTATCTTCGAGAAATTCTAAATCTACTATATAGTAATATCCATTTTTGGATTTTTCTTTATATTCGTTTTAAATCTTTAATGAATATGTTATCTCAAATCCTGGCAAAACTATTTGGCTAGTAATTATATATTGGGGCTTAAATGCACACTTTTTGAAGTATATATTCATTTTTCCTTGCAATTGATATGGGAAATATACCAAATTATCTCTAAAATTTAGCTCTGATTTTACTTTTTTAGCTTTTCAGCTGACCCTAAATAAAAGTTTAATTTTAAATATTTATATAACTCTATAGAAAAGCCCACTTAAATATTTCCAAAAAAACGCCCCAAATCTAACCAAATTTCTGCTACGAAACCGTAGAATCCATAAGTAGGGTAGGGAATTCGCATTTAAAACTTTTCTTTTATAATCAAGTAATTTATTTTTAATTTATTACTAAAAAAACACTTGCGAAGCAAGTCCCTCCCCTTGGGGAGGGATTTAGGGTGGGGCTTTTAATCTAGTAATTTTAAATGCGAATTCCTTGATAAGTAGGGGAACGTCCTAATCTTATGAAATATTACTAATATATTGATTAATTAAGGTTAAAATACTTATATGGGCTTTTCTATAACTCTATTTAGGAAAAATAAAAAGTTGACGATTTAGTTTTGAATAATCTTTTAATTATTAATCTTTAGGATTTGATTAATTTTAGCCATGAATTTTATAATATAAGTTACAATTTATATTATCATATAAGGTTCTAAATTGAGATAATTTATAACTTTAAAATAAAAACCGAACTAAATTTCATAAAAGGTTTATCTTATTCTACACAGTTTAATTTCGGAAGCTGGTTTTATGAGCATCGGAACTTTTTCCACGATTACTGAACTTGTGTCTAATCCAAAATATTTCTCTTCAGAAGTTGCTAATTCTTTTAACAAAAAGTAGCCGTCCATAACTAATTGATCAAAAACACCCAAAGAGTTTTCGTAAGAAAGGAACTTTTCTAAAACTACAAATCTAAAATCTCCTATCAAATTTTGGGCGTTTAAAGATTCGTATCTGGATGTAATATCTACTTCTCCATTACGTACCATATCCTCTACAACTCTTCTGAAATAGACATTTACTCGATTTTCCACTCTAAAACCTAAATAAAAAGTAATTTTAAAAACTTGTCCATCTGTATAAGTATGTACTTTATATTCTTTTGTATAAGGTTCATCTGTGATTTCTACATGCAAAAACCAATACACATCGGCTCGTTTAGGTTGTTTTTGAAATATAGAGTAAATCACTTTTGATTCTATCAAATCTGTCGTTCTAGAACTAGTCATAAAAATAAGATTGGTTGCATATTTAGGAACGGTCATGTCTTCACTCAATTTTTGCATCATTCTTACTTGTTTGTTATCTTCAAAAGATACGTATTCTGTCAAACTATTTTTAATTTTATAAGATTTAAACCAAATATACATTACCGAAAGTATAACGCCACCTAAAATCAAAGATACATAACCACCATGTGTAAATTTAGTTAAATTGGCAATAAGAAAAGAAGATTCAAGTAATAAAAAAGAAAAAAGAAATAACAAAACAAAAATAGTATTTACCCTTTTTAAATATAAATAAAAGGTCATTAACAAAGTTGTCATAATCATAGTGAGCGTAATTGCTAAACCATAAGCTGCTCCCATGTGCGATGATTCTTTGAAATAGAGTACAATACCAATACAACCTATCCAAAGTAAGAAATTTAAACTTGGGACATATAATTGACCTTTCTGGTCAGTAGGATAAACTAATTTTACTTTTGGCCAAAAATTAAGTCGAATGGCTTCAGAAATAAGTGTAAAAGAACCTGTAATTAAGGCTTGACTTGCAATAATAGCGGATGCAGTGGCAATAATTATACCAGGAAGTACAAACCAAGAAGGCATAATTTCAAAAAATGGATTGTCATTTATTTCTCCAGTTTGCGACATTATCCAAGCTCCTTGCCCTAAATAAGTAAGAATTAAACATAATTTAACATAAATCCATGATATTCTTATGTTATTTCTTCCGCAATGTCCTAAATCTGAATAAAGTGCTTCGGCTCCAGTAGTGCAAAGAAATACAGAACCCAATAGCCAAAATCCTTCAGGATATTCAGCCAAAAGTTGATAAGCATACATCGGATTTATTGCTTTAAAAATTTCAGGATGTTGAATAATTTGCCCTAAGCCAAGAACCGCCAACATAGTAAACCAAACAAACATAACAGGACCAAATGCCTTGCCAACTACATTTGTTCCAAATCGTTGAAAAGCAAACAAAATAGTAAGAATTACAATAATAATAGGCACAGTTTGAACATTTGGATATATCCTACGCAAACCTTCAACCGCTGAAGCAACCGATATGGGAGGTGTAATAATACCATCTGCAAGTAAAGTAGCTCCACCTAACATTGCTGGAATAAAAAGCCAAGGTAATTTTCTGCGAACCAAAGCAAAAAGTGAAAAAATTCCCCCTTCACCGTTATTATCAGCTCGGAGTGTTAAAATCACATATTTCAGTGTTGTTTGGAGCGTTAGAGTCCATATTATGCACGATAATGAACCATAAATTAGCAATTCGCTTACTTTTTTGTGGTGCATAATTTCACTCATTACATACAATGGTGAAGTTCCAATATCACCATAAATAATTCCGAGAGTGATTAATAAACCGCCAGTAGTAAGATGATGGTTATGTCCGCTGTTTTTTTGCATAAAATATTACTAAGAAATTAAAATATTTGATTTGGGGAATTGACAAATTAACTTAACATTTCTACATGATTTTTTACTTTTTCCATCAACCATTGGGGAGTTGAGGTGGCACCACAAATACCAATTTTATCTGTATTTTTTAGCCAATAATTTTCGATTTCTGATTCATTTTCTATAAAATAGCTTCTTTCGTTGTTGTTTTTACAAACACCATAAAGTGCTTTTCCATTTGAACTTTTTTTGCCACTTACAAATAAAATGACATCATTTTCTTTAGAAAATTTCTCTAACTGCGGCTCTCTGTTAGATACCTGACGGCAAATGCTATCATTGGCATCAAAAGACTCTAGTAAAAATTTTGAGCCTGTTTCAGTAATTTTTTGCTCTATTAAGGCTTTCATTTTATAAAAACCAGCCGTACTTTTGGTTGTTTGACTATAAAATGAAATTGGTTTTGTGAAATCAACTTTATCTAAATCTGCTTCAGTTGTAACTATAATTGCATTATTTTGGGTTTGCCCTGCAATTCCAATTACCTCAGCGTGTCCTTGTTGCCCATAAATCACAATTTGACCGTCAGTTTTTTGAACTTCATCGTAAGAATTTTTAACTCTATTTTGTAATTTCAAAACTACTGGACAAGAAGCATCAATTAATTCAATGTTGTTTTTTAGAGCTAATTGGTAAGTTTCTGGTGGTTCACCATGTGCACGAATTAAAACTTTGCAGTCTTTTAGTTTTGGTAAATCATCTTTTGAAATAATAATTAAGCCTTTTTTTTGAAGCCTTTCAACTTCCATAGAATTATGCACAATATCTCCAAGGCAATATAATGAGCCACTTTCAGAAAGCTCATCTTCAGCCATTTGAATGGCAAATTCTACACCAAAACAATATCCCGAATTTTTATCTATCGTTACTTGCATCTGAAAATAATTTACAATACTAACATTTTTATTCTTTAAATTTTAATTGATAATTTATTTTTAGTATAAAATATTTAATTTTAGTATTATTTTAAAATAATTATCTTAAATTTTCAATCAAAAAATTAGTCATTTTTTGATATAAATGCAAACGTGTTTTTGCTCCGCCTATGCCATGTGCTTTGTCTGGATAAGAATAAGTTTCAAAGTGCTTTCTTGTGTTGATAAAAGCTTGTTGCATCGCAATAGAATTTTGAAAATGAACATTATCATCTGCCGTTCCGTGAACCAATAAATATTTTCCTTTTAGTTTTGAAGCATGATTCAAAGGCGAATTTTCATCATAACCTTTGGCATTATCAGTAGGATTTTTTAAATATCGTTCTGTGTAAATAGTATCATAAAAACGCCAACTTGTAACAGGTGCAACTGCAATAGCTGCTTTAAAAACTTCAGCACCTTTCAATATACATAAAGAACTTAAATATCCACCAAAACTCCATCCAAAAGTTGCCATATTTTTTCCATCAATATAAGAATATGATTGCAAAAACTTACCAAATTCAATTTGATCTTGGGCTTCAAAATTGCCTAAATTCCGAGTTGTGCAATGCTGAAAACTTATTCCTCTACCTCCTGTACCACGATTATCACAACAAGCTATCACAAAACCTTGTTTAGTTAAATATTGAAACCATAAATAGTTTTTGCCTTGCCATTCATTAATTACTTCTTGCGAACCTGGACCTCCGTAAAAATAAACTAAAACAGGATATTTTTTGGTTGAATCAAAGTTTATAGGTTTAATAAGGTAATAATTTAAAGTTATTTTTGGGCTTTCATAGCTGCCATCAGAACTTGCACTTTTTTGAGTTGTATCCAAATAACTAAATGACTTAAATTCGGGTGCATTAAATTTATATTCTTCTAATTTATTTTTAAAAGATTGATTATTTTCCAAATCTTTTATTTTTTTCCCATCTTTACAAAAATGCAATGAATAACTATTTCCTTGATTGATAGTAGAATTTGAAAGTACAAAATAGGTTGCATCCGAACTTATATTAACAGAATTAACTCCCGCCATAGTAGTAAGTTGTAGCCTATTTTTTCCGTTAAAATCAACTGAAAACAAATGTTGATTAAAAGGTGGATTATCTTTTGAAACAAAGTAAATTTTTTTATTCAATTCATCTATTTTTATAATATTTTGAATTTCCCAGTTTGCATAATTTTCAGTTTTACCTTGATTATTTGATTTATTTTGAGTGATGGTCTCGGATTTTAAATTTTTCAAATCCAATAAAACCAAATTTCTAAATTCGTTATTAGATTTATAAAGTAAGTAATTGCTATTTTTTAAGTATAAAAAATTATCGTCTATATCTATGTAAGTATCTGATTTTGAAGTCATTATGATTGAATTACTATCGTTTTTGGTGTTATAATGCACAACAACCAAAGAATCCTGATTTCTATTCAAATGCTTTACCGAAAGTATGTTTTGGTCGTTTGTCCAATTAATTCTTGGCACATAACTATCTTTGTTTTTTCCATCAAACACTGTTTTTAATTCTGTTTTTTCTAAATCATAAACCAAAACCGAAACAAAAGCATTTTTTTCGCCTGCTTTCGGATATTTGAAAATATAATTGTGCGGATATAAATCTTTACCCCAAATTTGCATTTCGTAATCTTTAACATGCGATTCATCAAATTTAAGAAATGCTATTTTATTACTTGAATTATTCCAAAAAAAGCATTTTACGATTTCAAATTCTTCTTCATATACCCAATCTGAAGTTCCATTTATAATTTCATTTTTTTTGCCATCTTTGGTTATTTGCGTAATAATGTTTGTTTCTAAATTTTTAATAAATAAATTATTTTCTTTTGTAAAAGCGATTTTTTTTCCATCAGCCGAAAAGCTGATTTGCGTAACTTTTTGAGAATCTATTAAAGCTGTTAATTTTTGATTTTGACAATCAAAAACATAAAAAATAGATTTGGTTGAGCGTCTGTAAATATTTTCGGTTTCGGTTTGAAAAATAATTTTTGATTCGTCTTCAGAAAACACAAAATCATCAATTTCAAGGCTTTTATTGTTAATTTTAAGTTCTGAAATAAGGCATTTAATTTTTAACTTTTTATCTGAAATTACATCAAATTCGGCTAATTCTAGTTTATTAGTTTTTGGATTGTTTTTAATTTTAAAGTAGGTTTTACCTGATTTCGACCATTTAAAATCTTCAAAATTTGCCATCGAAAAGGTATTATTTATCCAAATATCTTCTAATGAAATATTTTGACAAAAAGAAGAATAAGAAAAAATAAAACCCAAATAAATTAAAAATAATTTGATATTAAAAGCTGTAAAATTATTTTTACAAAGAAATTTATTTGCAAAAAAAAATCTCAAAAAAGTAATAAAAAATAAATTAAATGTAATTTTTATATATCTAAAAAATACAAAAATTACATTTAATTTTTTGAAGAAAATAATTATATTTTTTAATTTTAAAATCACTTTAATATTACAAATATTGGCATAAATAAGCCGTATCTACATATACTTTTAATTGAAATTTGGCATTTGCAGGAACTTCAAATGCTTCTCCTTTTTGAAAAACATCCCAATTGGACTCCCCTGGTAATTTCACTACCAAAGCGCCTGTAATAATTGTCATAATTTCTTTCTGAGAAGTGCCAAATTCATATTCTCCTGGTGCCATTACACCCACTGTTTCCTTGCCGGCAACGCCATTTACAACCAATGACTTTACTTTTCCATCAAAATATTCGTTTACTTGAATCATATTATATATGTGTATTAAATTTTAAACACAAATATAATTTTAAAAATGGAATTATAAATTACGTAAATACAAATATTTAAAAATCATTTTATAAGAGTTAATTTAAAAATACTCCTAAAATAATTAATAAATATGAAAAATCAATGTTTTTGAACAAAAAACTATTTAATTTGTATTATTAAATCATTAATTATTTAAAATTTCTTATGTCAGAAATTAAAAATTCAAAATGGGCGATTCGTCTTCCAATTATTGTGGCTGCCACTTTGGCTTCAGGTATATTTATTGGAGCAAAAATGTTTGGTACAGAATCACAAAAAAACGACCCCATGAGTTCTTCAAACAAGTTTCGTGATGTCATCCATTATGTAAGTAGCGAATATGTGGATACCGTAAATACGGACGAACTTACGGATGAGGCAATTACAAAAATGTTAGAAAAACTCGATCCGCACTCTGTTTATATTCCGCCCAAAGATATTGATATGGCAAAAGCGCAGTTAAAAAGTGATTTTGAAGGCATTGGTATTGAATTTCAAATCATGAAAGATACGCTTATGGTAGCTGGCGTAATCCCTACTGGTCCTTCCGAACAGGTTGGTTTGATGGCTGGTGACAAAATTTTAAAAGTTGATGATAAAAATGTAGCCAGCGTAAAACTTACGAATGATGACGTTTTCAAATATTTAAGAGGTAAGAAAGGAACAAAAGTAAAAGTTTCTATCAAAAGAAGAAACGTAATAAATTTGCTAGAATTTATAATTACAAGAGATAAAATTCCTACTTTTTCGGTTGAAGCTGCAATTATGGTGGATGACAAAACTGGTTATATTAAAGTGAATAGATTTGCTGAAAAAACGTATGATGAGTTCAAAAAAGGACTTACCGATTTGAAAGCTAAAGGTGTAAAACGACTTGTTTTGGATTTGAGAGGCAATCCAGGAGGCTATATGGATCATGCTACTCGCATGGCTGATGAGTTTTTGAGTGGCGATAAATTAATTGTTTTTACTAAAGGAAAACAATCAAGATACAATCAAGAGCATCGTTGTTTTATTCCAGGCGATTTTGAAAAAGGTCCAATTATAGTTTTAGTGGACGAAGGAAGTGCTTCGGCTTCAGAAATTGTTTCGGGTGCTTTGCAAGACAACGACCGAGCATTAATTGTGGGCAGACGTTCTTTTGGAAAAGGTTTGGTGCAAATGCCAATTCCACTGGGCGACAATTCAGAAATTAGATTGACAATTTCAAGATATTACACGCCAAGCGGAAGAAGTATTCAAAAACCTTACACAAAAGGTGATGGAGACGCTTACGAAATGGACTTAGCAAATCGCTATAAAAAAGGTGAATTCTTTTCGCCAGACAGCATTAAATTTGATAAAAAATTACAATATCTTACTTCAAAAGGAAGAAAAGTTTATGGCGGAGGTGGCATCATGCCAGATATTTTTGTACCTAGAGATACCTCTATGTTTTCGCCTTATTTAGGCGAATTGTTCGGAAGAGGTTGCATTCGTGATTTCACTTTTGAGTATGTGGTAAATAATAAGAAGACGCTAGAAGCGATAGCATTTGATAAATTTAAAAGCGAATTTAAAATTACAGATGAAATGCTTAAAGATTTGATAAAATTAGGAGAAAAAGAGAAGATAAAATATGTAGAAAAAGATTTTAATCGTTCAAAAGAATATCTTAAAAATATCCTAAAATCTATGATTGCTCGTGGAATATGGAATATGAATGGATATTACCAAATTTCATTAGAAAAGGATGAGGTATTTATTCAAGCTATGAAGCTTTTTGATAAAGCCGATAAAATTGAAAAAGGTAAGTTTTAAAATTAAATTTCAAGATGAATACTAAAACAATGCTTTTGAAATATTGCATTGAATATTACAGCGAAAGAGCCAAACAAGCACAAGATGCCATCAATATGGCACAAGAATCGGCAAATGACGAAACAAAAAGCTCAGCAGGCGATAAATACGAAACTTCACGGGCAATGAGCCATATTGCTCGTGATATGTATGCTAAAAATTTGGATATTGCCATTAAAACCATTCAATTTTTAAAATCAATTCAACTTAAAATAACTTCAAAAATTGAATTAGGAAGTGTGGTTAAAACGACAAATGGAGTTTTTTTTATAGCCTCAAGTATTGGAATAGTACAACTTGAGGGCTTGAAATACACCATCATTTCATTGGCTTCACCAATTGGAAAAATATTAGAAAATAAAAAAGTAGGCGATATTTTTATTCACAATAATGTTTTGAGTGAAGTTTTAGATATAAAATAATTTATTTGCCTTCAATTATGTCAGAAATAAAACCAAAAATCTACGATTGTTTTACATTTTTTAACGAACTTGATCTACTTGAAATTAGATTAAATGAACTTGCAAATGTCGCTGATTTTTTTGTGTTGGTTGAGGCTAATTTTACGCATCAAGGAAATCCAAAGTCGTATTATTTTGAAGAAAATAAATCAAGATATTCTTCATTTTTAGATAAAATAATTCATATAAAAGTAGATGATATTCCTGAAAATGATATTTTAAATACTGACAAAAATTGGAATTTAGAACATTTTCAACGTAATGCAATAGAAAGAGGGTTAACTCTAGCACATGAAAATGATATTATTATCATTTCTGATATTGATGAAATACCTAAAAAAGAAATAATCAAAAATATTACTTTTAATGAAAAGCCTATTATAATTCTTTTAATGAATTTTTATTACTATTTCGTTGATTTACAAGCTAAATATTCGTTTTCATGGAAATATTATTTTCTTGGAAAATTTTTAAATATTACGAAATATAGATACAAACACATAAATAATACATTTTGGCAAGCAAGCGTTATTTTAAAGAAAAAAGATTTAATTTCTCCTCAGCATTGCCGAGATTTGCTAAAAAAATACCATTTCGATGTTAATTATATAAAAAATAGCGGATGGCATTTTAGTTATTTAGGAGGAATAGATAAAATTATTACAAAATTAGAGTCATTTGCTCATGCCGAGTTTAATGAAAACAAATTCAAATCAAAAGATTTTATTAATACAATTTTAAAAAATAAAAAAGTAATTCATGATAAAAAGTTAAAACTTTTTAAGATAAATAATCTTGAATTATTACCTTTTACTTTAACTTTAAACATTCAAAAATTTAAACATTTATTCTCTGAAAATGAATAAATTCTATAAACTTTATCAACTTTTTGTGGTTATTCTAAAAATCTCAAAATAATTTAATGAAACTTATTAGAAAGTTTTTTAATTATTTAATATCTTTGCTATATAAAATTAACAAAATGAAATTTAAAACGCTATTAGTCTTTTTTTTAGTTAGTATATTAAATGTTTTTTCGCAAACTACTTATAAATTTAATTCTGATTCTTACGATTTTGGTGAGTTAATCGAAGATGATTTAGCAATACATTTATTCACAGTCAAAAACACAGGAAATAGTCCATTAATTATTTCTGATGTTCGTCCATCTTGCGGTTGCACCACCCCTGAATGGTCGAGAGAGCCTGTCATGCCAAGAAAAGAAGGTTCAATTAAAGCTACTTATGGCACTCACGGAAGGTTAGGTTTTTTCAATAAATCTATCACAGTTACTACTAATGGCGAACCTGCTATGACAACACTCTATATTAAGGGTTCAGTTTTTGCTAAAAGTGAATCAAAATATTCAGATGCAGAATTGAAATTATCGCCAAAATTAATTCTAGAAAAAACCGAACATAACTTTGGAAAAGTAGAAAAAGGTGCTAAACTACCAGTTAAAGTAACTATAACAAATCTTGGCAGAAGCGATTTAAAAATCACTCAAGTAAGTTCGGCTTGTAATTGCATTAGTTTTAATTCAAAACAAGAGTTCATCAAAAGTGGCGAGAAAGGAATTATTGAGTTGATTTATGCCCCTTATAGCACTGGTTTTCAAATAGATAACGCCTATATTAAATCAAACGACATTTTAAAACCATCTCAAAAAGTTACACTTACCGCCAATATTGTGGATGCCATCGAGCCTTCTTTGATGAAAGAATCTAGCGGAAGTAATAGTTTTAAATAAAATTATTCAAAAATAATAGAATTTTAATTCTTTAAATACAAATATTGATAATTTTATAAATTATACTATCCATTTCATAAAAATTCACTTTTCCCTATTTTATTCTTGTGTTTTAACTATCGTTAAGTAAAATTAATGTAATTATAAATTAATTTTTAATTACTGTTAACAGAGAATAAAAAAATTTTAAATAGATTAAAATCAACTTTTTATTTTAATTTGACGAGAGAATCGCCCAACTTAGTAAGTTTTGTCAATCTTAAATCATTATAAAAAACCGTTAGCATGTTGGCGTTTGAATACTTTTATCATGCCATTAATATTATTAAAGTACATGATATTAAAAAATTTATTTTAAAATAAATTACTTTAGGTTTTTAGAGGTTATCAACAGTAAAATATTAATCCTAAACCTTAATTTATTGAAAAAATTATACATTTTCAACAAAAGATATGAATTTATATTTAAAATTTTAAAAAAACAATACATGAAAATTTTTTTTTATCAACAAACCCTTATTTTTTGTATGTATAATCATGTTGAAAACTTTAGTATTTTACCTATTAATTTAGGTTGGATATTTGAAACTTAATTGTTAATTTTAAATTATCATTCAAGTCATCACAAAAGAAAAAAGTAAAAAAATCTTATTTATATAAAAAAAAATGGCAACCCTAGATAACCATCAAACTTCTTTAAACATTCAAAAAACGATGCTCGTTATCAAACGAGATGGAAGAAAAGAATCAGTAAAATTTGATAAAATTACGGCTCGAATCGACCGATTGAGTTATGGATTGGATATGAATTTTATAGATCCTGTTGAGATTTCTAAAAAAGTTATCACGGGTATTTTTGATGGTATTTCTACTCAAGAATTGGATAATTTGGCTGCCGAACAAGCTGCGTCTTTAACAACTCGTCATCCAGATTATGCAATTTTAGCTGCTCGAATTGCAGTTTCTAATTTGCATAAACTTACGAGTAAGTCTTTTTCAAATACCATGAAAAGATTATATACGTATGATGATCCAAAAACTGGCGAAAATGCTTCACTCTTATCTAAGGAAACCTACGAAGTAATTCGCAAAAATGCTTCTTTGTTAGATTCAAGTATTATATATGAACGTGATTTTAATTACGATTATTTTGGATTTAAAACATTAGAAAAATCTTACCTTTTAAAATTAGATGGCAAAATAGTAGAGCGTCCGCAACACATGATTATGCGTGTAGCAGTAGGAATTCATGGCGAAGACTTAGAATCAGTTATTGAAACCTACAATTTAATGTCTGAAAAATGGTTTACGCATGCAACCCCAACTTTATTTAATGCAGGAACTCCAAAAGCACAACTTTCTTCTTGTTTCTTACTTACTATGCAACAAGATAGCATTGAAGGAATATATGATACTTTAAAACAATGCGCAAAAATTTCACAATCTGCGGGAGGAATTGGTTTAAGCATTCATAACGTAAGAGCCACCGGTTCATACATTAAAGGCACAAACGGAACTTCAAACGGCATTATTCCAATGTTGCGTGTTTTTAACGACACAGCAAGATATGTAGATCAAGGTGGTGGAAAACGAAAAGGTGCATTTGCCGTTTACTTAGAACCTTGGCATGCGGATGTATTTGAATTTTTACAACTAAAAAAGAATCACGGAAAAGAGGAAATGCGTGCAAGAGATTTGTTTTACGCACTCTGGACGCCCGATTTATTCATGAAAAGAGTAGAAGATAACGATGTTTGGTCGCTCTTTTGCCCTAATGAAGCTCCTGGTTTAGCAGAAGCCTATGGCGATGATTTTGTGAAATTATACGAAAAATACGAGCGTGAAGGCAAATATCGCAAGCAAGTAAAAGCACAAGATTTATGGTTTCAAATAGTCGAATCACAAATCGAAACAGGTACTCCTTACATGTTGTATAAAGATGCTGCCAACAAAAAATCGAATCAGAAAAATTTAGGTACTATTAAGTCTTCTAACTTATGCACCGAAATTATGGAATATACCTCCAAAGATGAAATTGCGGTTTGTAATTTGGCTTCAATGGCATTGCCCAAATATGTGATTGATGGCAAATTTGATCACAAAAAATTGTATGAAGTAACCTATCATGCAACCAAAAACTTGAATAAAATTATTGATATTAATTATTATCCAGTTGAGGAGGCAAGAAACTCAAATATGCGTCATCGCCCCATCGGAATTGGCGTTCAAGGATTGGCTGACGTATTTATAATGTTAAGAATGCCGTTTGAATCGCCTGAAGCTCAGGGACTTAACAAAGATATATTTGAAACAATTTATTTTGCTGCCATGACAGCATCTAAGGATCAAGCCATCAAATTTGGTGCTTATGAAACATTCAAAGGTTCGCCCGTATCGAAAGGCATTTTTCAGTTTGATATGTGGGGCGTAACTCCAAATTCGGGCAGATGGGATTGGGATAATCTTCGCAAAGAAGTTAAAAAACATGGTGTAAGAAACTCGCTTTTATTAGCTCCAATGCCAACCGCCTCTACGGCTCAAATTTTAGGAAATAACGAATCTTTTGAACCTTATACTTCCAATATTTATAAGCGAGAAGTTCTTTCAGGTGCGTTTGCGGTTGTAAACAAACATTTATTAAAAGACCTTATAAAACTAAACCTTTGGAACGATAACATCAAAAACAAATTGATGACCGCCAATGGTTCGGTTCAAAATATTGCAGAAATACCACAAAACATTAAAGATATTTACAAAACGGTGTGGGAAATTAAGCAAAAAACAATCATAGATATGAGTGCCGACCGTGGTGCCTATATTTGCCAAAGCCAAAGTTTGAATATTTATATGACCGAGCCTAATTTTGGTAAAATGACTTCTATGCACTTTTATGCTTGGAAAAAAGGATTAAAAACAGGCATGTATTACCTAAGAACCACTGCAGCAGCCGATGCCGTGAAATTTACGGTAGAAAAACAAGCCGAACCATCGCTTGTGCCGCTCATCAATGACGAACAAAAAGTAGCTGATATGGTTTGCTCGCTCGATAATCCTGAAGGATGCGAGGCTTGCGGAAGTTGAGAAATATTAGTTGAATAGAAATTAAAACGCTCCAATTGGAGCGTTTATTTTGTAATAAAAAAAAAGAGTTATTCAAAGTAAAAACAGATTAGTAATTAAAAATAAATGAAATTTAGTAGTAGTAATCCCGTAATAATTCAAACTGATAGAGATGTTAACCATAAATCTATATTGAATATATTAAATTTGTCATACTCAAGCCTAAAAACTCATAAAAATCAAATTTTAAATTCAGAACTTGTTAAAAAGCTTAATAGTGATGATATTAAAGTTGCTGTAGAAATTACAATAAACTTGCTAAATGTTTTAACCAAAAAGGAAATAGTAAAAACAGAAATGCTAATTTTTTATCAAGATTTGCATATAATTTATTTATTAATTCCAGAATCTAGAGTTGAAATTTTGAAATTAATAAAATCTGGCAGAAAATTACTTAGTAGCGAAGAGCATATTTCTTCATTTTCTTCTATTAACTTAAACAACTCCGAAACAAAGTATTTTGAAAACTTAATTTATGAAGTATATTATAAAAAGCCGACTAAAAATAATCAAATATATGAAATGGATATAGATTGGGTAATTAATACATCTACAATAATTTTTTGTGATATTTTAAATATTCATTCTGGGAGTGCAAATGATGTTGATTTATATGAATTACATAAAGTAATGGTCTATGTACCTTCTTTGCATACTCATTTCGGTGATTTAATTTTGAAATACAAAACTTCATGAATAACGACATAAAATATGAATTAATCATGTATTAGAGTGTTGAAGATAATTTATATATTGTAGATGTTCCAGAATTAGCTTTTTCAAAGCAGATGGAAGTAGCTACTTTGAGGCATTAACAAATGTATTTATTATGATTAATGAATGGATTGAAACTGCAAAATTGCTTAATAGGGATATTCCAACACTTAGAGGATTGTACATCATAAAAGACCACTGAAATTTTAAAAAAAATAGCATTTAATCAATAAATTTTCCTAATTTTGATTATATTAAATGTTTTTTAGCAAATGAAAACGTTATTAAAAGCTGAGCAAACGGTTGCTCAATTATCTAAAGAAGATTATTTGTTGTTCAGAAATTGGTTTTATGATTTTGATTATCTACAATGGGATAAAAAATTAGAATCAGACATCAAAAATAATAAATTTGACAATTTAGCTGCTATGGCATTGGAAGAGTTTAAGCAAAATAAAGCAAAAGCACTGTGAAACATTTTGCTTCTTCTTCGTTTTGGGATGCATACAATACTTTACCTCCTGAAATTCAAAAAATAGCAGACAAAAATTTTGAAATCCTGAAAGTTAATTCATCCCATCCTTCGCTTCACTATAAAAAAGTAAAGAATTATAGATCTGTTAGAGTAGGTTTAGAATACAGGGCATTAGGAATTGAAATTGAAGAAAATATAGTTTGGTTTTGGATTGGAAATCATCAAGAATATGAAAGACTCATAAAGTGATTATTTTCTGAATCTTTTGAAGTATTTATTTTTTAAAAAACTAGATGGTATTGCTTTTGCAAATTACGAACTCCAATTTATAGAGAATATTAAACAAATAATAGAGGAGAATTTTTGAAAATTCAGGAAAAATTATACTAATCCAAAAACTTTCAATAGATGTATTTAATTTCGCCTTTGTTGGTATTCTTAACCAAGCATGGAAATTAAGAACTTATCAAAAGAGAAAATATATCTTTAGTAGCTTGTTGGAGAAGAACTCCAACAAGATCAGAAATGGTAAAATGTTTAATTAATAGAATTGAAATTAGATTACAAAATAAAATAAGTTCGCGAATTAATTTTAAAATATAAATTATATGAATAACGACATAAAATATGAATTAATCATGTATTGGAGTGTTGAAGATGATTTATATATTGTAGAAGTTCCGGAGCTGTCTGGTTATAAAGCAGATGGCAGTAGTTATTTTGAAGCATTATCTAATGCAGAAATAATTATGAATGAATGGATAGAAACTGCTAAATTAATGGGTAGAGAAATTCCGAAACCAAAAGGGAAGTTAGTTTTTGCTTAAATGAATTGTAAAAAATTCTAATTTTTTTATTCAATAAGTGCCTTTTACATATTTTAGAGGTCTTCTTAAGTTTTTTAAAGACAATCGTCTTAATAATCTTAGATTTTATATTTTCAAAAAAATACTATTATTTTTAATACTCAATTTTAATACAAAGCCATAAAAAAAGTCGTGTAGAGTAATACACGACTTTTTTTAATTATTAATTGATAAAATTTAAGGCTTAGTTTTATATTTAGTAATTTTTGATTTGCTAAATGTTCCACCCGTTTCAAATACAAACACATACTCGCCATCTTCAGAAAGTAATAAGTCAGCATCTTTGCGGGCATCAACTTGTCTATATACACAATTATCGAGGTTATAAACCGCAATATCACCGCCTTTGGTTTGCATTGCCATAGAATTTCCCACAATTTGACTGTAAGTATCGCCTTTGAAACCACTTAATTTATTTGCTCCAGATTTGCCAGAACTTACTCCGCCCGATGCATTATTTGATTTAACCTCCACAGGCAATGCCCTTTTATATTTAGCTGATTTTATTAAAGAACCATCAGATTTTTTATGGATTGTAAGTCCTTTGTCGCAAACTATAACCACATTATCGTTGTATTCATATATTTTATTTGCCTGACTTACGCCATCTTTAGAAATATCAACTTCATATTTATCGGCTCCAGTTTTTGAATCCAATTTATATAAAGCTTTTCCAGAACATATTACTACATCGTTTCCATCTGGAAACATATTGGTAATTCCTTTCTTAAATCTTTCAGATTCCCAAAGTGCTTTGCCAGAAGCGGCATCAAATCCTTGCACATTAAACGGTTTTACTTCTATATAATCTTTTTCCCAATAGTAAGTTACTGTTGTGGTTCCGTCTGCACTTCTGCTAACATTTCTGTAATAACCTTGTTCTTCAACCGTTCCACCCACTTGCAAAACAATAACGCCATTTACCTCATACATGTTAGGAATGGCTCTTGCATCTTTAATTTCAGGAGAAGTCCAAACTAATTTGCCAGATTCTAGCTCATATTTTTTTATAAATTGCTTTCTTTTATTTTGCATATCAAGAATATAAATAAACTCTCCAACCACAATAGGATCGGCAACCGCTCCATAAATACCGTATTTTATTGCATTAGCTGGACGACCTTTAATTACTGGTGTTTCATCATAAGCTGAACTCCATATTAATTTTCCTGTTGAGTATTCAAACACTTGTAAACCATTGATTGTCAAGAATATTTTATTGTCTTTTTTGATAATTCGAGCTAAAGGTTCGCCAGTATAAACTTTTTTCTCAAAAGCACCTCTATAAGTTTGATCCCAAATCACATCGCCATTTTTAAGATTTACTTTCATGATTTGATTTTTGAATAACGTAAAAATTGCAGCCAATGAACCTGGTTTGTAATTTAGCATTGTAATAGTACCTTCGGCAACATCTACATAATAATCACCTACTACACCACCAAATTTGCTTGTTTCCCAAATTTTTTGTCCCGTTTTGGCTTTTATAAAATGCAAAGCTTTTTTGGTAGTAATCATAAAAGCCTCAGCTTCAGGCACATAAATTACGTTTTCATCCGTTATTCCTTCAAACTCTTCCGAACTCCAAAGCGGTTCGCCCGTGTTCATATCAGCCACAACAAGCATATCGCCAGCAACATCTAATTTAATACCAAAACCCAAACCAAGTCCACCTCTTCTGTTAAAAATAAAAAAAACTTTGGCATCCCACATTGGAATTATCTCATCTACACTTTTGAATTTAGGAGCCATCGTTTTGAATTCTTTGTTCCAAACCATATCGCCAGTTGTAGGATTATAAACGGTCATTTCTTTTTTAGATGCCGTGTAAATAACGCCCACTTGCTCACCTTTGCCTTTCCAAAGTATTTTGTGGTCTGGATTTTTCATCCATGTAGTTGCCATATCTTCTTGTGCAAATGCACCCAAAGCCATCATGGATGCGGTAAAACCTGTTAAAATTTGTTTTTTCATTTTTGTATTTGTTTATAGTTAAGCGTGAATTGATTACTCTTCAAAATTAAAATCGTACTTGAATTTTATTCGTTTATCTTTTTCGATTTTAATATTTTCAAATTTTAATGTCTTTAAATAATTTAGCAAAAAATTATAACTCTTTATATCGGTTGCTTCATCTGAAACAGAAAAAACAGTAAGAACTTGTCCTTTTTTTATCAGAGTTATATCGTAAGAATATATGCCAGAAAGTTTTAAATTTGCACTAGTTTTCTTAAAATCTTCCATTTTTATTAAACTATCAATTTGATTGGATACAGACTCTATAACCATATCATCATCAGTATTTAGAGAATTAAAAGTATGGTTTTTGAGTTTATTATAATCCCAAAGATATAAATTTTGGTTGATTCCAATGTAGGCTAAAGTACTATTTTTTAAAAACGCAAAAGGATAAGGCAACGCATTTTTTTTAAATAATCTAAATTTTGTTGCCATTGAGGCTTCAAGCTTATCTTGATTGTTGTAATCATACAACTCTAAGCCCATTTTAAAGCCAAAAAAAGAGTTATTAATCATCATCGTATTTGCAACTCCAAATTTATTTTTATCTGAATTTAATCCAAAATCAGCATTTGTCCAATTAGTTCGGTAATAAAATTTACGATCAAGCACACCCGTTTGTGGGTCAATTCGCATGATATGAATAGCAGCCAATGTGCTTGCAGATGACTCCTGTCTTTGATCATCTTTTGAATTACGATTTGTTCGTGGGCGGCTTAAAAAAAATAAATATTTATCATCATCTGCAAATTTCATTCTAAAGACGATATCTAATTCATCCTCTACAATCGAAATGGTTTGCATATCAGGCAAACTAAAAAATTCAATTAATCTTTTGTTCTTTTTAGCTATTTTTAATTCACGCTTTCTGTTGTCTATAGATTTCAAATTGGCAAACTCTGCCTTTGTTGGAATGTAAGAAACCGCCATGATTGTACCTGATTTATTGGTTGCAATTGCCTCAGCTTCAGGCATTTCGATGGTTCTAATTATTTTTAATGTTGATAAATCTATCCACTCTAAGTTTTCATCTGTGGCAATAATTAAAGTATTAGAGTTAGCAAAAGCGGCACTTAAAACGCCATTTTTTCGCTCCAAAACAATTTTTCCAGTGGCTGATTCTACAACCACACATTCAGTTGATTTATATTTTGTAATGTATTCTTTGTTGTAAACGTGTTTTAAAATAACATATTTTCCATCTGCCGAAAAAATTGGTTTCGCTCCATTTTTAAATCCCGCCAAATTTATTTTCCAAAGTAATTTCTCTCCTTGGTCAAAAGCACTTTTTGAAATTTTATTTTCAATATTAACCATATAAAATCGCCCTCCATAGCTACTTACGCACAATAATTTTTCGTCTGGCGAAGTTTCTAAACCCAAAATAGGATTATATGAAGCATTATATTCAACTAATTTCAGTCCGTCTGGAATAGCGGTTTGAGAAAAACAAAGTGTTGAAAAAAGTAAAAATTGAATTATTAATTTTATAATCACTAACAAAAATATATTAATAATTTTATTATTGGTTTGATTATTTTCAAATTAGTAATATTTTATTCACAATAAACCATTAGTGCGTTATTATTTTTTTAATTTTTAAAATATAAATTTATTCGATAAAAATTGTTTAAGTTATCAAATGGTAAAGTGTTTAGATTAAAAATATTTTTTCAATAAAATACGTTTTGATAGCTTTTGACCTATATTTGCATTTGTGCGTTGAATCTAAAATTTTTATAGTATTTGTCAGATTCGCACTCTTGAAAGCACTTATCTATAATATCTATTTGAATTAAGGAAAGTAATTGATAAATTCAAGATAATTTTGTTTATTGCATCGTTATTTTATTTAGTTGAAGAACTTTTAAAATTACGAATAATAGCGAAATGTCAAAATTTAGCTATTTGTAATTTCTAATATAATTTTTTTATTAAAAAAGTTTGTTGGATAACAGTAAAAATAATATATAAATACAATTTTAAAAACATGATGCATTTATCAAAAATATTATTTGCAATCTTATTTGTAAGCATTCAAACTTTTGCTCAAAAACTAGATATTACTAGTTTTGGAGCTATTGCTGATGGAAAAACTGTAAACACAAAAGCCATTCAAAAAGCCATAGATTCGTGTAGTAAAATAGGTGGCGGAACGGTTTATTTTCCAAAAGGAACATTTGTTACAGGCACTTTGCAATTGCGAAGCAACATAAATCTAAATTTAGAAACAGGTTCGGTATTAAAAGGTAGTTCAAATATTGCTGATTACAAACTCGATGGTATCACACGAGGAATGTTTTATGGCGAAGATTTAATCAATGTTGCTTTAACAGGCGAAGGCGAGATAAATGCAAATGCAGTAAATTATTTCGACCCAACAAAATTGCATACATATATTGATTTTGATAAAAAATATGTGCGTTCTGGACAAGGATTTTTTGATGCCTTAAAACCTACTGATGGACCAATTTTTTTTGATAAACGTCCTGATATGGTGTTTGTTATCATGCATTCTGAAAATGTAAAATTGACAGGTGTAAGATTTGTGGATGCACCAGGTTGGACAATTCGTATTGGCGATTGCCAAAATGTGTTGGTTGATGGCATTTCGATTTTAAACAATCCTTTGGTTCCAAATAGCGATGGTATTCATATCACTATTTCGAGAAATGTAAGAATTGCAAATTGCAACGTAGAAGCTGGTGATGATGCCTTAATTGTTTCAGGCTTTGGCGATGAAATCAATATTGATAATGCTTCGTATGGTGCTGTTAAAAAAACGTATAAATACGGTAATAAAACTGGAAATGCAGAAAATGTTGTGGCAACAAATTGTGTTTTAAAATCAAATTCGGCAGGTATTCGTATCGGATATGGACGTGGAAATGTTCGTAATTGTATTTTTTCTAATATGGTAATTTATAACTCTAATCGTGGAATTTTAATGAATGCACGTGAGCGAGGAAGTGTAGAAAATTTGGTTTTTGACAATTTTTTAATCGAAACAAAACACCAAGGCGGAACCTGGTGGGGCAGGGGAGAACCAATTCATATTTCTTCGTGTCCGATCACAAAAGATTCTGTTAATGGAACTATAAAAGACATTAATTTCAAAAATTTTAAAATAAAATCAGAAACAGGAATTGTGGTTTGGGCAAACGAAATAGGTAAAGTTAGTAATATCGGTTTTGATAATTTTAAAATAGAAGTTGCAAATGGTAAAAATGTAGCTGCCTTTGGTGGAAACATAGATTTGCGACCAACGCCAGATTTTTCGACTAATATTTTTAAAAGAGATTTACCTGCAATGCTTTTTCAAAACATTGATAAAGTGCGTTTAAATTCGGTTTCTGCAAAGTTTATTGGCTCGGTACCTGATTTTTACACACATGGATTAGAGGTAATTAACGGTTCAAGTTTTTCGATTACATTTAGCGATTTTGCCTCATCTGCACCAAAATTTGCTCCTGCTTTGATAACCAAATCGAAAAATATTGATTTTAAAAATAATTCCGTTTTTGAAATCAAAACAGTAGATAAGTAGTTTATAAAATCTTAGTTAGTTTATACATATTTTATAAAGTTTTAAAGTATGAATCTTTATAACAAAAGTGGTTTTTTGTGAAATATTTTGGAAGATAAAATTTTAGTTTACCAGCAATGAAGTAAATCATGTTGATAAAATTATTAATATTACTAAAACCCCTTGCTTTATTTTTTTCTAATCAAATTTAAAAATTTGTGATATCAAGTATTCCTTTTGTCATTTTTTGTTTAGTATAATTGACAATACCATACCAACGAAAATTGATTAAATTGGTAAATCTTAATATTAACTTGACGTCAAAATATCTATAAATTTATTTCACGTAAAGTATTGATTATCAATAAGTTATAAAAAAATAATTGAAACAGCCCATTTAATTACCAAATACACAAAAAACTACGTTTTTTGACCTCTTTTGCCCTTGAGAAAAGATAATTAATGAAGTTTTGAAAGAAATATTTGTGTTTTACTTTTGAAATGTATTTAAATGTACTATTCTATTAAAATAATTAAAAGTGATTTGATTTTCACGCTTTTTTTATTGATTTTTGTGCTTAGATTTACATTAATAGAATATGAAAAATATCAAATTTATAGTACCACTTTTAGTTTCAGTCAGCTTTTTATCGTTTTCAAAACCTAAAAAGAAAGATTATGTGTTTACAATAACTACAAAATTTGGCGAAATGATTGCTATTTTGCACGATAGCACGCCTCTTCATAAAGCAAATTTTATCAAATTAACTGATTCAAAATTTTATGATAGCACCACTTTTCATCGAATAATTAAAGGTTTTATGATTCAAGGTGGAGATATTAATTCAAAAGATTCAGACCCAAATAATGACGGAATGGGTAGCAATGGCTATACAATTCCAGCTGAATTTAATAAAAAATTTACTCATAATTTTGGAGCAATTGCTGCAGCAAGAATGGGCGATGGTGGAAATCCTAAAAAAGAATCAAGTGGATGCCAGTTTTATATTGTTGAAAATAAAGAAGGAACTCATTTTTTAGATAATAATTACACCGTTTTTGGTTTGATAATCAAAGGTTTAGAGGTAATTTCAAAAATTGCAGAGCAGCCTAAAAATCAAATGGATAGACCATATTCTGATATAAAAATGTCTATAAAAATGGCATATATTAAAAAATCAAAAATTGAAAAGTTATATGGTTATAAATATTAAATTATTACCAAAATAAATATAATTTAATTCCATAAAACTTTATTTGAATGGGTAAAAATAAATTAAAAAGATTTGCTGCCAATGAGCAAAGCTTTAATGTAATTCAAGAAGGAAAAGAACTTTATAAAACCATAAAAGGACAATGGAACAAACTTCAATTTGCTGATAATCAACCTATTACAGTAGAAATTGGTTGTGGAAATGGTGAATATTCTGTAGGATTAGCAAAGCAATTTTCAAATAAAAATTTCATTGGAACTGATATAAAAGGAGCAAGAATTTTTAAAGGAAGTACAGAAGCAAAAGAACTTAATCTTACAAATGTTGCTTTTCTTAGATGCAGAATAGAGTACATTTTAGAGTTTTTTCAAAAAGATGAAGTGGATGAAATTTGGATTACATTTCCAGATCCGCAACTGAAAGAAAGCCGTGAAAAACAACGCCTTACGCATCCTCGATTTTTAGATTTATACAAACAATTTCTTAAAAAAGATGGATTTATTCATTTAAAAACCGACAGCCGTGAATTAACAGATTTTACACTTGAAATATTAAAAGAATACCCGCATCGAGAATTAGCTTATACTTTTGATTTATATAGTTCTGATTTTTTAAACGATCATCAAGGTATTCAAACGAAGTATGAAAGAATCTTTTTAGCTGAAGGTAAGAAAATAAATTATATTAAATTTAAAATTTAGTCATTTGGCAATAACAATGAACTATCGCCATAGCTTAAAAATTTAAAATCATTTTCCAAAGCAAAATTATAAATTTCCTTCCATTTTTCGCCCACAAAAGCTGCAACAAGTAAAATTAACGTACTTTCAGGTTGATGAAAATTAGTTACCAATCCTTTACAAATTTTAAATTTATAGCCTGGAATTATTAAAATTGAAGTTGTTCCGGCAAGAAATTGAAGTTTATGGAAATCTAAATATTTTAAAATAGCTTTTAAAGAATCTTCAAAATTTAAGATATTAAAATCATTTTCGAAACCATCCCATTGATTAATATGAATATTTTGAAATTCTAAGTTTTTATATAATTTATTACCAATCCAATATAAACTTTCCAAAACACGCATACTCGTTGTGCCAACTGCAACTACATTAGGATTTTCAATAATACTTTGAATTAAATCTTTTGAAATCGAAAAATGCTCTGTATGCATTTCATGTGCTTGAATATCAGTTGTTTTGATGGGTTTGAAGGTGCCAGCCCCCACGTGCAAAGTAAGATATTGAATTAAATGATTATTTTTAATTATAGATGATAACACTTCAAGAGTAAAATGCAAACCAGCTGTTGGAGCCGCCACAGAGCCTTTATTTTGAGCATAAACGGTTTGATAACGCAATTGGTCATTTGCGTTTGCTTTTCGATTCATGTAGGGAGGAAGTGGCAATTCTGCTAATTTTTCAAATACTTCAAAAACATTTTCGGTTCCCTGCCAAGCAAATTCTATGATATTTTCTGAATTAATTTTAGTAATATATGAGGCTTTTAAAATAATATTTTCTTTCTTTATCTCTAAAACTTCTTCTTTCCACTTTTTTAGATTACCAACCATACAAAGCCATTCAGCATGATAAAAACCATCTTTAAAAGTAATGTTGCTTTTAGATTCTAAACAAAAAATCTCTATTTTACTTCCAGAAAGTTTCTTAAAAATAAGCCGTGCAGGAAATACTTTTGAGTCATTAAATATTAAATTACTTTTTTTTGGTAATAAATTAGAAATATTATTAAAAATATGTTTTTCAATTCCAGCACTTTTTTTAAAAAACAATAACTTACTTTCATCCCTTTTTTCATTAGGTTGATTTGCAATTTTATCTGATGGCAGATGATATAAAAAATCTTTTAAATCAATAGTTGGTTTCAAGTAATAATAATGCTAATTTTTTATCTTCAATAATTTGGTTTTTCAAGCTACCTAGTGAATCAAATTTTTGTTCTTCTCTTATTTTTTGTATTAAATAAACTTCAATTTCCTCGTCATAAATACTTAAATTAAAATCTAAAATATGAACTTCTACTGTAAGTTTTAATCCATCTATGGTTGGTCTTATTCCGATATTTAATAAACCATTATATTTAGAGTTTCTTACAAATACATGAACTAAAAAAACTCCTTTAGGGTAGATTTTCTCTATTAAACTTGTTTTAATATTTGCTGTAGGAAATCCTAAAGTTCGTCCAATTTTTTTTCCCTCTTCCACAATTCCTTTTATCGAAAACGAACGACCAAGTAACAAATTGGCATTTTCTATATCTCCATCGTTTAGTAATTTTCTTATATTAGAAGAATTTATGGTATTGTTATTTAAGGTTTGCTTTTCTATTTCCAAAACCTCAAAAGAATAGTTTTTGAAATCAAAAAAACGAATATTTCCTTCTCTATTTTTACCAAAATGATGGTCATATCCTAATATCAAAGCTTTTATTTTTAGCTTATCTAAAAGTATGTTTTCTATAAATTTTTGTGCTGAAATTTCCGAAAATTCTAGTGAAAAAGGTATTTCTATAATTGCATCCACTAAACCCGTTTTTTCAATTAATGAATATTTTTCTGAGGGCGTTGTTAAAAATTGAAGTTCGATATTAGGTTGTAAAATGCTTCTTGGATGAGGCCAAAAAGTAATAATAACTGATGGTAAATTATATTTAGCCGAATTTAATCTTAATTTTTTTAATAAAATTAAATGAGCACTATGAACGCCATCAAAAATTCCAATAGTTGCAACGCATCCATTAGAAAAAAAGTCAAAATCTAAGCCTTTGTAAATCTTCAATTTTTGTTTAGTCGGTTGTTGTATAGCTTTAAAAATTGTTAGAATAAATAAATCTAAAAATAATAGGGTAATATCTTAAAAACAAATCT
Organism: Cytophagales bacterium; assembly: GCA_004294265.1. Classification (GTDB taxonomy): domain Bacteria; phylum Bacteroidota; class Bacteroidia; order Cytophagales; family UBA9547; genus REAG01. Next base: position 17,770 of record REAG01000118.1, on the reverse strand, counting down.
AATCTGAAAAAAATAAAAAAATGTGTAGTAATTTTATAAAGGTATCAATTAAAAAGGGTTTAAAATTACAAATATTTGTAATTTTAAACCCTTTAATTTCATTAAACCGCAACCTCTAATTCTTCTTCTTTTTTTACGTTTATATAGTTTGTAAAAAAATGTTTTTTGGAATCATTGTATTTTTTTACACCACCAATTTTATACAAACTGTAAATATAGCACCAAGCTAAGTCAATTTGATGAGGTAAGAAACCTGAACGAGCACTTGCAGGATATAAGTGATGATTATTATGCCATTCACCGGCAAATAATCCAGGACGCATTTGGTTGATTGAAAGGTTACTTCTGTCAAAATCAATGCCATCTTTATGTTCTAATTTACCTTTTCCGTGTCCAGTATAATTAAAAGCACGAACGCCAACTACCCAAACCATAGCTGCCGAAAACATGGTGCAAGCTAAAGCATGACCACCAATTAAATAAAATGCTGTGTACCAAAACGACCAATTAAATACCCACAAAGCTAATGTATGCACAGGATGAGCAATAGAACCCCACTTTTGATATGTTTCATAATTATTTAATGGAACTCCAGTATGAGCCAAAAAGTTTGATGCTTTTTGATATTCAACTTCATTTAATTCTTTGTTTATTCCTTGATGATTGGTGTCAGCTAACATGCAATACCACAATCCTGCTGTTGAATTATAGGGGTCGCCAGGCATATCAGATTTTGAATGATGCACATGATGAGAAACCACATACATTTCTTCAGGAATTACTTTTATAACTAAGTTTTGAGTAATAAATTTCCAAAAAGAGTTACTAAATGTAAATGCCCTGTGTGTGCAATATCTATGGTACCAAACTGTGGCGTGTGTACTCATAATTATCATAGCATACACAAAAAAGCATGCAAATAGCTTTAAACTAAAATATTTAGCAACAAATAAGACTAAAAAAGGACTCATACATAAAACCCAAAACCAGCCAATCATTGAAACCCAATTTTTTTTGCTCTCAAAAATATTTATTCTTCTAAAAAGCTCTTTAAATAATTCCTTGTTTGATGGTATTACTACATTTCCATTTTCGTCTTTCCAGCCATAAGAGGGTTCTTGCAATACATTATCTATAAATGCCATAATATTTCTAAATTTATATAAATGTAATGTAATGTTTTTATATATGTTCAAAATTTTTTTTATTTTGAACATATATAAAAAAAATATAAATTTAGGAAATTAAAATATGGATTCTAATTCGTTCATAATTAGACTGTTAGACTATATTTTAACAATTTTTGTTCTTTTAGAATTATTTATATCAACAATATAAATTCCTGGTTTTAAACTTGAAATATCTATTACATTTTCATTTATTATATTTAAAATTTTACTTCCAAAAGAATCATAAATAGTAATATTTATTAATTCAATATCACTTTTAATATACAATTTATCTGTACATGGATTAGGATAAATTTGCAAATCAGAAAGTAATAAATCAACTGTTTCAATTGAAGTAGTTGGAGAATATAAAGTAAAATTATCTAATGCAAAATATAGAGGCGTATTAATTCCATTTGTGTTAAAATCCGATGAGTTTAACACAAATTGAACACTATCAACAATTCCTAGTGCAGTTAAAGGCATCCATTCCCAAGTGTTTAAAATAAAATCTTTTGAAATATCTGAATCTCTGAAATCAGCTAAATAAAAATCAACGCCTAAAGTTGTGGCTCCGTTTTTAAAACCTATGGCAGTAAGTTTAAAATAATCAGCATCATTGCCTGTAGAACCACCAAATTTTTTGGCAAATTGATCTCCATTTTTCATACTCAAATAAGCATAAGTTGTATTTGTAATATATGTACCTGTAATTGAGTTTGGAGTATTTAATTTTATTACTGAATTTTGTCTGCCAAGTACATAAACTTCTGAATTTTCAAAGCCTTTGCCTGCACTAGAGGCGTATTGATTATCATAACCAGCTAAAGTTGTGTTATTGATTGTGCTGTAAGCAAAACCCTTTTCCCAATTATTTCCATACAATGAATTGATATCATATCGATTTGATATTGATATATTTTCACCTAAAAAAGTGTTTGTAACCCAACCATTAGTTCGGTTTAAAAACCCACTACTTGGTAAACTTATAGAATTTGTAAAATCATTTTCGGTATCAATACAAAAATAAGTTGGCGTATTTATTCCATACTGACCTATATCAGAAGAGCTAAAACTTACTTTTATACTATCAATTCTACCTAAGCTTGAAAGCGTTACAAATTTCCAAGTGTCAAGTATGAAATCTTCCGAATTAGTACTACTTCTAAAATCAGAAAGATAAAAATCTACGCCTGTATTAGTTACAAGATTTCCGTTTTGATAGCCTTCAAATTTAATTTTAAAGAAATCAGGGTCGTTGCCAGAAGTACCTCCAAATTTTTTGGCAGGTGATTGATCGCCATTTTTCATGCTCAAATAAGCGTAAGTGGAATTATTAATATAGTATCCAGCTATGGAAGATGGCGATTTAAAAATAATTTTTGAATCATTGTAAGCTACTGCAAAAATTCCATCACTCGTTGTTACTTTAAAATCATTTCCCGAGATGCACGAATATTGATTTGTAAAACCACCTAAAGTTGTATTAATATTATTAGAAATTACAAAATTAGAGAAATATCCTCCAAATCCTGTGTTAAAAGTGTTGGGTAATTTAGTATTATTATCAAGAAACTCAAATGTACCTTTTAAAGGTTTATCATCTGTGTTCCAAAATTTATTAACTCCAATTACTGAAAGATTTTCAAAGTTTGAAACCTGACCAAAGCCCAAAGTTGCTGACAACAATAAGACTGAAATTGTTTTTTTTAACATTTTTAATTTATATTTGATTGAAGAAATTTGAAAGTTACGCCAACATTAAAGTTTATACCATACATGGGTCGGCTTGCCAATATTTGATAGTTTTGATTGAAAATATTATTTAATCTTAAAAATGCGTTTAAATGTAGTTTTTTAAAATCTAATTCTTGGTTTAATACAATATTGGATAAATGAAATGCAGGTAAAAATTCTTCATTATCTTCTGTTGAATATCTAAATCCAGTGTATGTCCATTGATATGCTAAAGTAGTTTTTTTGTAATAAATAGAATAATTTATAAATGTTTTATTATAAGGAACATAGATGAGTTGTTTTTTTAATAAATTACTATTTATATCTTTTGCTCCCTCAATAGTTGAAATCGTATAATCTGAATTAAAGGTAATTTTTTGAACAATTTTATTTATTTTTAAAGAAGCATTAAATCCATATTCTACACCTCTCGACCAAACGGATTGAAGATTTTGAGGCGTTAGTCTGCCAAAATTATTTTCTCTCCAATTTATCCAATTATCAATATATGAATTAAAAACACTTGAATTGATAGAAAAATCAAAATTATTTTTTTTCAATAAATAAGTAATTGATACATCTTGCGTCCAACCCAATTCTGGTTTTAAATTTATATTTCCTTTAGTTCCTGATGGGTCGTTCCAGTATAAATCGTTAAGCGTTGGCATTCTAAAATTTCTATTAAAATTAGAAGTCAAAATAATACTTTTATGCACTTTGGCTTCCAAACCAAAGCCAAAAGTAAATGGCGAAAAATTAGCATTATCAATTTGTTCTCTTAGAGAAGTTTGAAAAATTAACTTATCTTTCAAAAGTGCAATTTTATGAGATGCAAAAATAGAAAATCTTAAAATTTGTTTTTTTAATAAATTATCACCGTCAGCTTGTGCAAAAGTATGATTAAAACCGAGTTGAAACGATTGTTTTTCGGTTAATTTAAACATAGTTTCAACTTCTGAAATTAAAGTATTGGATTGATTGGTTAAAGAATCATACAAAGGTCTTCTAAATTGAATTTTTTCAATAAAATAACCCACTCTTGCGTTTAATTTAAAAAAGTTTTTGTTGTAAGAATAGCTTAAATTTGACTTTAAAGAAAAATCAAATTGTGATTCATTTTTTTTTAACGAAAGCATTGTTGGCGGGATTTGTCTATCTGCTTGTTGTAACCAAAAATTAGCTTGAATTTGATTATGATTATTAATTTTAAATACATTATTAACCATACAACCCATAATTTTTATAGATGCATTGGTTTGCGTAAGTTCCTTTCTATCAGCTAAATATGTATTTATATACTTAAAATCATTTAGTGCATTTTGATTAAATATCTTAATTGAACTTACCCAATTTTTTTTACTTATTTCAACTTCAGCTTGTTGTCTAAAATGATTAAAACTACCCGCATTTAACTGAAGAATTGCGGTTGTTCCCTTATTAAATCTTGGAATATTTTGTAAAAGAATAACGCCACCAATAGCACCACTTCCCCATAAAGCCCCACTTCCGCCCATTTGTACTTTTACGTGATTGGATGCCATATTTTGTAATAACGAAAAATCCGTTTGACCATTCATTTGACTTTGGATATTAAACCCGTTCCAAATCACGGCTGTATGGTTAGCAGAAGTTCCTCTAAAACTTGGCGTAGAAAGTTGCCCAGGACTATAAGATTGAATTTGTCCATAATTTTGCTCCATTAAAACTTCTGATAAAGCATTTGTTTTTTTATAACTCATTGAATCTAATTGTACTTTTTTTACACCTGTTTGAAAATAGATTTCTTTGATTTGTCTTATTTCGACTTCGGGAATAGAAATTTTTTTAATAGAATCTGATTGTGAAAATATTTTAAAATTTATATAAAAAAATATTACTATATAAAAGTAAAATTTATTCATTTATATTGTTTATTTCAGTTGATTTATTTTGAATTGTAATTTTACTTATGTTTCCATAATCAAGTATGATTTGAAAAGAATCTTCCAATTTAGAATTTTGTATAAAACTAAGAATAGCTCTTATAAAACCAGCATGCGATACAATCGCAATTTTATTAAAATTATCATTAGAATTTACTATTTTTTCATTCCAAAATGATTGAGCTCTATCAAATAAATCTAAGTAAGATTCTCCATTTTCTACTTTGATATTTACATAATCATTCATCCAATTATTTAGTTTGTTTTGGTCTATATCATCCCATTTTTTTCCTTCCCAATCACCAAAATTTAATTCCATTAATCTTTCATCAAACAAAACTTTTGAAGTAATATTTTCGGCCAATATTTTACATCTTTTTAAAGGACTTGAATATACAAAATCTATATTTAAAGGTAATTTTGACAATATATTTTCAATTTCTATATTTTGAGTTTCTGCCAAATCTATATCCAATTGTCCGTAACAAATGCCTTCTTCTATCTTTGGTTTTGTATGTCTGATTAAATAAATTTCCATATAGCCAAGAAAATTAAATAAAACACAATTTCAGTAACTTGTTGGGTGCAACCTAAGCAATCACCTGTGTAACCACCAATCCATTTTTCAAAATATTTTTTTAAATATATTACAAATAGTATCATTGGAATTAGAATTCCTAAAAACATCATTTGAGTAGAATATATTAAAATTAAAAATGGTGTTATTCCAATAATTATTGCAATCATAAAATCAGATTTAGACATTGCAACTGCAATGGGTTTTACTTTGCTAGAGGCATCTTCTCGGGCATATTCTCCAAAATAAATTATTCCTACAGACATTAATCTGCTTAGGGCGTGAGCGGATATAAAAATGAAAATTAAATTATAGGAATTAGTAATTGGTGATAATTTTAAAATTAAAAAAAATTTTAAAATTAGGTTGATAAGTAAGCCAACAGCACCATAAGTGCCAACACGGCTATCTTTCATTATTTCAAGAATTTTTTCTTTTGTCCATCCGCCTCCAAAACCATCACAAACATCGGCAAAACCGTCTTCATGGAAAGCCCCAGTAGTAAGAATAGTTGCTAAAATACTCAAAACTATTGCTATCTCGACATTAAATAAATAGTTAAATATCAGAAACGATATAGAGAAAACTATTCCTACAATCCATCCTATAAGTGGGAAATATTTGGTGCATTTGTTGATATAATCAGGCGAATGATCCACCCAAGTTGGGCATGGAATTCGTGTATAAAACATCACAGCGGTTAAAAATATTTTTACCTGTTCTTTCATTTCTAATAAAATTAAATACCACAAAACATACACATAATTTAAAATGCTATGTTTGCTAAGACTTTATTTTGCTTTTTCCCGAGCATAATTGAATCTGATTATATTTGGCAGGTCTCCTGGCTTTTTTCAATTTTCTTTGTCTTCCCGATTTTAATCAGTGACTTTGATGAAGAAAATTTATGAACGAAAATTACAGTTGCGGGTACAGCTTCGGACTTTACCGAAATTCCCTTTTAATTGACTCAAATTGAAATTTGAACAAACCAAATACTTTACAAAAGTAAACAATATTTTGTTTATTGCTAATTATGTTGCTTAAAAAGTTTTTTAGTTTGGTTTTTTTCATTTATTATACATAAAATAATTATGTGACTTTAACAAAATAAGGTTTTTGTTTTATATCTAAATTACGCTCCATAATTTTATTGATGCCTATCTCTTTTTTAAAGTGAAACAAAGGAAGAATTTTGTTGATTTTACCTATTGATTATATTGACTTGAACTTGAAAGACTCTAAATTCATAATCGTTTCATATCATAATTCTGTACTTTATGAAGTAATGTTAATGATTTTAAAACTTCTATCTCATTATTTTTCAAAAAGGGGATGACAAAAAGTGATTTAGCTTATATTAAAACTAATAAATTTTATAATTAAATTTTCATAAAATCTTTTTCTTATTTCTCCAAAGGGGAAAGTTTTCAAAGATTTATAATTAAAGAAAAGTCCAGATAAATATTTTATCCTTAATGATCAATACATTAGTAATATTCCATAAAATTGGGACGTTTTTAACCTTTTGGATTCTGTGATTTCGTAGCAGAAATTTGTTTGGGTGGGGTATTTAAAAATAATATTGGAGTTTTTAGAGGTTCCCAGAATACTTATCTATAAATTTTTAAATTTTAAGTTCATTGGAGCACAAAAAATATCCTAATTGTGCAAATAAAACACCAATAGAAGCTCCCACTAAAATATCTAAAGGGTAATGAACGCCCAAATAAATACGACTATAACTTACTAAAAAAGCCCAAATAAATAAAAATCCAAAATATTTATTTTTCCTAAACCATAAAAAAACAAATGTTGCAAGTGCAAAAGTATTTCCTGCATGCGAAGAGGCAAATCCGAAGCTGCCACCACAATTTCCAACTTGATGAATCTTACTTTGTAAAGCAAGTTCGTGGCATGGGCGAGGTCTTTTAAAAGTAGGTTTTAAAAATAATGAGCAAGTTAAATCCGTTGCTGCAATAATTAATGCAATCACAATTACTAGCCTTAAGTCAAATCTTTTTAACTTGTAAAACAACAAAAATGCTATTCCAAAATATAAAGGCAACCAAATCCATTTATGCGATAACCAAAACATTATAATATCCATAAAGGGTGTGTTTATATTGTTTAAGAATAAAAATACATCAGTATCAAATTGATTAATAAAAATCCATAAGCGTAAGATTAAATCCATTCAATTCCTTTTTTTAAGTAAGATTGTGTTTTAAATTCTAAACTATTTTCAATAATTGGAAATTGATAATCCCAGTTTGCCATAGGAGGCATACTCATTAAAATACTTTCAGTTCGCCCGTTGGTATCGAGCCCAAATTTAGTGCCTTTATCATAAACCAAATTAAATTCTACATATCGCCCTCTGCGAATGGCTTGCCATTTTTTTTCATTTTCGGCAGACGGTTTTTCGTGGTTTATTTTCATTAAATGTGTATAAATAGGAATGAAAGTATTTCCAATTTCCTTTACAAAATCGAAGATATTTTCTTTCGGTTGGTTATTTAATTGATCAAAAAAAATACCTCCAATACCTCTTGTTTCATTTCTATGTTTGATAAAAAAATAATCGTCAGCCCAATTTTTAAATTTTGGATAATAGTCAGAATCGTGTTTGTCGCAAGCATTTTTGAGCTGACTATGAAAAAAACGGGCATCATTTTCTACAACGTAATGGGGAGTTAAATCAATACCACCACCAAACCACCAAATACCGTTCGACATTTCAAAATACCGTACATTCATGTGAATAATTGGCACATTTGGGTTATGAGGATGCAAAACAATAGAAACACCTGTTGCGAAAAAATCTGCATTTTCTAACTTTAAAGCTGAAAGAATTTTTTCGGGTGTTTTGCCCCAAACTGCCGAAAAAGCAACGCCTCCTTTTTCAATAATCTTACCATTTGTGAGGGTTCGTGTTCTTCCTCCGCCTCCTTCAGTCCTTGTCCAAATATCTTCTTTGAATGTTGAATTTCCGCCATCGGCAAGTACCAAATCTCTGCAAATGTGGTCTTGAAGGTGCATAAACCAATGTTTTATCGTGTTTTTGGAAGTTTCTTTATCTAGAATTTGCATATTTAAAGAATCTTTTATATTAATTTTATTTCAAATGTATGAATGTCCAGTTTCACATCATCATAGAAAGAAACTGAATTATATTTGAGTCAAAGTTATTAATTTATTTTTAAATTCAAGTATAGAACTGGACTTTCGGCTTCAAAGAAATATCTTAGGAGCAAGAAACCATACCTTTTGCAAATATGCCGTTTTTCTTTCTCTTATTTTATATAAAGTCTAATAAATAATTACGTGGAAAAGCCCACTTAAATATTATAAAATAAATACCCGACCACTAACCAATTTCTGCTACAAAGACGCAGAATCCAAAAGGAGGAAAGCGTCCCAATATTATGGAATATTACTAATATAATAATACTAAAAGGTTATATACTTATCTTTTCTTTTCTAAATTTTACTATAAATAAATTACTTTAGGTTTTTATAGTTTACCTGTTGTTTGTAACTTTTTTCTCAAAAACCACCAAATTCTTTCTATTTGATTTAGGTCTGAAGAATAGGGTGAAAGGAAAAATAATTCAATTTTATCTTTTAAAGCATCTATTCCGCCCTCATTTAACCAAATTACAAATAGACTTGAACGATGTATCATACATCGATTATAGTTATTACGGTCTTTTTCTTGATGAAACCTGATAACAAGTATAAAGACGTAAGCCTTGCTGAAATTTTTTATCTTTTTTTAAAAAATTTTTCAACTTTTCTGAACTAAAATAATTGATTTTGAAAATTATTTTACTCATATTAATATTTTTAAAATCACAAATATAGTAATTTTATAATGTACTTTAATTATAATCAAAGCGTAATAAAAAAATTGTTTTATCAATTATCAAAAGCTAAAATATAATCAAACTCCTCAGGCTTAATAGTCATTACAGATAATCTACTCTGCTTGATTAATCCAATATTTTGAAGAATTGCATCGCTTTTTATTTGTTGAAGCGAAATAGGTTTTTTAAAAGTATAAAATGGTTCTACTTCAACCACCACCCATCTCAAATCATCTGAAGTTGAATCAGGATAGCTTTCTTTTATAATTTTAACAATTCCAACTATTTCTTTGCCAATATTGCTATGATAAAAAAAAGCTAAATCACCTTTTTTCATTGCTTTTAGGTTGTTTCTGGCTTGGTAATTACGAACACCATCCCAAATACCTTTTTTTTCTGACTTTAATTTATCAAAACTATACACATTAGGTTCTGATTTTAACAACCAATAATTCATTTTATATTAATGATTAATTTTATTTATCAATAAATTTAGTTTAAAATAAATTTTTAAAAGGATATTTTAGAATTTATTTTTTTATTTGTAAGATTCAACCAGTAAACGCAGCTATTTTTATTTAATATTTACTTTAATTTTAAAGTAAATATATATTTATATGTAAGGATTGGAAAAATTTATGAAAATACAAAACCTAATTATTATAAATAAAATATTTTATTATTTTGGTGAATTAAAAATTTCTATTACTTTTGCAATATTATTTACAATCAAAACTAAGCATTTGCATCCACGGTTTTGATTCTTATTTCAATTTTCAAAGCATTTTATGCTGTTTACAACACCAAAAAATTTATTTTATGTATAACATCGAGGAGCTCAACCTCAAACTTATTTCTGAACTCAAAGAGATTGCAGAAAAATTAGACGTTAAGAATAGTAAAAAGTTAACAAAAGAAGAATTAGTTTATAAAATACTTGACCAGCAAGCTATAAATCCAACAGCAGTACTTCCAGAAACTGGAAATAAAAATTCTGCTATACGACCTAGAATAAGGACAGTTGCTGCCGAAAATAATGGAAATTCAATGCCAAAATCAACTTTAGCACCTCCAATTCCAAAGCAAAGACAAGCAATAACTCCAAAGTCAGCCTCAACTCAGACACCAAAAAAGGAAGAATTTATCTCTTCTGAACCTTTAATTATTAAAATTGATGAGCCCTCTGACTCCAATCTTTTTACACAAAATGTAGAAATAATTAACGAAGTTTTGGTTGTTGAGTCTAATATAATAACCTCTATTCCAAAACGAGAAAGAACGCAAAACTCTACTGAAAATAATGCAAACGGAGTAAGCACAAATCCTAACCAAAACCAAAATCAAAATCAAAACCAACAAAGAAACAGACCAACAAGAGAATTTGATGGTTTTATTACGAACGAAGGTGTTTTAGAAATCATGTCGGAAGGTTATGGCTTTATGCGTTCTTCAGATTATAATTACTTGGCAAGCCCAGATGACATTTATGTTTCGGCATCGCAAATTAAGCTTTTTGGCTTAAAAACGGGCGATACCGTAAAAGGACAAGTTAGACCACCAAAAGAAGGTGAAAAATATTTTGCTTTATTGCGGGTTGAAACCGTAAATGGCAAAACAACAGAAGAGGTAAGAGATAGAATTCCGTTTGAATTTTTAACGCCACTTTTTCCACAAGAAAAATTAAATTTATGTACACGTGCGAGTTTGATGAGTACTCGTATTTTAGATCTTTTTGCTCCCATTGGAAAAGGGCAAAGAGGTATGATTGTGGCTCAACCTAAAACAGGAAAAACAGTTTTGTTGAAAGAAATTGCAAATGCAATTGCTGAAAATCATCCAGAAGTTTATTTAATTGTATTATTAATAGACGAAAGACCAGAGGAAGTTACAGATATGCAACGCAGTGTAAAAGCTGAAGTTGTGGCTTCTACTTTTGATGAAACGGCAGATAGACATGTAAAAGTTTCATCTATTGTGTTAGAAAAAGCAAAAAGATTGGTTGAGTGTGGACACGATGTAGTCATTTTATTAGATTCTATTACCCGATTAGCACGTGCCTATAATACAGTAGTTCCAAGTTCTGGAAAAATACTTTCTGGAGGTGTGGATGCGAATGCTTTGCATAAACCAAAACGTTTCTTTGGTGCTGCTCGTAACATTGAAAATGGAGGCTCACTTACTATTATTGCTACTGCTTTGATTGAAACTGGCTCTAAAATGGATGAAGTTATTTTTGAGGAATTTAAAGGAACTGGCAATATGGAGTTGCAATTAGATAGAAGTTTAGCAAATCGCAGAATTTTCCCTGCCATTGATGTTCCATCTTCTGGTACTCGTAAAGAAGATCTTTTATTGAGTCAAGAAGAGTTAAACAGAGTTTGGATATTACGAAAATATATGAGCGACATGAATCCAAAAGAATCTATGGATTTCTTACTTGATAGAATGAGAGGAACTAAGTCGAACGAAGAGTTTCTTGCAACAATGAATGGGTAGTAATTGATACTTAACATAAAATAAAAAAAACCGCTCTAAAAGGAGCGGTTTTTTTATTTTAGATTTATAAGAAAAAATTATTTATTTATAAAATCATTAAATGTTGGCAATTCTTGATCTTTAATATTTACTAAAGGATTTTCGACCATCCAATCAATTTTTAATTGTGGGTCGTTCCAAAGAATACCACCTTCGGCTGATTTATTATAAAAATCGGTGCATTTATAACTAAAAACTGCATCTTCGAGCGTAGAAAAACCATGTGCAAAGCCTGGAGGTACATACAATAAATTTTGTTTTTTGGCATCTAATATTACGGAATACCATTTTCCGAAAGTTTTAGAGTCTTTGCGAATATCAACAACCGAATCCAAAACTTTGCCTGAAATTACTCTTACCAATTTGCCTTGAGCGCATGGTGGATTTTGCAAATGTAATCCTCTTAAAACCCCTTTTTTGGAAAAGGATTGATTGTCTTGAACAAATTTTTCTTTTATTCCGTGATCAAAAAATAATTTTTCATTGAAAGATTCATAAAAATACCCTCTTTCGTCTTCAAAAATTCGTGGCTGTATTTCAAATAAGCCTTCAAAACCAGTTTCTTTAAATTCCATTTTTTAAAAATAGTTGTATATAAATTTAGCACGAATATACAAATTGTATGGTTTTTTACTACTTTTACAAAATAAATTTAAAAATATGAGTTTAAAATCAGACATTGATTCTTCTATAAAAGAAGCCATGAAAGCCAAAGATCAAGATTCTTTGAGAGCATTAAGAAGCATAAAATCTATGATTTTGCTTGCAGAAACCTCTGAAGGTCAGCAAGGCGAACTTTCAAAAGATACTGAATTAAAATTGCTTTCAAAGGCTGCTAAACAACGAAAAGAAAGTTTAGAAGTTTTTAAAGCTCAAAACCGAGCCGATTTAGCATCAGTTGAAGAAGCAGAACTTGCCATTATTGAAAAGTTTTTGCCAAAACAATTAAATGAAGACGAAATTAAGTCAAAATTACAAGAAATCATACTTAAAGTGGGAGCAAGAGGTCCGCAAGATATGGGAAAAGTTATGGGAGTAGCCACTAAAGAATTAGCCGGAATTGCTGACGGAAAACTGGTTTCTACTTTAGTTAAAACGCTTTTAGTTTAATAAAAATATGAAATTTATTGATATAATTATTTTAATTCCTATTCTGTACGGAATTTATCAAGGCTATCAAAAAGGACTTGTAACGATGCTTTTTGAAGTAATTTCGATAATTTTAGGAGTAATTTTAGCTTTTAAATTATTGCAAGTAGGAATTGGTGTATTATATCAATATTTTCCAAATATGTCTAAAATATTACCATTTTTATCTTTTTTAGTAATTTTTACATTGGTTTTATTAGGTGTAAGAGCCATTGGTTTTGCTATTAAAACAGTGCTAGATTTTACTATTTTTGCAGGAATTTTAGATAACATTGCGGGTGCATTTATTGGTTTATTTCGCTGGACTTTTACAGTGAGTATTTTGGTTTGGTTAGTGAAAAGTTCAGGAATTATTATTCCCGAAAATATTACCAAAGATGCTCCATTATTTCAATTTATTTCTTCAATTGCACCTTACACAATTAGTGTCATTGAATTTATTTTTCCTTTTGCTCAAGATTTATTTAATCTTGTTAAAAAACAATTATGACATTAATAATTTATGATGAAAAGTTATGTAATTGGGGTTTCTGGAGCTAGCGGATCAGGAAAAACAACTTTTGTTAAGAATTTAGTTTCAAAGGTTGGAGCTGAATCGGTTTGTGTGTTTTCTTTGGATAATTATTACAAACCCTTAGACAAACAAATAAAAGATAGCAACGATAAAGTAAATTTTGATTTACCTGAAGCTATTGATATCATTCGTTTTAAATCAGATTTAGACAATTTATTGAGTGGAAAAAAAGTAATTATTAAAGAATATACATTCAATAACCCCAAAATCATACCTCGTGAACTTGTATTTGAGAAAAAAAGTATTATAATTATAGAAGGCGTTTTTATATTTCATTACGACATTTTAAAATCTATTTTAGATTTTAAAATATTTGTAAAAACCTCCGATGAAAAGTGTATAATTCGCAGGCTAGGTCGTGATTTAGTTGAGCGTAATTATTCTACCCAACATACTTTATATGATTTTGAACACCATGTTTGGGTCGGATATGAAAAATACACAAAACCGTATTTAAAAACATCCGATATTATTATCAATAATGATTATGATATGGAAAAATCTACTGAAATGGTTTCAATTTTTTTGAAATCAAAAATATAAATTCCTACTAATGTCCGCCACCTTTAAGCATTTTACGAGCATGAAATAAGGTTGGCAAAACTGCTTCTAATGACTCTCTGGCACCATCTGTGCTGCCAGGAAGAGTAATAATAGTTGTATTTGCAATACTTCCTGCCACTCCATTGCTCATCATCGCAAGTGATGTTCGAGCTTGACCAAATGCACGCATGGCTTCAGAAATTCCATTGGCTTTTTTTTCTAAAATTTCTTCAACCGCCTCCACTGTGTTGTCTCTATGGCTTAAGCCTGTGCCTCCTGTAGTAAAAATAAATTGAATATCTTGTTTTACCCAATTTTGAATTTCTTGTTGAATGGTATTTTTTTCATCTGGGACTATTTTATAATCTATACATTCTATGGCATGAGATTTTAGCATTTCAACTATTTTCTTACCAGAATTATCTTCTCTTTTTCCAGCAAAAGTAGAGTCAGAACATACTAAAACGGCACAAGTGGGTGGTGTATTGAAATATTTTTTTTCTGATTTTCCGCCTTTTTTTTCTATTAATTTAATCTCACCAATTTCAAGATTTTTATCGACAGGCTTGAGCATATCATACATAGTGAGTGCCGCTACCGAAACCCCTGTGAGTGCTTCCATTTCAATTCCTGTTCTTCCAATAAATTTTAATTCTGTATTTATTGTTATTTTGGATGGATTTTTAAATATTTCAAAAGTCATGGTCATGCTGTCTATTCCCACAGGATGGCAATGTGGCAAAAGTTGATCGGTTTTTTTGGCAGCAAAAAAAGCGGCAGATCTGGCAAATTCAAAAATATTTCCTTTCGGAATTTCTCCACTTTTTATCAATAAAATAGTTTTTTCGGAGCAAAAAATACTTGCCGTAGCCTTGGCTGTTCTTAATGAACTTACTTTTGAGGTAATATCGCGCATAGATATTGAATTTGTAAATTAATCTGACACAATAATAGGTTTTTTTTAGTTTTTGATTTGTAATTATATAGAATATATTTTTTGGATAAACAAATCACATCATGTCCATTGGACTTAGCATTTAAAACTTTTCAATAATAATAAAGGTATTTATTTTTAATTTATTACTAGAAATATACGAGCCTCGCAAGTCATTTCAATTCGAGTCTGTGGTATCGTTGAAGAAATTGGATTTATGGTAGGTTTTAAAATTTAGTAATTTTAAGAACAAATCTCTGATTTAATTATTTGCTATATAGAAAAATTGAGTACGGAAAGAATATGTTGTTATAATATAAAGTTTAATAAATACTTACGAATTCCTTGAAAACTTTTACCAGTTGGAGAAATAAGAAAGGGGCTTTCTAAATATTTATTAGACTCAATATATTTATACTTTATGTAAAAAGATTTTAGCGAACCTCTAAAAACCCCAATATTATTTTTAAAAACCCCACCCAAACCAATTTATGCTACGAAACCGCAGAATCCAAGTGGGAGGGCTTCAACGGAATTGAGGTTTTTAGGAGTTCCCTTTATTGATATTTAAAACTATATTTTTCTGAAATAGTGGTTAAATTAGAAAAAATAAAAATATTGTTTAATTAAGCCAGTCATTTTAAATATGTTATTACAAAAAAAGCTATTATTTCTAATAGCTTTTTTTGTAATAATATCTATTTTTTTCTTGAAATTACTTTTTCAGCTGCTTCAACAATATTTGCAGCTTTCAAACCATATTTTAACATCAATTCATCAGGTGTTCCACTTTCGCCAAAAGTATCTTTAGTGCCAATAAACTCCTGTGGTGCTGGAAATTTTGTGGATAAAACCTGAGCAACACTATCTCCTAAACCTCCAATTATATTGTGTTCTTCTGCTGTAACTACGCATTTTGTTTTTGTAACAGATTTTATAATCGCTTCA
Source organism: Cytophagales bacterium (assembly GCA_004294265.1). GTDB lineage: Bacteria > Bacteroidota > Bacteroidia > Cytophagales > UBA9547 > REAG01. The sequence goes on along the minus strand of REAG01000118.1, from coordinate 1,813 downwards.
ACATCAAGTGGTTTAATGGTATGAATGTTTATTATTTCTGCATCTATACCTTTTGCTTCGAGCATTTCGCCAGCTAAGATTGCTTCCCAAACCATGTGTCCGGTTGCAATTATTGTAACATCTTTACCTTCATTTACCATCCAAGCTTTTCCTATTTCAAAAACTTGGTTGGTATCTGAATAAACTGGAATTACAGGGCGACCAAAACGCAAATAAACAGGACCTTTGTGTTCGGCTATGGCAATTGTTGCAGCTTTCGTTTGGTTGTAGTCGCAAGTATTAATTACGGTCATACCAGGCAACATTTTCATTAAACCAATATCTTCCAAAATTTGATGAGTTGCACCATCTTCCCCAAGAGTTAAACCTGCGTGTGAGCAAGCAATTTTTACATTTTTACCCGAATAAGCTACCGATTGACGAATTTGATCATACACTCTACCTGTACCAAAATTTGCAAAAGTTGTTGCAAAAGGAATTTTTCCACCAATGGTCATGCCAGCTGCAATTCCAATCATATTTGCCTCTGCTATACCCGTTTGGATAAATCTTTCAGGATTTTCTTTTGCAAATGTCCCTAATTTTAAACTATCTGTAAGGTCTGCACATAATGCAACCACATTTTTATTGCTTTTCCCTAATTCTGTCATGCCGTCCCCAAAACCAGAACGTGTATCTTTTTTATCTGTAAATGTGAATTTTTTCATTAAATAACTAAAATAAAATTGAGAAATTATGCTAAAAATAATTTTTAAATTAATTTACAAATATAGGTTTTGAAATTGTTATAATTAGCGTAAATTTTGTTTTATTTTAAATAAAAAAAATTAGAAAAGCCCACTTAGTTACATATTAGAAAAAAGTATTATATTTGCCAAATAAAATTTGGTTAATTTAAAATAAGGGCATGATTGAGGCATTTAAAGGGGAAAATGAAATATTGTTTAAGGATAAATTCGCAACAAAAGAAGCGTGCATGAGTTATTTGGCAGCCTATCGTTGGAAAAACGGTTTTGAATGTCCTCATTGCAAAGGAACAGAAGAGAGTAATTGCACTATTTTGTATCATAAAAGGTGTAAAAAATGCAATTATATTGTATCTGCCACCGCCAATACGCTTTTTCATAAGGTAAAATTTGGGCTTGAAAAGGCATTTTTAATCATTTTTAAGATGAGTGCCACCACAAAAAGTATTTCGGCAGAGCAATTGGCAAAAAATGTTGGCATAAATCGTAAAACGGCCTTATTATTTCAGCAAAAAGTAAGGGTGTCGATGAAAAGTAGTGAAAAATATCCTTTAAAAGGATGTGTAGAGGTTGATGAGGCTTTTATAGGAGAGCAAGAAACGGGTGCTGTTGGAAGGGGTGCCGTAAAAAAATCTCAAATAGTTGTTGCCATTGAAAAAAATGGAGGCAAAGGCACAAAGAGGATGTATGTTAAGAAAATAGAAAATGCGAGTTCTGAGCAATTAAAGCCATTTTTTGAGAAACATATTAGCACCGATGCCAAAGTAATGACAGATAAATGGTCAGGATATTTCCCGTTAAAAAAGGAATTTCAGATAGACCAACAAAAAAGTAAGCCAAAAGAAAACTTCAAAGTCATGCACAGAGGCATACAGCAACTAAAAAGTTGGATAAGAGGCATCCATCATAGTGTAAATCCAGATTATTTGCAAGGCTATTTAAACGAATTTTGTTATAGAATCAATCGCTCAATATTCAAAGAAAGTATATTTGACAACTTATTAAACAGAATGATGCTTGCTGAACCTTGTGCCAAAAACCAAATTAAATTTGTCTATTGTAACTAA
>REAG01000261.1 GCA_004294265.1 Cytophagales bacterium | reverse complement strand
TATATTAAACGTCATAAATAAACGTGGTTAATAGTTTAATTCTTGATTAGATTCTTTAAAATTATTCCAAAATAATTGAAGGTCATATTTTAAATCATCTAGCTTTTCAAAAAATCTATTGTCAGTAACCGCCCTTCTTGTTTTTTTCCAAAGCATTTCGATTACATTTAGATCTGGAGAATAAGGTGGCAGGAAATATAACTCAATGAAGTCTTTCATTTGTACAAGCCAAAGCTGAATAAGCAAAGCATGTTGGTATTTTGCATTAACAAGTACCAATAAAATCTTTCTTTTTTTCCTGTGTTAGTGACCCCAACTTTTGCTTTTATAACTATTTTTTGTAAGAATAACAGAAATGTTTCAGCATTAAAAATGTCTGATTGAGAGATTATTAATTGTCCTTTTATTACTATTGCACCAAAAATACTCATCTTAAATCGATCTTTTGGTGATTTAATTTGTGGTGTAGAACCCTTCAAAAACCAAGCTCGGATGAGGGTTAATGTTATGGGAACTCCTAAAAACCTCAATTCCGTTGAAGCCCTGCCCCTTAGATTCTGCGGTTTCGTAGCAGAAATTGGTTTGGGTGGGGTTTTTAAAAATAATATTGGGGTTTTTAGAGGTTCCCTAATATCTTATTTTTAAAATTATAGAGGTTTTATATTAAATATATGTAGTTTTGCTCCAAAATATGTATAATTTTAATATCAAAAAATATAATTCAATCTATGAAAAGATTTTCTGGTAAACATGTCGTTGTAACTGGTGCTGCAAGAGGCATCGGTTTTGAAATAGCATCTCAATTTGCCCAAGAGGGTGCTTTAGTATCCATTATTGATATTAACGAAAATAGTTTGAGTGAAGCAAAAAATTCTCTTTCAAAAGCAGAAAGAAGCATTTATACCTACGCTGTTGATCTTACTCATAGAAATTTAGTAGAAAAGACAATCAATACAATAGAATCTATTGCTCCAATTGATATTTTGATTAATAATGCGGGAATTGCCAAGGAAACATCTTTTTTAGAGATTGAAGAAAAAGAATGGAAGAATATCTTAGACGTAAATCTTACAGGATTTTTTCACATTTCACAATTTGTATGCCGAAAAATGGCACTTCGCAAAAACGGTGTAGTTGTAAACATGGCTAGCAAAAATGGATTTGATGGAGAGGCTGGCTATTCGCACTACAACGCTTCCAAAGGTGGTATAATTATGCTTACAAAAACGATGGCTATTGAACTAGCACAATTCAATATCAGAGTAAATGCAGTTTGTCCGGGCTATATTCAAACACCTATGTCAATGGAAATTGATTCGCCAGAATTTACCAAGAAATTTATAGATCGTTATATTCCTTTGAACCGTGCTGGTAATGTGCGAGAGATTGCTTCTGTATTTTTGTTTTTAGCTTCGAATGAAAGTAGCTTTATGACAGGGCAATCTATTGTAGCAGATGGCGGACAACTTGCTGGTCAGAAAATGATGTAGAATTATAATTTGATTTATTTTCTATAAATATGTGTAATTATTACTAACTTGTTTTACCATTTCAATAATTCATTTAGTTTTTCTTTCAATCTTTGTACGGGTAAAAACTGATTTTCTAATACGCTTGCAAACGGAACTGGCGTATCTAAACTGCCAACTCTCGCCACGGGTGCATCCAAAAAAGTAAAGCAATGTTCTGATATACAGGCACTTATTTCAGCAATGATGCTTCCTGTAATCGTATCTTCATGCAAAACTAAGGCTTTTCCTGTTTTTTCAACGGATTCAAAAACTGCTTCTTTATCCCAAGGTGAAAGACTGCGTAAGTCAATAATTTCTACATCCAAATTTTCGGATTCGCACAAATCTAAAGCACAAAACGCCACATCACTTTCATTATAATTATAAAAATAGGGAAGAAAAAAAGATGTTTTTTTGAGTTAAATTTTGAAATTGGAATAAATTTTTTGTATTTCAAATATTGAAAGTACAAGATTTCTGGAAATACAAAAATTCCCAGAAAAGCTACACTCAAAGTTGTTAGAATTATTGATTTCGATTCCGTATTATTTTCAATTTTCAATTTTATAATAACAAAAATAACCATAGCAACAACTAAAAACATACATATAAAATTGCAAAGGAAAATTATTACATACATGAAGCTAAATTTTTGAGTTACAGGTACGCCAAAATAAACATCTTGATCCCAAATTAAACCTGGCTCTTCTGTGGTATATTTTGAAAACCATTTTTTTATAGATATACTTATTTTGTATTTTTTGAAAGCCAATAAGTACAAAAATGAAATTAAAAAGAAAAAAAGTACAGGAGTTATTAAAATCATCCCCTGATTTTTAAATTTCAATTTGTTAAAATAATCTTCAAAAACTGAAATAAAAATCACAAACAATACAAACGAAAAAATAAAAAAACTAAATAAAATCCAAGTATCTTTAGGCATCATTTTAATTCCAAAGAAAGAATTACTATTGATTTTATTTCTTGTTTCTGCTAGTTTTATTCTTATGTCTTTTCTTTGAGGATTTAAAGAAATGGTTTTTTTATAATGTGTAATGGCGTTTTCAAAACGGAATATATCGCAATAATATTCTGCAATTTCATAATGAACTGAGTCATTGTTAGGTTCTGCATCTAAAAGTATTTTTATAATATTTTCTGCTTCAATACTATGTTTTTTTTCTTTTAAAAACGTAAAATATTGCAATTTATAAATCAATAAATCCACATCGGTAGGATCCAAACTCAAGCCTAAATCTATATAAATAAGGGCTTCTTTTGGGTTTCCGTTTTGAATTTCTAAACTTGCCAAAAGGGCTATAGTTGGCAAATAATCTGGCTCTAATTCCAATGATTTTTTGGCAGAAGAAATTGCTAAATCAATTGTATCTATAAAATAACTTAATACATAATGGGCGTGATGATAATCAGGAAATTTTGAAACTAATTCTTTAGCAAATTTTTCGCAATTTTCTTGATTACCAGAATAGTAATAGCAAAATGCAATATGCATAATAGTATCATAGTGATTGGCATCAAAATTATATGATACAAATAACTCTTTAAGGGCTTCATTATATCTTTTTAGCTCATAAAGTGCCTTTCCTCTTTCAAATGCAATGTTTTGAATATCGCTCATTTTGATTTGAAATAGCTAAGAATATCGTTGTACTGACCCGATTCGTTGGAATAAGTGGCATAATTACGAGCTGTTTCGAGCCAATCTATTGTGGATGGACGTACTTTTTGAATGGCATTTTTTAAATCGTTGGTTGAAATTGGAATGGCAGCTCCTTTTTTCATAGATTCAAATAGTTTTGATTCTATGGCGGTGTCAATAACGGCTTTAATATCTGCTCCCGAATAGTTATAAGTTAATTTAACTAAGTCTTCGATATTTATTTTTTCGGTTGGTTTTTCAGCTAAATGTAGCGAAAATATTTTCTTTCTTGCTTCAGCATCAGGTGGACTAACAAAAATTTGTCTATCAAACCTGCCAGGTCGTTTAAATGCCGAATCCATGTGCCAAGGTGCATTGGTAGCTGCCAAAATCAAAATTCCTTCATTAGAATATTTTACGCCATCCAATTCATCCAAAAACTGATTAATGACTGTTTTAAACCAATTTTGTTTTAAATCATTTCGGTTTGCACCAAGGGCATCAACCTCATCGAAAAAAAGCACACAAGGCGTATTTTGCCTTGCAGCACTAAAAACGGCATGAATATTTTTTCACTACTTCCCAAATACATATCCAAAATTTCATTTATACCAACAGAAATAAATGAAGCATTTATTTGTCCAGCAGTGGCTCTTGCAATCATAGTTTTTCCGCAACCTGGAGGACCATACAATAGAATTCCTCCACCTATTTTTTTGCCGTAAGATTTATAAATTTCTGGATGTGTAAGCGGAAAAATGATTTTCATCGAAATTTCATCTTTTACTTGCACCATGCCTCCCACATCTTCAAAAGTAATTTTGGGTTTTTCTAAACCTTGAAAATCGGGTTTAAAACTTTGAATTTCAGATTCATTTGAATATAATACAACCGTTTCTTGTTCGTTTTTGGGCTGAACAATATATTTATTAAAAATATTTTCTAAATCTACATCAATTAGATTTTCGTCCAAATCAATTGCATTTTGATAATATTCTGATGCTAATTCATATTTTTTTGATTCAATTAAATATTTAGAATATTGAATATAAAATGACGCATTTTGATACTTTTTTTCAGCCAATTCGTCTAGCACAATTTGACTAGCACTTATTTTATTGTTCTTTGCATAACAACATGATAAGCTATATTTATAGTCGAGATTTTGTGAGTTAGAAATTACCAATTGATGAAAAATAACTTCTGCTTCGTTAAATCTTTGAGCCTCAAAAAGTGCATCACCCAACATTTTTTTTAATGGAAAATTTTCTGGTGTAAATTTTAATGCTTCTTGTAGTCCAGAAATTGTTGCAGATAAATTCATGTTTTAATTTTATTTAAATATTTTAAAACGTATATAAATATTTTATAATATCGATATTATTACTTTATATTATAAATTTTTTTAAAATAATTTTTTATTTTAGTTCTATAAATATGTGTAATTATTACCTAACTTGTTTTACCATTTCAATAATTCATTTAGTTTTTCTTTCAATCTTTGTACGGGTAAAAACTGATTTTCGAGCACATTTGCAAACGGAACTGGCGTATCTAAACTGCCAACTCTCGCCACGGGTGCATCCAAAAAAGTAAAGCAATGTTCTGATATACAGGCACTTATTTCAGCACTGATGCTGCCTGTAATCGTATCTTCGTGCAAAACCAAGGCTTTTCCTGTTTTTTCAACAGATTCAAAAACTGCTTCTTTATCCCAAGGCGAAAGACTGCGTAAGTCAATAATTTCTACATCCAAATTTTCGGATTCGCACAAATCTAAAGCCCATTTTACACCCAAACCATAAGTAATAATGCTTGCATCATTTCCTTTTCTTATAATTTTAGATTTTCCTATGGGAATAAAATAATTATCCGTACTAACATCTTGATAATCAGAGCGGTATAAGGCTTTATGTTCAAAAAATAAAACAGGATTTGGATCATCAATGGCTGCATTAAGTAGTCCCTTGGCATCAATGGCATTGGATGGATATACAATTTTAAGTCCAGCACAATGGAAAAAATAAGCTTCCAAACTTTGTGAATGAAACGGACCTGCACCCACACTTGCACCCGTTGGCAATCGAATAACTGTATCTGCATTTTGCCCCCAACGGTAGTAAGATTTTGCCAAATTATTTATTATTTGATTAAAGGCATTACTTACAAAATCAGAAAACTGAATTTCAACAATAGATTTTTGATTTACCATCGATAATCCAAGCGCCATTCCTACCAAAGCCGATTCGCACAAGGGCGTGTTGCGAATATGATTTTCTCCGTGTTTTTCAAAAAGCCCTTCAGTGGCTTTAAAAATACCACCAAATTTTGCAATATCTTGTCCGTATATGACTAAATTAGAATTAATTTCAATGCCATCATCCATCGTATTTCTTATAGAGTCAATCATCCTAAGTCGTTGCGTTGGAGAGTCTTCGCTATAAGTTTCTTTTTGGATATGTGGCATATACATGGCTTCAAGCTCTTGTTTTTCGCTCGAAACAGGATAAAAATCTGTATCAGAAATTAAAATTGCTTTGTCAATTTCAGTGTTTATTTCAGTTTTTATTTGGGTAATGGTTTGCGAATTAATTACAAATTCATCTAATAAAAATTTCTCAAATCTTACTATTGGATCTTTCAAAGCCCATTTTTCTAGAATTTCGGAAGGCACAAACGAATTGTCGGCCGATTCTTCGTGGGCTCTCATTCTAAAAGTCATAGCCTCAATCAAAACAGGACGTGGATTGACACGAATATTTTGAGAAATTTGAGAAATAACTTCATACATTTCTAAGATATTATTACCATCAATTTGCAAAGCATCTAATCCATAACCAGGTGCTTTATCAATAATTGAATTACAGTTAAATTGGGCTTTTGTTTCGGTAGAAATACCATAACCGTTGTTTTCAACCACAAAAATAATGGGCAAATTCCAAACGGAAGCAATATTAAGGGCTTCATGAAAATCGCCTTCACTAGTGGCTCCATCTCCACAAATGGCTACTGTAATTCTATTTTTATTTTGTAATATATTACCCCAAGCCAAGCCGCAAGCAACAGGAAAATGTGCAGCCGTATGTGAAATCATGGCACCTATATGATGCTTTTTTGAACCAAAATGAAACGACCTTTCTCGCCCGTTACTAAATCCATTTTGCTTTCCTTGCCATTGCGAAATGAGTTTTTCGAGCGGCAAATTTCGATTCACAAAAACACCTAAATTACGGTGCGATGGAAAAATCCAGTCATCTGATTGTAAGCCCAAAACAATACCAGCCGAAATCGCTTCTTGCCCCCAAGCCGAAAACCATTTTGGAATTTTACCTTGTCTAGCCAATAAAATCATGCGTTCTTCAATCAATCGGGGTTTTAAAATAGATTGATAAAGATTTAATAAAAGTTCGTTTGAGTAATTTTTTCTGTTGAATACCATTTGTTTTGCAAAATTATCTTTTTTTAGAGATTATTTCTACTTTAATATTCATTTTTAGTGATTAAAAGTCAAATATTTCTTCTAAGATTTTATTGACTTTTGAATTTAAAAGATTTTTAATAAATAAAAATTGAGATTAAATAAAAAAATTACATTGAAAATCTTGTTTTAATATTAAATATTCTATATTGCAATAGAAAATACTTTATAAGATATTTAAGTAAGAATATAAAATAAAATTATGAAAAAAATAGCATTAATTTCATTTATGTCAATTTGTTTTTGGGTTTCAGCTCAAGTTGTAAATTATAAAAAATTAAATGTACCTCAAGTGGATATAAAAGGTCAAGTTTTTAATTCCAAAGGCATAAAAATTGGCAGCTTAGAGGAAAATGGCGATATTAAAAACCTTGATTCCGAAAAAATAGCTTATATAGATGCTTTTGGAACTTTAATTGAAGTAAATACTGATAAAAGAGTTGGAAAGTGTGATATAAATGGTAATATTTATCCAATAAAATTAGTAAAAGGCGGTTTTAAAGGTTGGAAATTAACTATGCCAGAACCAGGTGTTGAAATTTGCCTTTTAAGAGATGATAAAAAGAAATTAGTTGCAGCAACGCACAAACATTTCAAACAATATGGTGGTGTTGCCATCTATTATTTAATCAAAAAACAGAAGAAATGAGGTTTTAATTAAAAAAAATCATTAACGCTATACATTCCTAAATTGATATATTGAGATTTTTAATATCCCCCTTGGAAATAAGGCAAATGCATTTAAGATAAATAATCATTTTAATTGAAAAATATTACTTAAATTAAGCCTTTTAGTTTTTCTCTATCGAGAGCATTTAGTAAAGCCTTGAATTTTCGTTTTTTTATAAGAACTCTTAGAATCTTGCATTTTAATCATATTGAGAGTTGTTTTACATACTAATCCATAGTTGTGGGCAGAGTTATCTTTTCTTTTTTGGAGGAATCCTTTTTAAAACTAATATCCAACATCCAATGTAATTTATTTTCAACAGAACAATGATTTCTTACTGATTTATTTATTAAAACAACATCTGCTGCAAGGCATGAAATATAGCATCGAGTTTCTTTTTTGATTTCACCCGTAGCTTTCATAAACCTTTCACTATCTATTTTGATGATGCTTTTCATCTTCGTCCAGTCTCTCGACTCGTTCACAAAATCTATTTTATCTATCACTTTACAGCTCCGTTTATCTATTCTTCCATGACCTAAATCTTGTGTAACATCCTCACTATAAGGCTTTTGCTTCTAAAATATGTTTATCTCTTTTTGTCGATAATCTTACGCCAAAACTGCACCCATTCTGTAAAAACTTAGCAAAATTCTTTAGAACAAAGTTTAGCAAAAAGCCTAGAAATTGTATAATACAAAAGAATGTCATTTTTATACAAATAATACTTCCTGAACCAGCTAATCTGCTCATTACCAAACATTTCCTTCTCATCCCCATCCGTGATGCCGCAAATGGAAGCGGTAACCGCAAGAAACATTATTTCTTGAAAAGAATGTAAAAAATTGCTTCTATTCATCATTCTAGGGTCTTTTAGTGCATTAAAAACATAACAAAACCCCTCATTTTTTTCAAGTGATATTTTTATTATTTCAATCTATCTATACAGAAAAAACAAAAAAAGGTAATATTTATTGATTTAATATTTTTTTAACTTACTTTGTCAAATAAAAAAAGGGGGATAAAATCGGACTTAAAACAAGTAACATTCCCAGCTTTTTACTTATATAAAGTCCAATAAATAATTACAATTCCTTTTTAACTTTTCCCCATTGGGGAAATAAGAAAGGGGTTTTCTAAAAATTTAATTGTAAATATTTA
>REAG01000323.1 GCA_004294265.1 Cytophagales bacterium | reverse complement strand
AATATAAATATAAATATAAACAAAATTTTTAAATGGTTAATACTTTTGATATTATTCAGAAGAGCCTATTAATTTTTTTACGCAATCTGTTAATTTTTCTTTGCTTACTGGTTTGTATAAATAGGCGTTAGCACCAGATTTTAAGGCTACTTTTTCGTCTATGGCATCGGTATTTGAAGTTAAAAAAACAAAAGGAGTACTCATTAAATTTTCATCGCTTCTTAAGTTATCAAGTACTTCCATTCCATCAACTTCAGGCATTCGCATATCGCAAACGATAATGTCAGGAATTAAAGATTTTGCTTTTTCAATTCCTTCTTTACCTCCGCTGGCTTCAAAAACTTCGTATTTTTCTGCTTTTAAAACACTTGAAATTAATAATCTATTAATTTGTTCATCATCTATTACAAGTACTTTTTTCATTTAATGTTTATTTAATATTTTAATAAATTGATAAATTTTAATAATGAATTAAATTTTTTAATCAAAAAATATAAAACATTAAGATTCAAAGTGAGAAAATCTGTAATCGTTTAAAGATTTGATTTTAAAAATGTTACTTACAAAAACATAATAAAACAGCATTGAAAAAATACCTAATCCGAATAAACTCATGGTAAGCCATTCTATATTTAGTACAAAAAACTCATCTGCCATCCAAGTTGAATCTGCTACCATCCAACATAAAATAGAAAAATTAGAATAAAATCCTTGCTTTTGTTTCATGCTTTGGATTGTTAAAACAATTGCTACACCAACAGTAGGAAGAATCATAAAAACACCCATTAATTGTTCGTTTTTAACCCAAAAAATATCTTTTATAAGCCATAATACAATATGAAAATTATCTAATTGTTTTGGAGTAAATTTATTAATCATTTAAAAATAATTTATTATATATAACAACAAATATATATAAACTAAGCAAATTTACTCATAAAAACTGAAATTGTTTCATATTTTTATTAAATAATTCAAAAATTAGTTTAAAAATAAACGTGCTTTTTCGATTTAAGTAGTAAAATCAAATAACTATGTTAAAAAATAATTGTTTATAAAATTTTAATTTAGAAAGATTTTATAAATCAAAAGTAGGTATATTAATAAATTAAAATGCTATAAATCGTTGAATATCAATAAGTTGTACTTAAATTATATATTAATAAATCCAAATTACATTTTATAATATTTTATAATTGACTCACTTACTTTTAACATTGACTTCAGGATAGGGAAATAGCGATTAAAAATCGAATATTTTTCCTTTTACATAATTTAGGTTATAGAAAAGGGCTCATAAATATTTCAAAAAAAATGCCTCACCCCTAACCCAATTTCTGCTACGAAACCGTAGAGTCCAAAAGGAGGGGAACGTCCCAATTTTATGAAATATTACTAATATATTAATTAATTAAGGTTAAAATACATATATGGGATTTTCTATTAGGTTATATTAACCTGACGTGTATTTATCTATAATTATTTTTTTACAACTTATTGATAATCAACACTTTACGAAAAGATAGTGTACAAAAAAGTGTGTAATCCCAAAGAAATGTTATATTTAAAATTCAACCTTTAAATAAAAAAACAATGGAATTTACACACGAACAAATA
>REAG01000322.1 GCA_004294265.1 Cytophagales bacterium | reverse complement strand
CCTTCATAACCATTAAAAAGTAGTTGACACTTTGGCTTGTAAACAATTGAATGTCAATGATTTAAAATGCCTATTTTTTATTTCCGTGAAGGATGCCATTTTTCTCTTAAACTTTTCCAAGAACAGTTTCGAAAAGTTCAAATTTAATTCCAAAAAGGCATCTACAATGTTGAGGATTTTCCTGCAATAATTTATATTTATCGTTCATAATCAGTCATTTATAACAAAATTACTGAAAATTTATTTAGGAAAGAGGTCTATTATAGATGAGGTAATTGAAAAATTTGGCAAGATTGTTCCATTTATTTGATTACCATCAGAAAAAGAATAAGGATTCCCCCCTAAAATTTCAAAGCTAATAATGTTTTTTAGCCAGTCTTTAATACCAGAAGGTGTACTAAGAAATAGATTAATACTATACATTTTAGGTGCTAAAATATTTTCAAATTTTATTACATATGTTTGGTTGTCTGATTTATGATCTAATTTTTTATTTATAAATTTATTACTCATGTGAATTATCATGTTGTCATACATATCATAAATACCAATACCAATTTCTAAATTTTGAAATATCTTTTTAGTTAATGTTCTTAGTTGAATAGTTATTTCTATATCGTTTCCGAACTCAATAGGGTACTTACTAAATTCAAGACTATTAAAAATTAACTCAGAGCCATAATTTTTTCTTTCAATATTTGCTAAATTAAACTTTTGGTTTAAAGCTATAGATTGACTATTCGAGTAGTATTCAATTACATCTTTAACATTATCATTCTTTATCAGAATACCATTCGAGAAAAGTATTGCTTTTGTACATAATAAATTAATTGCATTCAAATTATGACTTACAAATATAACTGTCCTCCCATCGTTCTTACTTACATCTTGCATTTTCCCAATAGCCTTCTTCTGAAATTCAGCATCACCTACTGCCAGTACTTCATCAACAACCAAAATTTCAGGCTCAAGATGGGCGGCAACTGCGAAGCCCAAACGAACAGTCATTCCTGATGAATAACGTTTTACAGGAGTATCGATATAGCGTTCACAACCTGAAAAATCAATGATTTCATCTAATTTAGAGCGTATTTCGTGTTTTGTCATACCCAAAATAGCACCGTTCAGAAAAATATTTTCACGACCGGTGAGTTCGGGATGAAAGCCTGTTCCAACTTCTAAAAGGCTTCCAATTCGTCCATTATAGTCAATACGCCCTGTTGTTGGGCCCGTAACTTTTGAGAGTATTTTTAATAACGTAGATTTACCTGCCCCATTTTTCCCAATAATACCGAGAATTTCTCCAGGCATCACTTCAAAGTTTATGTCTTTTAAAGCCCATACGTATTCGCTATCACCTTTGGTGCTGCGGTCATTGCTTTCTCCTATTTTTAAAAAAGGATCTTCTTTGCCCCGAACTTGGTGCCACCAACGTTTTAGGTCATTGCTTATGGTTCCTGTACCGATGGTGCCGAGGCGGTATTGTTTGGAAAGATTTTCTACTTTGATGATTGGCCTCATGTCCGCGAATTTTGCGAATTAACGCGAATTAATTGTTAGTGTAAATTATAGACTGATTATGCTGCATTTTTAATATTCCAGCAATTATCCCAGTTATTGTTGAGTATTTGAACTTT
>REAG01000141.1 GCA_004294265.1 Cytophagales bacterium | reverse complement strand
TTTATTACTAAAAAAAACATTTGCGAAGCAAGTCCCTCCCCTTGGGGAGGGATTTAGGGTGGGGCTTTTAATCTAGTAATTTTAAATGCGAATTCCTTGAAAATGAAACTAATTATCATTGATTAATCAATATTAGATTTTATATTTGGGAAAATTATAATATTAATACAAAACATAACTATTGGTAACAAAACTTTATTTAAAGCGTTTGATTAAATACAAGTTTATAATTCCAAAATAAAAATTTTTAATATGATATAAAAAAATGACTAAAACAATAGAAAAAAGCATTTCAATTATAGGTCTTGGTCCTTTTTCACAATTTTTTATACCATTTCTAAAGCCTTATTTTAAAGATATTTCTGCTTGGAACAGATCAAACAAATTAGATGAAGCTTTAGCTTTAGATATTAAATATGTATCATTAAAGGAAGCTTTAAGCAAAGAAATTATTATTTTATCTACTAGTGTTTCTTATTTTGAAGAAATGCTAAAAAACCATTTTTTAGATATAAATCCAAATGCTTTGGTTTTTGATGTGGCTTCAGTAAAGTTAAAACCTGTTGAGATGATGCACAAATATTTGCCAAGTACTTGTGAAATAATTGCTACTCATCCGCTTTTTGGTCCTCAAAGTGGAAAAAATGGTATAAAAGATAAAAAAATTGTGGTTTGCCCAGTTCGAACTTCAAAATTAGATTGTGTGATTGATTTTTTTAAAAATGAATTAGAATTAAATGTTTTAATAAAAACTCCCGATGAACACGATAGAGAAATGGCTTACGTTCAAGGACTTACGCATTTTATTGCAAGAGCTGTATCTGGATTAAATATTCAACCTTCTGACCAAAAAACTGACGCTTATCAAGCACTTTTAGAAATAAAAAAACTTTTAGGAGGTGATAATTATGAACTATTTTTAGCTATTCAAAATGATAATCCTTACGCAAAGCAAGTAAGAATTGACTTTATCAAAAAGCTTCATGAACTAAACTTAAACTTGAAATAATTTTTTATTTTATTACTTTCATTTCTAATCTCGGATTCGGAACTGAAGATAAATCTGCAAAATCATTATTTAAAAATTTATAATAACCAGTTATTGCAATCATAGCAGCATTATCAGTACAATATTCAAATTTAGGAATAAAAACTTCCCAATTTGATAATTGAACCTCGAATTGAATTTTACTCCTTAGTTCACTATTTGCAGCCACACCACCCGCAATGGCAATAGTTTTAATATTAAATTCTTGAGATGCTTTTTTGAGCTTTCTCATCACAATTTTAATTAAAGAATATTGAATAGAAGCACAAATATCATTTAAGTTTTGTGCAATAAAATCAGGATTAATTCGTGTATTGTTTTGTAAGAAATTTAATATTGAGGTCTTAATTCCACTAAAAGAAAAATCATAATTTTTAATTTCAGGAATTGGAAATTCATACTTTTTAAAATTACCTAACTGAGCCATTTTGTCTAATAATGGACCTCCAGGATAAGGTAAACCCAATAATTTGGCTGATTTATCGAAAGCCTCCCCTATGGCATCATCCAAGGTTTCACCTAGTAATTTATATTTCCCAAAACCCTCAACGCAAATAATTTGTGTATGTCCGCCACTTACAGTCAAACATAAAAAAGGAAAAGTAGGCTTTACATCTTCTATAAAATGGGCGTTTATATGTGCTTCAATATGATTCACAGATATTAAAGGAATTTTTTGTGCCATCGCAATTCCTTTAGCGAAACAATTCCCTACCAACAATGAACCTAAAAGACCTGGTCCTTGCGTAAAAGAAATAGCATTTATTTCTGATAAACTTACTGAAGCCGATTTTAAAGCTTCTGAAATTGTTGGTATTATATTTTTTTCATGAGCTCGAGATGCTAATTCAGGCACTACTCCCCCATATTTTTGATGAATGGCTTGCGAACAAACTATATTGGAAAGAACTTTGCCATCTTTAACTATTGATGCTGAAGTATCATCACAAGAACTTTCAATTCCTAAAATTATTGCCATTTCGAAATAATATTAACTAATTACGTGAACTTAAATTGTACTTTATATGTATCAAAGCTACTGTCCAAAAAGCAAAAAACTTTACATAAACTGGTAATATTATGGCGGCATCTATTAAGCTATAAAAAAAATGACTTAAATAAATAGTTAAAATAACTAATCCAATATCTGTAAATATATTTATTTTGAAAAGTGGAAAGAAATGTAATATAAAAATGCAAAATGCAAAAGGAAATCCGATTGCAACTGCTAAATATAAATAATTATTTAATGGATACGGACTTGAATTGTGTTCAAAAGGTGCTCCCATATTTTTTAAGCCTATTCCATACCAAAAATTATTTTTCAAAGATTCTAAACTAATAAAATAACTTTTAAGCCTATATTCTGGTCCATTTTTTATTTGCTGAATTGAAGAAACTTTGTAAAAATCTAATTCAGTTATCAATTTATCCGCTTTTAATTTTAAAGTTGGAATTTTATTAATAGAAAAATAAAGCGTAAAAATTAATATCACAAAAGTAATAAATGAAAATAGCTTGCCATATTTAAAATTTTTAAATTCAGTAAATATACAAACTAATGTAATTAAATATAGAACAAAAACTGCCATTCTTGATGAATAAAAATGAACCATAAAAAAAATAAATAGTATTAAGAAAAAAGTAATAAATTTATTTATAAAGCTAGCATTAAAATATTTGGAAATAAACCAAATCATAGATAAAGCTAAAATATTAAAAAATGCTAAAGTATGGTGCGTATATCGAAATGGGAAAATATAAATTCCCATTAAATCCATAAAATTTATCCATGTTTCTGAAGGCAAATTAGCACCTTTATTAACAATAATAAGGTAATAATATTTATATAAAACATAAAAATCAATACACAAAATAGGAATAATAAAAGAAAGTAACATTATTACATACACTTTTGAATTTTGTTTGGGTAATAAATAAAAAATCAAACCAAAATAAACAAAAATTGCCCATCTTTTAACCCAATTTATTGAACCATCTCCAATTTTGCTAGAAAAATTGACACCAATAAATAAAATTAAAAAACTAAATATTGAACAAAATAAAACTGAAGTAGGTATAGATTTTGAAATTCTATTATTTAAAATAGAATCTAAAATAACTAAAATTCCTACTGCACCCAAAGCAATGTTTGAAACTGCCATAAATCCCTCAACAAACAACAAACCTATGATTAAACTAACCAATGATGTGGGTAATAAATAAAAATTAATAGTATTAAAATATTTAGTTAATAGTTTCATGTCTTGTAGCATAAAAAAAATGAAGTAAAAAAGGAGTAATCATACTAAAACTATAATACCAATACCACATTTCAAAAGGCATGTCTGTAAAACAAAAAATTGTGTTTGGTACATAAAACAACAAAAGATAGATATTATCTCGAAGTGGTTTTGTAAAAAATGGAATAAAATAAAATATCATAAATAAAATTCCAATAGGCAAACCCATTATTGCCATCATTCTCAAAAACTCAATATGTGGCTTCAATGCTACATTTCCCCATGAATGAGCATTTTTTGAAATTCCATATAAATCTAAATATTTTTGTTTATAAACCTCCTCTTCTTTACTAAATTTACAACCCCACATTGGATCATCCGTCAAAATGGACTTTGCAACATTCATTGCCATAAGCCTAGAAGAAAAGTTTGAACCATAATCAGATTGATTCCATAAAACATAGTTAACTTGAGCAATAGTATCATCAACTCTAATTTTAGTTTTATCATCAAATGAATATAGTAATTTTAGTAATAATAAAATTAAAAATATTGAAGAAATAAAATAATATTTTGCATTTTTATATTTAAAAGAATAGTAAATTCCAAAAGTTAAAATCATTCCATAAAAAGCTAAAACTCCTATTCTTGCACCAATAAAATGAATAAAAACAACAAATATTGCTATCAAAACATACAATAAATATTTTATCGAACTTTTTAAATCAAAATACTTTGAGGTTAAAATCAAAGTAAAAATAATAGCTAAATTATTAAATACCGAAAGCATGTGATGACCCAAATGAAAAGGCATTAATTGGTAAGAAATTGCACCAGAATCTATACAACTTTCGCAAACGACTTTGATATATTTATTGTGATAATAATTATAAATTCCTACTGAAGTTAATGTAAAAACACAAGCAATAAAGGTAATAAAAATAATTAAATAATGAATCTTATCTAACTTAGGTAAAAACAAAAATGCTATTGGAAATAATATCAAAGCATATTTAACTGAAAACTCTCGCTGAAATGTTTTTAAAGATTCTCCGTCAGAAAAATACATTAAAAAATAACACAAAAACATTCCACAAAACGACCAAATTATAAAACGAGGCATATTATCGTTTTTAAAACGAGTAAATATGTAAAATATAACACAAGAAACTAAAAAAACGACTGTAGTTGTATTTATTAATCCTATAAATGGACTGAAATTTGTACTAAAAACGATAAAAACAAACAAACATAGCGTTGCAATATTTTTAATGTTATGTACAAAAATATACTTTATGAATAATAAAATTTTATTTAGCATGTAAATAATATAATTATTGCATTTTTTTGTTTTAATTCAAGATAATTGACAAATAAAAAGTAAATGATCTTGATTAAGACTTAAATAAAATAACTTTTAAAATATCCGAATATAAAAGTTAAAACAATAGACCAAAAAATAGAACTAATAAACATAGAAATTAAAATTTTCTTTTTACTTTCTCCAAATGATGTTGAAAATCATAGTTCCGCCTATTGGAGTAAGAAAAATAGGCGTTAAAAAAGCTACACCATTTATACCAAATTTATTCCAAATTCTTACAATCATTCGATTTTTTGGTGTAAATAATAAAGGTTTTCTAAAATGATTTAAAACAAAAGTTTTGAGCCATGAACCAACTATTGAAAATAATAAAACACTTGTCATCATGCCTAAAACACAAATTATAACTGATTCAATCGGTTTAAAGTCCATAAGTGAAGCCGAAAGTGGACCACCAATAAATTTCAACATACTTATAAAAAATACAGAAAACCATTTTCCCAACTGTTCAAACATGATTGCAATTCAAAATTTATTAAACAAAATTAGGATTTTTTTTCATTTTTATTCATTTTCGTAAAATAAAAAATCTTTAGGTTAAAATATAATTAAAATATTTGTTGAGAATCATATTTTATATATTTTAAAATAGTTGAGTTCTAGTAAAATATAAAATCAATTTAAGTTTTGAAAAAAAAACAAACCTTGTATGAATGGCTAACTAAAAAATTCGTTTTGAATATTAGAAATAGCGAAAATATGGCTCTTATAAAAACTTTTAAAATAAGTTGGGCTAAAATATTGGTTGTTTTTTTTGTTTTATTTTTAGTAATATCTTTGTTAAATTTTTTTATATTTAATTTTATGACAGGGTATGCTTCTGAAAAATTAAAAGTAGAAAGTAATTTTAAAATCAACACCATTTTATTACTAAACAAAATTGATTCTTTAGAAACTGAAGTTGCCCATAAAGACTCTTTTATTTTAAGATTTCAAAACATTTTAAAGTTGAATTAAATAAGGTTTTATTTTTTAAGGTATATTTAAGTATTTATGTGTTTGGACTGAAATTTGCCAATTTTGATTTTTTTTTACAAAATCAGTAATAAGTGAATAATTAATATCCTTTTTATCCCATTCAGATTGTAAATAAAACTTACAATTCTTTAATTTTATTTTTAATTGCTCATCTAAAGCGAAATTAAAATCAGAATTATTAAATATTATTACTTTAAGTTCGTTAGTAAGTTCATATATTTTTGCTAAAGGCATTTTAAATTTTTTGGGAGAAAGCGTGATCCAATCCCAAGTTCCTGTAATAGGATATGCACCAGAAGTTTCGATATGAGTGCGAATATTTTCAGTTTTTAAGGCTTTAGTTAGTTCTTCTAAATTGTGCATTAAAGGCTCTCCGCCCGTAACTACAACTAATTTTGCAGTTGAAGATTTAACTAATTCAACTATCTGATTAACAGATAGTTGAGGATGATTTTTTGCGTCCCAACTTTCTTTTACATCGCACCAATGGCATCCAACATCGCATCCAGCTAACCTAACAAAATAGGCGGCATGACCTGCGAATGCTCCTTCCCCCTGTATGGTATAAAAATGCTCCATTACAGGAAGAGTTTGCAAATTCATTGAATTAATATTTATTTTTTAGTACTATATTTTTCGTAATTTGTTAGAAATTCTTCTAACTGCTCAACTCCTAATCTTTTGGCTATAATTTTTTTGTTTTCATCCAAAATATACATAGTTGGAGTGCTGTAAATGTCATACATTTTGTGGTAATTTGATTCCCCTCTAGAATTGCTAACATTTATCCAATTCAATTTGTGTGTTTTGATGAAATTTTTCCATGCAGGAATGTCAGAAGCTGTATTGACAGCATAAACTTCAAACTTTAATTTTTCTTTAGATTTGTTGTATAGCTCCGCCAATTTTGGCGTTTCTTTTTGGCAATGTCCACAGTTTGGATCCCAGAAAAATAAAACAGTATATTTTGATTTTATTGAAGTAAACATTTTATCTTTTCCTAATGTATCTTGCAATACAATAGTTGGTGAAAACTTACCCATTAATAAAGGATTTAAAGTGTTATATCTGTCTCTAATCTTATTTTCAGTATCTTCGTTTATCCAATACGCTTTACCGGTTAAATAATATTTTTCTGCCATGTGTACAAATACGGCATCCATTCCCATTACTTGAGAAGTTTCATATTGATTGGTAACATACCAAATTAAATATTTATAAATTTCTCCTTTTTGATTTTTAACTTTTGCAGTAAGATTATCAATTTCCTTATTTATAGTATCTGGCACTTGCATTATCATTTGTTTGATATATTTTTCTACTTTTCCATGAAAAATAGGTGTTCTAATCAAACCATCTTCGTTCAAATCTACATTGTCCCAATAATGAGTTTTGTAATATCTGTAAGGAAAAGTTGAATCTGGTCGTCCTGAGGCTAATTTAGGCGTTTCAGGAATTTCTGGTTCAATCATTGAATTAAAAACCTTAGCAACAAATTTATTAGGATTATTTTTTATGAAATCCTTACGATAACTCATTATATCTTTCTCTATGGCAATTAATTGGTCTCTGTATGACTTCACTTTTGAAGTATCATTTTTAACTGCATCGTCATATTTTTTCTTCAATTCTTCCCCAGCTTTTCCTTTTTCTACTACATATTTTAAATAACCATAAAAAGCTTCATTTTCGGACGAACCTGTTATTTTCATATTTTGAGTAAAATCTTTAGTGTCTGTTTCCATAGAAAAGTTTTGCTCATCACTCACAATAACTTCAAAATATTGCTTTCCTGGCAAAACGACTAAATATATACCTTTTCCAAGTGTTTCTTTGCCATCAAACTTAATAGTCCCATTCGCTGGAATGATGCAAGTATCTTTTAAATATTGTTTATCCCCATAATAATTTGCCAAGTAAAGTGTATCGTTGGTTTTGGCACCTTTGATTTTGAGTTTTATATTATAACCCGAAACACTTATAGGTGGTACACTTTTCTTTGTTTGAGCTTTTGAAAATATACTTAAGCAAACAAAAAACAAAATAGAAAATAATTTAAACATGGATATTATTAGAATTTAGTAGTGAAATTTTTTATTTATTTATTAACGTACAAAATTAAGCAATAGTATTAACAATTATATATTTTTAAAAACAAAAAAAGCCTCGAAGAATCGAAGCTTTTATCAAAAATATATTATTTTTTATTTTTTTACATATTTTTTATTAAATTTATCAATACGACCTGCTGTATCAACAAACATTTTCTGACCTGTATAGAATGGGTGTGATGCCGAACTAACCTCAACTTTTACTAAAGTATAAGTGTTTCCGTCTTCCCATTTGATAGATTCTTTTGATGTCATAGTAGATTTTGTAAGATATTTTGCACCTGTTTGCATATCTTGGAAAACCACTACTTCATATTTTGGATGAATTCCTTTTTTCATTTTTATTAAATTTAACTGTTTTGGTCTGTGTCAAAACTTTTGCAAAATTAAAAAATTAATTTTATTATCCAAATTAATATATCAATTTAGTTGTCAAATTTAAAAAAATGAACGAACATCTAATATTATCAGCTAGTGATAGCAAAATGAAACTTGAAAGAATAGCTTTTGAAATTTATGAAAATAATTTTCAAGAAGAAGAAATTATCCTCGCAGGCATTTTTGATAAAGGCTTTTTGATGGCCGAACTTTTACTTTTTTATCTAAATAAGATTGATTCTAGTATTAAAGTTACTCTTATTAAGGTAAGTTTAGATAAATTTTCACCTACTCAAAGTACGATAGAATTAGATGTTTCTTTTGAATATTTGAATAATAAATCTATTATTTTAATTGATGACGTTTTGAATTCGGGTCGAACTTTGGCTTACAGTTTACGTCCGTTTTTAAAATCAGAAATCAAAAAAATTCAAATTGCTGTATTAATAAATCGAGGACATAAAAGTTTTCCTGTATCTGCAGATTACGTTGGTTACGAACTTTCAACTACTTTGATGGAGCATATTGACGTTCGTTTTGAAAATAAAGAAATAACGGGAGTATATTTGAAATAATTTTACTCTTTTATAAATTTCGTTGTAAAAACATTTTTTTTCTTTTGTAAAATATTTATATAATAAATGTCTGGTATTAAAGTTTTTATATCAATTTGATTTAAATTGCTTAAACAGGTGCATTTTGAGCCTTTATTATTTTTACAAATTGTAGATTTGTTATTTGTTTTTAAAATTATTTCTCCTTTAGAATTTGAAATAACAGTTGTATAAATATTATCATCAATATTTTCGGGGAAACTTATGTTTAATTCTGATTTTACTGGATTAGGGTAAATATAAAAATCACTTTTATTTTCTTTTGTTTGAAAAAAACTGCCTGTTGTACTTAAAGTTGCTCCAGAAACTGTAAATGATGCAACCATACCAGATCTTTCGTGTGGTCTGCAATAATAATTATAAACGCCAGGCACTGTTGTCGAATAACTTGAAGAACTAGAAAAGTCAAAAGCATTTGCTCCAATAGGAACAGAACTTGAAGTAGCGGTATGCCCAGAAAAAACAAAATTAATCTGATCCCCAGGATGAATTGTTAATTCTGAAGGTATAAATGAAATTCCTAAAACTGATATTGTAAAGTTCGCACTATAAATTGGATTTGTAATTAAAAATCCAACAATAATAAAAGTAATTTTTGCAAAGAATCGTTTCATTTTTATTTTATTTTTATTTTTATTTTTATTTTCTAAAAAAAACTCATATAAATATATATCAAAAAAGACCCTAAACCTAATAAAATTTCTAAAAAGTCGCAGAATCTAAAAGAATAGAATGTTTTTTTACTAAATATTACTAATGCGTTATTTGCTTAAGGTTAAAGTATTTATAAGGGCTTTTCTATTTTTTTAATTATCTATTAAATATACATTTTAAATTATACAAATTTAATTACTTAACTTTTAGTGTAATGAATGATTCAGACAATATTGGATTATCGGTTTTGATAATCACTTTTTTTTTAAATCAATCTAGATTGAAAATTTTTTTAATGAAATTATTATTATATTTGAATAAAGCCCTTACTTTGAAATAAGAGCTTTAATATCTAAATTACAGTTTACGTTTTACTTCTCGTTTTTCAAATATTTCTATTAAATCACCAACTTCAAAAGCTTCATAGTTTTCAACTCCGATTCCGCAATCTTGTCCGTATTTAACTTCAGAAACATCATCTTTAAATCGTTTTAATGAAGAGAATTTGCCTGTATGTTGAACAATTCCACTTCTAACTACTCTGACTTGTGTATTCTGACGTTTAATATTACCTTCTATTAATAAACAACCTGCAATAGTGTATAATTTACCGATTTTAAATATTTCTTTGACTTCAGCTGTTCCTTGAATATGTTCTTCGAAAGTAGGCTCAAGCATACCTTCCATCGCATCTTTTATGTCGTTAATAGCGTCATATATAATAGAATACAATCGAATTTCGATTTGTTCAGTATCTGCAATTTTCTTAGCATTAAGAGAAGGACGTACTTGGAAACCAATAATTACGGCATCGGAGGCAGAGGCTAACAATACATCTGATTCAGAAATTGGTCCAACACCACGATGGATAATACTAATTTGAATTTCAGGCGTTGAAAGTTTGAGCAATGAATCCGAAATGGCTTGCACCGAACCGTCAAAATCACCTTTGATAATCACTTTCAATTCTTTGAAATTTCCTATTGCCAATCGTCTTCCAATTTCATCCAAAGTAATGTGTTTTTTAGTACGCATACTTTGTTCACGAAGAATCTGCTCTCTTTTATTAGCAATTTCTCTAGCTTCGGGTTCAGATTTCATTACATTGAACTTATCGCCTGCTTGTGGTGCACCTGGCAATCCTAAAATCTGAACAGGTTTGGATGGTCCTGCCGTTTTTAATTTTAAAGATTTGTGATCAGTCATGGCTTTTACTCTTCCGTAATGCTGCCCTGCTAATACAATATCTCCTACCTCTAATGTTCCTGCTTGTACTAAAATCGTGGTTACATAACCTCGTCCTTTATCTAATTCAGCCTCGATTACAGTTCCAACAGCCGATTTATTTGGATTTGCTTTAAGTTCTAAAATATCGGCTTCTAGTAATATTTTCTCTAATAATTCTGGAATACCTTTTCCTGATTTTGCCGAAATTCCTTCACATTGATATTTTCCACCCCAATCTTCAACCAAAACATTTTCAACCGAAAGTTGTTCTTTTATTCTATCAAGATTTGCTCCTGGTTTATCAATTTTATTGATGGCAATAATTATAGGAACTCCTGCAACCAAAGCATGATTTAATGCTTCTTTTGTTTGAGGCATCACGCCATCATCGGCAGCAACTACAATGATTACAATATCTGTAACTTTTGCTCCTCGGGCACGCATGGCAGTAAAAGCTTCGTGTCCTGGTGTATCTAAGAAAGTAATTTTTCTACCTTTTTCTGTAACGACATCATAAGCTCCAATATGTTGCGTTATTCCGCCCGCTTCTTTGGCAGTTACATTAGTTTTGCGAATATAATCCAAAAGCGAGGTTTTTCCATGATCCACGTGTCCCATAATCGTTACAATTGGCGGACGATCTACCAACAAATCGGCTGTATCAATAACTTCTTCTGCCACAGAAATCTCTTCTTCTGCCGAGATAAACTGGGTTTTAAAGCCATATTCTTCCGCAATTAATTGAATGGTTTCGGCATCTAATCTTTGATTGATTGAGATAAACATTCCTAAGCCCATACACATTCCAATTATTTCATTGACAGATTTTTCCATCATGCCTGCTAAATCGCTGGCTGAAATAAACTCAGTAACTTTTAAAATACCTGCATCAACTTTCTCTTGTTGTTGTCTTTCCTCTTCGGCTTCGGCAAAAGCGGAGCGTTTATCTTTACGGTATTTTGCACGATTTGCCCCCGATTTATTTCCACCCAAACGAGCCAATGTATTCTTGATTTGCTCTTGAATTTGCTTATCAGTAATTTCTGCTCTTGGAGCTGGTTTTGCATCTTTGTTAAAAGGCGGTCTTGCCTGACCTGGAGGTCCTGCAGGTCTTGGACTATTACCTCTAACTGGCTGATAACCAGGTCTTATTGGTGGTGGATTTAAAGCCGCACCTCCAACAGGATTTGGAATATATGCCCCTGGTTTTGGCGGTAATTTATCAATTCTTTTTCGCTTATGTCGGTCGTTATTATTGTTGGGACCTCCGCTAGTGCCTGCTGGTTTTGGTGTGTTTGGGTTGCCGCCTTGAGGATTTCCACCTGTACGGTTTTGTAAATTTTGGCTTGTTGGAGGATTGTTATTTCCTTTATATCTATTATCTCTAAAATCTCTTTTTACAACTTTTTCATCGTTCAAATCAATTTTACCCAATACTTTTAATCCACCAAGAGTTTCGCCTTTAGCTTTTATAAGTTCTATATCTTCAACTTCTGAATTATTTTGAGATTGAATATCTAAGGTTGTTAGTTCAATATTAGAGGTTGAAATTTCAGATTTATATTCATTTACTTGAATTATTTCATTAACTTCATTTGTATCTTGAGTATCTTTAATTTCAATAACCGGATTCTCTATTGGTTTGTTTTGCTCTGAAACTATAGTTTCAAATTTTTCTTGAACAACAGGAATTTCAGTTTGAATAAATTGTTTTTCGACTATTTTTTCTTCAACAAGTACAGGTTCAACTTTTGGAATTTCTATTGGCTTTTCAACTTCTGAAACAACAGGTATAATTGGCTCTAATGGTTTGGGAGCGTCAAATAAAGAAGGTTGAGCAATTTTTGAAGGTTCTTTTTGATTGTATGATTTTTTTGAACCGCCACTCAAATCGATTTTACCTAAAACTTTTGGACCTTCAACTATTATTTTTGGTCTTTCAATCGTTTCGGGCTGCTTTAATTCAATTTTTGCAAATGAGGAAGCATCTTTAGTAATTGGCGTTTCAACTACATTTCTTTTTACAAAAATATCATCTTCAGTTATTGCCTTTATGCTAGCTGCCGAAGTTTGGTTATCAATTACGTAATTTTGGTTTGTTTTATGACCAATAGATACATTTGATGCCTCTTTCTTATCTTTTATATCTAAGCCAAATTCTTTTGCCAACAGAAGGTATTGAACTTCTGAAACTTTAGAGTTTGGATTTTTATCTACTTTATGTCCTTTGGACTTTAAAAAATCTACTACTCTTTCTAAACCTACGTTTAAATCTTTTGCAACTTTACTTAATCGCTCTGATCTTTCTTCTGACATGTATTATTTTAATCTATATGTATAATTCTGATATTCTGCTTTAAAAGCATAACAAATCTTGTTCAACAGAACTCAGACAAACACAATATGAAGACTTTGACGGTTGCTTACATACTATTTTATACTAAATACTTAAAACTAAATTTGTCATGATATTTCTTTTTAATTTAATATTTACATTATAAAATTACTAAATATATTTAGGAAACCTCTAAAAACCCCAATATTATTTTTAAAAACCCCACCCTAACCAATTTCTGCTACGAAACCGCAGAATCCAAGTGGGTGTGCTTCAACGGAATTGAGGTTTTTAGGACTTCCCTTTAGTAATTTTATAATGATATAATATTACTGTTCAAATTCTTTTTTGATGATATTCAAAACCTCTTCAATTGTTTCCTCTTCAAGTTCGGTTCTTCTTGTTAAATCTTCTTTAGAAACTGCTAACACACTTTTTGCAGTATCTAATCCAATTTTCTTTAACTCTTCTATTATCCAACTTTCAATTTCATCTGAAAATTCGTTCAAATCAACATCTTCATCATCAATTTCGTCAAGTTCTCTGAAAACGTCTATTTCTAAACCTATTAATTTACTTGCTAATTTAATATTCTGTCCGCCTTTTCCGATTGCCATCGAAACTTGATCGGGTTTTAAATAAACCGAAACTCTACCAGCTTCTTTATTGATTTTTACACTTGTTACTTTAGCAGGACTTAATGCTCTTGAAATTAATAATTCCATATTTTCAGTAAAATTTATTACATCAATATTTTCACTATTTAATTCACGAATAATACTATGAATACGAGCACCTTTTACGCCCACACAAGCTCCCACAGGATCAATTCTGTCATCAAAAGACTCAACCGCAACTTTGGCTCTTTCGCCTGGTTCACGAACTACTTTTTTGATGCTTATTAAGCCATCATAAACTTCTGGAACTTCGTTTTCTAAAAGCCTTTCCAAAAACACAGGAGATGTTCGAGAAAGAATAATTTTTGGCTGACCGTTGTGCATTTCAACTCTGTGAATAACGGCTTTTACATTATCGCCTTTTCTAAATCTGTCTTTTTGAATTTGTTCTTGTTTTGGCAGAATCAATTCACTTCCATTTCCATCAATCAATAAAATTTCTTTACCTAATATTTGATAAACTTCAGCTGTAACTAATTCACCGACAATATCTTTATATTTTTGTAATAATAAATCTTTTTCAAGGTCTTTAACTTTCAAAACCAGAGTTTGACGAGCAGTAGTTACCATTCTGCGACCAAAATCTTCAATTTTTACTTCATCTGAAAAGTCTTCACCTTCTTGAAAAGAAGCATCTACTTTTTGAGCATCCGTGATAACAATGTGTTTATTTTCATTATAATCAAAACTGTCTTCAAAAAAATCGACTGAAACTATTTGTCGAGAACGCCAAATTTCCAAATCGCCCTTATCTACATTTATAATAATGTCAAAATTCTCATCAGATTCGAAGCGTTTTTTTATCATTGTGCGAAAAACATCTTCCAAAATACGCATCATTGTAGGTCTGTCAATACCTTTATCTCTGGCAAATTGTGCAAACGACTCTACTAAATTAAAACTATCCATGTATTAAATTAATTAAAAGAAATTTCTACTACCGTTTTTTTTATGGTTGATAATAAAATTTCTATTTGTTTTGTATGTATGATTTTACCTTTTTTCTTTTCAAACTCTTCTAATACTAACTTATCTGGTTGATGAAACTCTAGTAATTTACCTACAATTTCTTTTCCATCATTTGTATTTATTTTCAATATTCTGCCAATATTCTTAAAATATTGACGGTTCAATTTTAAAGCCTCCCCTACGCCAGGTGAAGTAATTTCTAATTCATAAATGGAATCAGGAAATTTTTCTTCTAATTTTTTATTGATTTGTCTTGATAACAGCCCACACTCATCAATTCCAATGCCAAAATCTGAATCTATGCTAGCTTTTATCATCCAAGAGCCTCTAATTTGAGAAATATGAGTATCAACAACAAAAAAATCTTTGCCATCAACAACTAAATCTATAATCTCTTGAGCTTCTTTTTTCACTATTTGTTACAATAAAAAAAGGGATTCACGACCCCTCTTTTCCTTAAATTTGATGCAAAAATAATACTTTTATTTGATTTACAATCATTGTATTAAAAAAAAAGTAAAATATTTTAATCAAAACATGAGTTTTTAAAAAAAAAATCATGTTTAAAGACTTTACTGGGCTACGCATTTAAACGTATTTATTAATAAACTTAATTAAGATTTTACTCCAATGCCTTAGAAACCAACGAGGATTTCTTTGGATTGAGGTTTTTGGGTACTTTATTCCTTATTTTAAGTGAAATTATGTGTAATATTTTATGAATATTTTTATACATAAATTTATAAAATTCATATTTTTTCCTAATTTTGAAATATATAACATCCATATCAACTATATCTATGAAACGATCACTTCAATATTTTACTTTTTGTGTGTTTTGTGTAAACCTATTATTCGCACAAAAGGAAGCAAATAATTGGTATTTTGGAAGAAACTGTGGAGTTACATTTTCGTCAGGAAAACCAATGGCTATCACGGATGGTCTTTTATCTACAGAAGAAGGATGTGTAACAATTAGTGATAATCATGGCAAAATACTATTTTATACAGAAGGAGTAAATGTTTGGGACAAAAATCATCAAGTGATGAAAGGTGGGACTAAACTTTTTGGCAGTTCTTCTGCAACACAATCTGGTGTAGTCATTCGTAAACCAAATTCAAATAATGAATTTTATTTATTTACAGTAGATGAAACCGCAAAGGCAAATGGACTTTGTTATACGCTAATTGACTTAAATAAAAATAATGGATTAGGAGAAATTGATACAACAAAAAAGAATATTCAGCTTAAAACACCTGTTACAGAAAAACTTACGGCAGTTTTGCACAGAAACAATAGAGATATGTGGGTAATTGCTCATGAATGGAAATCCAGAAAATTCATTGCTTATTTGGTAAAACCTGATGGAATTAACCCTATTCCAGTAGTCAGCGAAACGGGATATTTGCACGATGGGAATGGAACTAATACACAAGGGTATATGAAAGCGAATCCTGATGGAACTAATTTGGCAGTTGCTATCGAAGATTCGTGTAAATTAGAAATATTGGATTTTGATAATGCTACGGGCAAAATAAGTAATCCTGTATTATTAAATTTTCCACCAAAGTTATATCTCTATGGCGTTGAATTTTCTCCCGATGGTTCTGTTTTGTATTGTTCGGCTGCAGGTACTGGAGAAATTTATCAAATTAACTTACAAGCAGGTTCTGAAGCTGCCATCAAAAAGTCAATAACAATGATAGGAAAATCTGAAAATAAAGAATGGATTGGTGCATTGCAGATTGCTACTGATGGAAAAATATATTTTCCAGTTTATGGTAAAAGTTTTTTAGGAGCAATCAACAAACCAAATGAGCTTGGTTCAAATTGTGATTTTAAACTAAATTCCGTTGATTTAGCTGGCAAAGTTGCTTCTTTAGGACTTCCTACTTTTGCTCAAAATTTTTTTAAACAAGATCAAACTGTTAAAAATTTAAAATATTTCGATGAAAAATCAGTGTCTATCAAAGATAAAATTATTCTGAAAAACATACGATTTGATTTTGGTAAATATGTCATTAAACCTATTTCATTTCCTGAGTTAGATTTGGTTGTAAAAATTCTTAAACAAAAACCAACTTATTTTATCGACTTAAATGGGCATACAGATAATATTGGGAATAAATCAGATAATATCATTTTGTCGTTCAATAGAGCAAAAGCCATTAAAGATTATCTGATAAAGAAAGGAATTGCTGAAAAAAGAATTAGCTATTTTGGTTATGGAAGCAGCAAACCCGTTGCAAACAACGATAGCGAAGAAGGAAAAGCAAAAAATAGAAGAGTTGATTTTTCACTTTCTCTCGAACCAGTGATTAGAAATTAAAGCTGTTTATTCATAAGAAATTATCTTTGAGTTTTATGAAATTATAGGCATTGTTATTAGAATTTAGCCTTATCAACAAAGAATCTTAAAGCGAAATAATAATAAAAAAATTGGTTATTCATTTTTCTGAGCAAAAAAATAATAACAAAAAAATAATCATTGGTTTTAAAATTTTAAAATAAAGAAATATTTAATTTAAACACAAAGATACTTCTAATGCTTCTGATGAATTATAAATAAAATCAATTTTAATTATTGAATTTTTGGAAATTTGTAATAATTTTACATAATTTTCATTTTTTTCTAATTGTTCTTTAAGCTGAATGTCCGAATAGGTATTTTTACTTTTCCATAGTATCCAAAATGTATTTTTAATAAGTAAATAATATTTTAAACCTTTTTTTAGGGGTTTAACTATAAAAATATCATTCATATACAAATCATTAATAGTAAGAAATAAATATTTAAAAATTAAATCAACTTCAACTTCGTTTATTTTTATAGTTTCATCACTATCAGCCATAAAAATTAATTTATTATTTTTTTCTAAAAATGTATTTGCAACAGCATTTTTAATAAAATTTACTTTTTTAATGATACTTATATTTTCAGTTGTAATTTGAGTCAATTCTTTTGAAATAATTTCATATTGGTTATCAGAAATTTTTATAAAAGCATTTTCCTTATCAGTAAGTTGAGATGATAAAACATCATTTCTCGTTTTTATATCATTTAAAGATTCTTGAAGTATTTTATTTTGCTTTTTTAATTCAAAAAGTGTAATAATGTTATTTGCAAAAACTTTCAATAATTTTTTATCTTCTTCCGATATTGTTCTTTCTTTATTATCAATGGCACAAATTGTTCCTAAATTAAATCCATCAGGAGTTTTGAGCTGAGCACCTGCATAAAAACGAATTGATAACTCTCCAGTTACTAATGGATTATCAAAAAATCTTACATCCTCAAGAGCATTTTCAACCACAAAAACATCGTTTTCATTTATAGTATGTCCACAAAAAGATATATC
The DNA here is from genome assembly GCA_004294265.1 of Cytophagales bacterium. Taxonomy (GTDB): domain Bacteria; phylum Bacteroidota; class Bacteroidia; order Cytophagales; family UBA9547; genus REAG01. The sequence continues at coordinate 5,699 of REAG01000141.1, read as the reverse complement.
ACGTGGCGTTTCAGTTGCTTCAATTCCATACTTTGATTTGAACCATTGGCGGTCTTTATCAACCATACTTATTACACAATATGGAACATTTAAAATTCTAGCTGCAATTTGAGTTATTGCATCATAATCAATTTCGTCTTCAGTGTCTAAAATTTCATAACTTTCTAGTTTTATTTGTCTTTCAATTTCATTGTGCGGAATTTCAGGTGTTTTCATTTTTGATTTTAATTTTGAAATCTTATTTTAAAAAAGTAGTTTCATTTTGGATTTAAATTTATGTAAAATAAATTTAAAATACAAAATTAAATTTCTTTAAACCAATTCTAACTTTTTAGAAGTTTGAACTACAGATTTTAAATCAAATAAAATATGATAAAGCCCATAATAAGTGCGGTTTATGTACAAAGAATGTCTAGAACCACGTGCTTTTTTAGATTCTTTAATTTCTTTCATATTTGAAAGATCTTCTGTAAATTGATAAATACCTCCAAAATAGCTATCATCCCCAAAATCAAATTCATTAACAGTAAACGGCAAAGTGAGCATATCAATCATTTTTTTAAACAAAGGAAAGAAAAAGTCAATCTCTTTTTGTGAATCCTCCGCATGAATCATTTCTAATTCTTCATAAATTTGTTTCACTTTTGCTTCGTCTTTATAAATACTTTGATCAATAAGCGTAAAGTAGGCTTTATAAAAATCTTGTGGAATTACTTTTATGCAACCAAAATCGAAAATATTTACTGTTCCGTCTTCTTTAAATAAAAAATTCCCAGGATGCGGATCTGCATGCACTTGTTTGAGCGTATGCACTTGAAAATCATAAAAATCCCACAAGGCTTGTCCAACTTTATTTCTAGTTTCTTTACTTGGATTTGTTGCTAAAAAGTCCACCATATGCATCCCATCTAACCAATCCATAGTTATAATTCTATTGGAAGAAAATTCGGGATAATAAGTAGGAAAATGTAAATTTTCAATATGTTTACAAGCAGTTGAAAGTTCAATTGAACGCCTCAATTCTAACTGATAATCAGTTTCTTCCAACAATTTAGTTTCTACTTCTTCAAAATATTTATCAGCATCTCTTGTAGATAATCCAACCAAGCGAACTGCAATGGGTTTTACCATTCTCAAATCTGAAGTTATACTGTTTGCAACTCCTGGATATTGAATTTTAATTGCTAATTTCTTACCATTTTTGGTGGCTTTGTGTACTTGCCCAATCGAAGCTGCATTAGAAGCAACTATCTCGAAACTATCAAAAATTTGGCTTGGAATCTTGCCAAAAGATTTAATAAAAGTATTCGTTACAAGCGGACCCGAAAGTGGCGGAGCAGAATATTGTGAAAGTTGAAATTTATCTTGATAAGATTTAGGTAATAATCCTCTATCCATGCTCAACATTTGTGCAACTTTTAAAGCCGATCCTTTTAGATGGCTTAGTGTTTCATAAATGTCATCGGCATTATCTTTGTGCAAATCTTCTTTTGTAACATCTTGATTAAGAAGTCTTTGTGTATAATGTTTTACATAATTTCCACCGATTTTTACTCCTGTACTAACGAAATGTGCGGTTCTTTCTAATTTTGAAGTAGGAATTGATTCTTGATCTTTCATGTAATAATTTTATAAATTAGAAATTAATTTGTTTTTTGAAAAATAAACTTTCCAAAATCTACAAGGCTATCTAAGGCGTTGTCAGCAATAAGTTTAAAACTCAAATTAACCGATTTCTCGATAGCAGCATCTGTCATTTCAAAATTTAGAGAAGAATCTTTTATCCAATAGTTTAAAATAAATAGCGTTTGCATCCAAAATCCATGTGCATATTTATCAGTCAAAAACTTTCGGTCTTTGATTTCATTTTTTTCTACACCTTCTTGAATAATTTGCTCTAAATATTTATAAAAAGAATTTTTAAATGATTCTAAACTTTCATTATTAAATAAAATTGAATTTGATTTCTGGCATTTTTGAGCAACAATATAACTTCTATTATTTCTTAATTTTTGAACCCACATATAATAAAATGCCAACAATTTATCTTTGCTAGAATACTCTTGATAAGTTTGGTCTGATTCTAATGTTTCTACAGTTTCAACAAAAAGATTATTCCAAATATCTTTTTCAATAGACTCAAAAGAGGAATAAAAATTGTAGAATTCAGATTCTGAAATTTCTAATATTTTGGAAAAAGCATATATACTAACAGGTTTTTTACCATTTTCGAGCATATATGAAATGTACTGCTGAGTAATTGCGGATTTATCTATCATTTTCTTTTACTTTTAATTAAAACTTATTTGAAATCAAATAAGTTTAGAAAAATAAAAAATAAATAGATATTAAAAAAGCCATTTAAAGATTTTCTTTTAAATGGCTCAAAAAATGAATAAAACTTTAAATTATAATTGCTCAAATATTCTTTTAAAACTTACTGCATCCGAAATCAAAGAATACAAACTTGAAATAGGAACTCTTTTTTGTTCTGTGGTATCTCTGTCACGAATCGTAACTGCTTGATCAGTAAGGGTTTCGTAATCTACGGTTACGCAAAATGGCGTACCAATTAAATCTTGTCTGGTATATCTTTTTCCTACTGAATCACGTTCTTCATAAATGACATTAAAATCATATTTTAGCAGTTCCATAATTTCTTTGGCTTTTTCGGGCAATCCATCTTTTTTTACTAAAGGAAAAATAGCTACTTTTATAGGAGCTAAGCAAGGATGAAGTTTTAAGAAAATCCTTGTTTTAGTTTCACTTTTTTCTGTTCCGTCTTCAGCTTTTATTACCTGTTGAGTAGTTTCTTCTTGGTAAGAATTGCACATTACAGCTAAAAAAGTCCTGTCAGCACCTACTGAAGTTTCAACTACATAAGGTATATAATTTTGATTTATTTCAGGATCAAAATATTGTTGTTTCTTGCCCGAAAGTGCTTGATGATTTTTCAAATCAAAGTCTGTTCTTGAGTGTATTCCTTCAATTTCTTTAAATCCAAAAGGAAATTCATATTCAATATCAACGGCTGCGTTAGCATAATGAGCTAGTTTTTCGTGATCATGAAATTTTAATTTATTACTTGGAAAACCAAGAGCTTTGTGCCATTTTATACGAGTTTCTTTCCATTTGTTATACCATTCCATCTCGGTTCCAGGTCTTACAAAAAATTGCATTTCCATTTGTTCAAACTCACGCATTCGGAAAATAAACTGGCGAGCCACGATTTCATTTCTAAAAGCTTTTCCAATTTGAGCAATTCCAAAAGGAATTTTCATTCTTCCTGATTTTTGCACATTCAAAAAATTAACAAAAATGCCTTGAGCGGTTTCGGGTCTTAAATATATTTTATTTGCTTCTTCTGCTACTGCACCAACCTCGGTCGAAAACATTAAATTAAACTGCCTTATTTCAGTCCAATTAGCGGTTTTAGATACTTGACAAACTATTTTTTCAGTTTCAAGTAAAGTTTTTAAAGTTACAAAATCTTCTTTAGCCAACAATTGGTTCATGGTTTGAAGCAATATTTCGGCATCAGTATTTTTGCCTGCCTCTATCAACTCATCAGCTTTTGCTTCAAGAAGATGATCTACTCTATATCTTTTTTTGCTATCTTTATTATCAATCATGGGGTCGCTAAAGCCATCAATATGCCCTGAAGCTTTCCATGTGAGCGGGTGCATAAATATGGCTGCATCTAATCCAACAATATTTTCGTTGAGATGAACCATTGTTTTCCACCATAATTGTTTGATATTGTTTTTTAATTCAACTCCATATTCACCATAATCGTAAACGGCAGCCAAACCATCGTAAATTTCACTTGATGGAAACACAAATCCATACTCTTTGGCATGGGAAATAATTTTTAAAAAGACGTTTCTGTCTTCAGAAGGAGTTAATGACATTTTAAAATAATTTTTTTGAACTTTATATATATATTAAATGTGTTTCAACTTCAAATAGTTTGGTTTAATCGAAATAAATAAAACTTGATTTTTTAAACAATTAAGTTTGATATTAGATTTAAAATACTTGCAAATATTTAAAAAAAAAATGAATTAAAAAAACTAAATGACAAACTACAAAAACATAAATTTCGATTATTTAGACGAGACTTTCGGAAAGGATATTGAAACTCAAAAAAAATATATTTCTTTTTTTCTAGAAACAAACGATGAAAATTGGAAAAATATTGAGCTATCAATTAACAAACTTAATTTTTCATCAATTAAAACTATTGTCCATCAAATAAAACCAATTTATTTAAGTTTAGGCAACAAAGATGCTTTTGAAATTTGTAAAAACATAGAATTAGAAGTTCAAAACGATAATTGCAATTTAGATTTATTAAATTCTAAAATTGAAAATCTTAAGTCAATAAATTTATTAATTATTGAAGAACTCAAAAAATGGCTAACTAGTATTGATTAGAATAAACCTTTATTTTTAATGTAAAACATTATTTTTTTTATTTCGTTGTAATAAATGTTAAATAATTTAAAATGATTAAAAATATTCTTATCCTTTTTTTATTAAATTTTATATATGTTGATGCTCAAGAGTACTACCTAGATTTAAAATCTAATATTGATGATACGGGCTGGGGAACTACAAATTCAGTTTCTGTTATTCAAAATATGTTTAATTATGGAAGAAATTTAGAAAACCAACAATTAAAAACTGTATCAGGATTTGTAAGTGTTCCTGGAATTATTATGCCAACACAGCAAAACTGGGATTTAATGTCTGAAAAAGAACAATTATTTTATTTATTAAATCAAGAAAGAAAAGACAGAGGCTTAAAAGAATTAGAATTATTGTTTCAGCCGCTTTCAGAAATTTCACAATATTATTCTAGTTTATTACTTACTAACAATTTATTTGGACACACCTCAGATGGAAAATCTTCTTACCAGAGAATGTCAAGTGTTGCAGGTTATAATACCTCAAACATTGATTATTGCCCATACAGTGAGAATTTAGCAGTTTTTATGGTTAGTAATCAATATCCTTGGTATGCCGTCCCTGCAGCTGTTTATGGTTGGAATTACGAAGATGCTGGGAGTAATTGGGGACATAGAAGAGCAAATTTTTACAAAAATTTTGTAGATAACTATGGTTCAAATGGCAAAGAAGGTTTTTTGGGTGTTGGAATTTCAAAAGGTCCTTATACTTCTACTCGCTCTGGAATAACATTTAATTTTTCAACCATGATTGTTATGAATTTTTTTGATCCAAAAGCTAGTTTTCAAACTACGACTTCTATTAAATCAAAAACTAATGAAGAAATTAATGTAAGAATTTCTAGTTCAAATCAATTAATCACTTTTTATAATTTTGAAATAAAAAATATTAAACTTATAATTTTTGATTTACTTGGTAATGAACTTGTAAGTAAAAACATAAATGCAGAAACTTCTTTTGAATTTTATACCTTAAATCCGATTTTATTTTACGAAATTTCAGATGAAAAATCTGTTATTAAGAGAGGTAAAATTGGGAATTTTTAAGATTATTTTCTCTCCTTATTTAGAGTAATTCCGTTTTATTTGAGTTTTTTTTTCAGTATTTCATTATATTTGCAATGAAATTTCAAATTCATGATGAAAAAGAAAAACCCTAAAATTGATTTAGTTTTTAAAAAACTTTTTGGATCGGAAGAAAATAAGGATATTCTTTTATCTTTGATAAAT
>REAG01000321.1 GCA_004294265.1 Cytophagales bacterium | reverse complement strand
TAATCTTAGCTCTGTAACTCCAACTCTTTCTGGTGTAACATTTACAACTACTTCAAGTGTAGCTTCTGTTACTTGGGATGCCGTTAATGGTGCTACAAATTATGATGTAGATGTTGCAACCTCTAGCGATTTTAGTTTAATTTATCAAACTGGAACAAGCATAACTGGAACAAGTTTTGATATAAATAAACCTAGATTTAAAGAATTTGCTAGAACAGAAGCTGCAACAGTTGTTTACTTTAGAATTAAAGCAAAAAACTCTTCTTCTTCTTCAAATTTTAGCAATTCAAGAATGGTAAGTTTTGAAGAATTAACTTCATTATCTTCTGTTGAAAAAGCTAGTTCTTTAAATATACTTTATCCTAATCCAAGTAAAGGATTAATAAGTGTTAAATCCGCTTCTTCAATTTCTAAAAGCGATATTTTAATTTTAAATACTTTAGGAGATTCAGTAAGTTTTGAGTATAACTTAGGAACAATTTCTATTTCAACTAAAGGATTATACTTTGTATCTATTAGAGGAAAAACTACAACATTAATTGTAGAATAAAATATTATAACTTAAAAATAAAAAAAGCGAAGATTAACCTTCGCTTTTTTTGTTTGTTTTATTTTTTTAAATTAACAAATCATTTATTACTTTTCAAAGCCAAAAGATGCGAAAAACATACGATTGGAACTATAATTGTTGGCAAAAATGAATAAGGAAATGTTAAAATAGCCACATTAGGTTGGTCAAAAGCCAGTTGTTGAAAAGGCGTTGGAGCTGAAAGAATTGCTGTTAAAACTATAATTAACAAAAAAACTAAACCCATAATATTCCAAATTTTTAATATGCTATTTTTATATTTTCCTTGATAAATAAAAATCATCAAAAGAACTAAAACTGCCGAAATTCCCATCAAAATGTCATAATTCCAACCTTTGAAAGTCATAATCATTGGGATTTTTTTCTGTAAAAATAAGTCAAAAAGAACTATCTCAACTGGAATTCTTACGATATGAATGGCGGTTAAATATTTTAAATTTAGGTTTTTACTTTCGGTTCTTAAATACATATAAGTAAGAAAAGCAAATACTGGAATTATAAATAAAAATAACCTTGGAGGAATGGTTTCCGTATTTTTGAAAAAATCTAAAACTGATAAAATTCCAACAATGATAATCCAAAATGAAAAGAAAATAAGTATTTTTTTTTCATTTCCAGTAGCTAAATAAAAGCCCAAAACTGTTAAAATAGTGAGTATTGTATATATATAATTTATCATGATAATAGTAATTTAATTCTATTTGTAAATTCTATTACTACATTCTCGTCAAATATTGATTTCATGTTCTTAATTTTAAATGTGATACAAAGGTAAATCACTTTAAAACGAAAAAACTTGCCATTTGACAAGAAATAAAAAAAAATTATTTTTGAATAATTTCTTTTCTAATTCTACTTAAAGAAGTGTCTGTAATTCCTAAATAAGTTGCAATTTGTTTTAAAGTTATGTTCTGAACAAGCAATGGTTTTTCTTTAATAAGTTTCAAATATCTATCTTTTGCTTGATCAACAATCATAGAAACATTACTTTGTTTGAGTTCAAAATAGCTTTTTACTAATCTTGTTCTGCCTGCTTCTCTGAAAGCAATAATTGAATTAAAAAGTTTTTGAA
>REAG01000320.1 GCA_004294265.1 Cytophagales bacterium | reverse complement strand
AAATTGGATATTTCTGGAAATTTAGCTTTGGTTACCAAAGAAATTGAAGGCGGAAAAGAAATTATTGAATTGAATTTACCTTTTATTGCAGGTTGTCAAGAACCTATTGCGGAATGGAAAATTCCTAATATGAGAGGTATTATGTCTGCAAAAACAAAACCTTATTTAGTTTTACCAGCCGTTGAAGCCACAAATATTTCTAAAACTTTAAGTTTTGATTTACCTCAAGCAAAATCGGGTTGCAAAATGATTGATGCAAAAACACCTGAATTGCTTTTTGAATTATTAAAAAACGAAGCTAAAGTGCTTTAGTAATTATAAATATTACTTTTATATATTAATAAAATTAAATAATTTAAGATTAAAACCTTTAAAAATACAAAAATGATACTTGCTTATATAGAAATTGCAGATGGAGAAGTAAAAAAAACGTCTTATGAAGTGGCTCAAATGAGTTCAGCTCTAGCCTTAAAAATGGGTATAGAAGTAATGGGAATTGCTTTTGGAAAAGCTGATACTTCAAAACTTGAAGTTATTGGTAATTACGGAGTTTCTAAAGTAATATTTGTGAATACTGAAACTACCATTAACCATAATTTAGCTGAAATAGTGGTTGAAATTGCTAATAAATACAAAATTTCAACCTTAATTTTTCCAAAATCGTTGATGGCAGATGCTATTGCAGCTAAAGTCTCCATAAAAATGAATGCTGCTATTATTAATAATGTCTCTGAAATGCCTGAAGTCGGTACTGATTTTATAGTCAAAAGAAGTATTTATACTGGCAAAGCGTTTGCGAAAGTGAGTTTAAATTCTCCCAAAAAAGTAATATCCTTGCGAAAAAATGCCATTAAATTAACACCCACTTCTCAAAAAGCTAGCATAGAAAACTATTCTGGTTTTGTAAGTTCAAATACAATTAAAATTAAAGAAACATCAAAAGCTACTGGCGATATTTTATTGACAGATGCCGAAATTGTGGTGTCGGGTGGCAGAGGTTTGAAAGGTCCAGAAAACTGGCATTTAATTGAAAATTTAGCAAAAGCATTGGGAGCAGCTACTGGTTGTTCAAAGCCAGTTTCTGACATGGATTGGCGTCCTCACCACGAACACGTGGGTCAAACTGGTGTAAAAGTTGCACCCAATATTTATTTTGCAGTAGGTATTTCGGGAGCAATTCAGCACTTGGCTGGCGTTAATTCTTCAAAAGTTTTGGTTGCTATAAATACTGATCCAGAAGCTCCATTTTTTAAAGCTGCTGATTATGGTATTATTGGTGATGCCTTTGATATTTTACCAAAACTTACAGAAGCAACCAAAAAAATAAAGTAATATCTTATTAATTTTAATTTTATTTTTATACTTATTGCTAATTACTATTTAAAAAATGTCTAATAAATAATTACAAATTCTATTATAACTTTTACTTATTAGGGAAATAAAGAACTGGTTTTATGAAAATTTAATTGTAAATATTTATTAAGTTCAACACAGGTAACTTCTAAAAACCAAAAGTAATTTATTATAAAATAAATTTTTGAATATCATGCCATATATTTGGCATGATAAAAGCATCGGATAAAAGGTGCCGCTCCTACTTCTGGGAACTTTTAATTCAAGCATAGCACCTGATCCGAAAAAACGTCTGGGGCGAAACCCATTGCTC
>REAG01000319.1 GCA_004294265.1 Cytophagales bacterium | reverse complement strand
TCCTAATTGTCATAAAATATTTCTAAATCATTAATGAAATTTTATGGGCATTTCTTGTGTCAAAAAAAACGAAATTGTCTTTCTTGCTAACAATCAAACTGCCTCAAATGATGGTCAATGTGTTTATAAACAGAAATACCCACTTGTTCTTTGGTCATTTTGCCAAAAAACCAATGCACGAAAGTTTGATTTGAGTAGTTTTCATATTCTCCAATCAACGAAATCCACTTCATTTTGTCTTCCAAAAGATTGCCATTACTCTCTATAATTTTGAATTCATCTTTGGTCGGGGAATTACGTTTTTTGGGTTTATCATCCTTCATTAATTGTTGCAAAGCAAGTTTACCCAATAAAAAACCTAAAAATGTACGCTTGTAAGGCGTTTTTCCGAGATACATTTCTTCACACAAAATACAGTGTTTAACCATTTGGTAAACGTTCATTTTCCCCCATTGTGCCTTACTATTTTCGTTGAGAGAGTTGACTCTGTTTATTAATTTGTCTCTTATATTTTTGTCGAAAATTGTTTTCATATTTTACTGAATTTTTTTTCAAATAAATAAAGAATTACCCCAATTAGACAAAAGGCTGTCTCAATAATAATCCATTGTGTGCCAAATTGTCCTAAGGGACCATCTGATATAATTGTTATTAATCTTGACAGTGCGTAAGCACCCCAAAACAATGAAAGAAATAGCAATCCTTTATGATAATCTTTAAGTAAAAGATATATTAACTGAATTGTTATTACAATTCCGACACCGCCATAGATACCTCTAATAGAACTTATTGCATCGTTATTGGGTAAAGTCATAGCTACCATATCCATTGTAGATTGTGGACTGTAAAGAGATAGTATGGCAACATAGCCCAAACTAAAAGCTGAAAATCCGATAAAGACTTGACTACTGATTTTTACATTTTTTTGTGCATTCATTTTTTTAAATTTTAAAATTTGATAGCACAAAATTGTGATACTTTTTTTAATTAAAGTTTGATTGAAGTCAAGACTTTTTGAGCCGAGACAACGTTTCAGCACTCATTCTTAAATAATTGGCAATATGTCTATTGGGTATTTCTTGAAAAAGTTGCGGGCTTCTTTTTAACACCCTTTCGTATCTTTCTTTTGGTGAATTTGTCAGAATATCAATTTCACGTTCCATTTGTTGTAGTGCCAAATTTTCTAAAATTGTTGTCCACAAATTTCTGTTAGTTTTAATTTGTAAAAACTTTTCAAATCGTTGTTTAAAAACGACTTTAATAACAGTTTTTTTAATTGCTTGTATATATATATCAGATGGTTTGCCCGTCAAGAATGAGTCTAACGAAACAATTAAATTTTCTTTGTATCCAAATCGAATTGTCTGTTCTTCATAATCATCTAAAAAAAAAACTCTCAGACTTCCACTTTCCACATAATAGATATTTGTGTCGATACTCCCTTTCATTTTCAGAAATTCGTTTCTACCGAGGATTAATGTCTTTTCCGAAAGTTCAATAATTTCTTTCATTGTCAGTTATGTTGTGGGTTTGGTACGCTTGTACCACCCTATTGAATACACTCCGTCTATTTTAATTGGAAAAATTCATGGTTTACTAATTTTCAAAGTGTGTCTCTAAAAAGTTATACACAAGATTGAAATTTTCCATTGGTGCAATATGACCACCATTTA
>REAG01000318.1 GCA_004294265.1 Cytophagales bacterium | reverse complement strand
TCGAAAAATGTTTTTTTACGGGCATTTCAAAATATGGTAAAATTTCAGTGTTTTCTGCTTTGAATAATCTAACAGACATCAGTTTGCAACAAAAATATGTAACAATGTGTGGCATTACAAGTAAAGAATTAGTAGATAATTTTTCTTTGTATATTCAAAATGTTGCAAAAAAATTAGAAATGACAGAAGATAACCTAATAGAAAAAATGAAATCTTTTTACAATGGTTTCTCTTTTGATGCGCAAACTTCTGTTTATAATGTTTATTCTTTGTTGCAATTTTTTATATTAGAAAATTTCAAAAACTTTTGGTTTGATACAGGAACATCTGAAATGTTAATCGAATTATTGAAAGAACAAAATATTTTAGTTGATGAATTAGAAGGTACAAAAATGGAATATGCAATGTTAGATTTGGCAGATAACACACATCAAAACGTTGTTTCTTTGTTATTCCAAACAGGTTATCTCACTTTAAAAAGTAAAATATTAGAATATGGAGAAATAGAATTCGAATTAGGCTTTCCAAATATAGAAGTAAAACAAGCATTTAGCAGGCATTTAATGGTGCAATATACACAAAAAAGCGTTGATAGAATTAGTACAAATATTGCAATGCCATTGAGAAAAGCAATGAGAAACAAAGATTTTGAAAAAATATTTGAAATACTAAAAAAATCAGTTTATGGTTGTGTACCTTATGAAATATTTGAAAGAAAAGAGGCTTACTTTCATACTATTTTTCATCTCACTTTTAATATGATTGGTTTTAGGTGTGAATCACAAGTCCAAAATAATATTGGTAGAATAGATACAATCGTCGAAACTGAATTGTATATCTATATTTTTGAGTTCAAAGTAGATACAAAAAAAGATAGTTTTGCATTAGAACAAATCAAAAATAATCAATATGCTAACAAATATTTTGCCTTAGAAAAAGAAATTTTTGCCTTTGGAATTAATTTCTCCTCTGAAAAAAGAAACATAGAAAATTGGTTTTTTGAACAATTAAAATAATAGCAAAAAAAATGCAAAAATTACCTGCGGGCATACAAGATTTTAGTAGAATTAGAGAAGAAAATTATTTGTATGTAGATAAGACGAAATACATTATTGATTTGATGGAAGACGGCGTTTTTTTATTCTTCGCAAGACCTCGCCGATTTGGTAAATCATTGATTTGTAGCACTTTAAAATATTTATACCAAGGAAGAAAAGAATTATTCAAAGGACTTTATATCGAAGATAAAATCGATTGGAACAAAATGAATTTTCCCGTCATTCATATTGATTTTAGTAAAATGGACTTGAAAAAATTACCATTAGATCACGAATTAGATACTAATTTTATTGAAATTTGTGAATCTTTCAATCTTATTCCTACAAAAAATGGTGCAAGTGCAGATTTACAAATGATAATCAATCATTTTGCAAAAAAAAATCAAAAAATTGTCATTATTGTTGATGAATATGACAAAGGTTTGAATGATTTTTTAGATAATCCCGCAATATTTGAAGAAAATAAAAAAATTTTAAGAGGTTTTTTTAGCAGACTAAAACCCAATGATATTCACATCGAAAAATGTTTTTTTACGGGCATTTCAAAATATGGTAAAATTTCAGTGTTTTCTGCTTTGAATAATCTAACAGACATCAGTTTGCAACAAAAATATG
>REAG01000260.1 GCA_004294265.1 Cytophagales bacterium | reverse complement strand
TCAATGCAAAAGCATTGAACGAATTTCCATTTGCTAAAATTGGTGTAAACTATTTTGGTTTTCCTGTAATATTAATTTCATCTAAATTTGACCAAACCCATTTATCGCAAAAAAACATTAAACTAAAATATATTGAATTAACTCACAATCTTGAATGCAAAGTTTCGGAAAATGGAAATTCAAAAATTGATAATTATTCAGTAATAATTTTTAAAAGTGATGAAAGAATTTTACAAAATTATTTTCTTGGAATTGCAACATCTCTTTTAAACTCACTTTCAAAAAAACCTAGCCAAAAGGAAGTGTTTGAAACTTTTAAAACTTTTATCGAAATTTTTAGGTCATTAACAGAAACACCTACTAAAACAATTCAAGGTCTTTGGGCTGAACTAATTCTGATAGAACAAAGTAAAAATCCTGAAACATTAATTAATTATTGGCACAATATACCAGAAGAAAAATTTGACTTCAATGCTGACAATGAAAAAATAGAAGTTAAAAGTAGTAGTAATTTAGAAAGAGTACACATATTTACAGCAGAACAATTAAATCCAGCCAATGACAGCCAAGTAATTATTGCATCAATATTTACTAAACAAGTTTCAAACGGATTAAACGTATTAGATATTTTAGAAAAAATTGAAACACGAATTACAGAAAATGAATTAATTGAAAAAGTTTATAGAATAGTATCAAAGACACTTGGTAACACTTTTGAGCAGACAACAAAAATTAAGTATGACTATAATTTAGCTAGAAACTCATTGAGATTTTATATACATCAAGACATTTCAAAAGTTGAAAGAATTAATATTCCCTTAAGAGTTTCAGAAGTTAAATTCAAATCTGATTTGACAAACATTAAACCAATTGACATTAATTTATTGACAGAAGGACAATTATTTAAAGACACATAAGCCAACGCTTTTGGTAGCACATTTGCATTTTTTGCCAACGCACAAATCAACGCTAAAAAATGCAAAAGAGCTACCAAGCCAACACACAACGACACGACAACAAAAAAAAGAAATGAACAGACAGAAAAAGGGACTACAGCTAACAAGGGTTTTGCAAAATTGGGGCAGAAGTGCTAAATATGAGCATTGGAATTCTAATGAACATTTGTACTAGATTGAACATTTGTACTTCTAATTCCCCAACTTCGCAAAGCCCCCAAACGTTATGGGCAAGTTTAAGAAACGATACAGCGGAAACGAACAGACCAGAGAACCACCTTCTTTGAGGTTTGACAGTTCTTGACTTTTAGGACTGACAGAAAATAAAAGTGGAAACCAGCGACCACTCAAAAAACGGGGCGACACCGAAAAGCCAAATGAGTAGGACAATTATTAAATTCAAAGAAAATGAAAAAAATATTTTTAAGTTTCACACTAACTCTCTTGACAACATTTTTGTTTGCCCAAACTGGATGCCCTGAAGCAAAAGAGGAGAGTTATAAAAAAGTAATGAGTTCAGCGTTTGCGAAAGACTATGAAAAATGTCCAGTAATTATCACGGCTGAATATTTTGGAGAGGGATATTTAAAAAACTATCGTAAGCCAAGCAAGATTAAGAAAATGTATTTCTTTCAATGCGTAAATATTGGTGACAATGGCAATCCAGCACCATTGACTAATGAAATATCAGGCGACTTTTTTGTAATTGATAAAACTAAAGCTAGTGAAGTTCTTGACTTAAAGAAAGGCAATAAATTGAAGTTAACAGGGACAACATTCACGCAAAACTATATGGGGATTGAATTAAGTGTTTTTTTTATTGTGACTAAAGTTGAGATAATTCAATAGTCCTAATAGTGATGAGGTAAACCTGCCCATAACAGCGGGTTTAAGAAATTGGCGGTTCAGTGGTTAAATCAAGTTCAGTTTTTCAAACAAACTTTCGTGCAGGTTGACAGTTTTATGCTCCGAAATCGCCAACTTCTTAAACCCGCAAAACGTTGGTGGCTATGTTAAAAAAACGACACCACTAAATTTACAAGACAAACGGGGTACGCTGAAAACCGACCAGAGTAAGCAATAACAACTTAATAAAAAACAAAAATGGGCTACGTTGACAAACACCTAATGAATGGAGAAAACATTATTTATCAAACAAAACTTAACTGGACAGAGTACATTAAAGGACTTTTAGTTCTTGGACTTGGACTAATTTTCATGAGTGGTAGTGGAACTTTTGGAGGCTTCCTAATATTTGTTGGACTTATAATTTTAGGACTAACATATTTAAGAATCAGCACTTCTGAATTTGCCGTTACTGACAAACGAGTTTTGATTAAAGTGGGTATTATTAAAACTCAATCTTTGGAAACAATGCTGAACAAAGTTGAAGGTATTCAAGTAGAACAAGGAATAATTGGTAAAATGGTAAATAGTGGTTCAATTGTCGTAAAGGGAACAGGTGGTACTAACAACCCATTTTCAAATATTGACAAACCTTTTGAGTTTAGAAGTGCTGTAAATGAGCAAATTTCTAAAATATAGTTGACTCTTACTTAGCGACATTTAGGACACAACTTCATTTTGCATTTTGACAGTTCTAAATGTTGCTAAAAGACCGTTTGGACACAAAAAAAACACAGCCACCAACATCGGTTTTGTGCAAGTGGGGCTGAAGGAAGTAATTCAACATTTGTAATTCTATTGGGCTTTTGTGCTATATTTGGGCTGACGGAATTCTAATTCCCCACCTGCACAAAGCCGTATACGTTAGTGGCAAGTGTAACACGACACCGTCCCAAATGACAGAACAGACAAATGCAAGAAACATACATACAAGACAAAACATTTGACAAAAACGATTTGCTGACAAAAGGCGAATACGAAAACTGCATTTTCAATAGTTGCAACTTTGCCGACACCGACCTTTCAGAATTTAAGTTTATTGACTGCACATTCAACGGTTGTAATTTCAGTTTGGCAAAACTCAACAAGACAGCGTTTCGGGACGTAAAATTCAAAGACTGCAAAATGTTGGGACTTCGGTTTGACACTTGTAACGAGTTTGGACTTTCTTTTTCGTTTGACGGTTGCCAACTCAATCATTCTTCGTTTTACAAAACGAAAATCAAAAAGACGATTTTCAAAAATTCGCAATTACAAGAAACAGACTTTGCAGAAGCCGACCTCACAAGTGTGGTGTTTGACAACTGCAATTTGACACAAGCCATTTTTGACCACACGACACTCGAAAAAGCGGACTTTCGGACTTCTTACAATTATTCCATTGACCCGGAAATTAACCGAATTAAGAAAGCAAAATTTTCTATTTTGGGCGTTTCAGGACTTTTAGACAAATATGATATTGATATAGAAAAATGACACCAAGAATTGAAACATTAAACGAAAAGAAATTAGTCGGAAAGCGACTAACAATGAGTTTTGCTAATTACAAAATTGGCGAACTATGGCGAAGTTTTACACCAACACGAAAAGAAATCACAAACAATTTGACGAGTGATTTAATTTCAATGGTTGTTTACAAACCAGCACATTTTGCGGACTTCAAACCGACAAATGAATTTGAAAGGTGGGCGACAGTTGAAGTTGCAGACTTTGACAACGTGCCAAACGAAATGGAAACTTTTGTTTTGCCAAGCGGACTTTATGCGGTTTTTGACTATAAAGGTTTAAGCACAGACAATTCAATTTTTCAATACATTTTGGGAACGTGGTTGCCAAGTTCGGACTACGTTTTGGACGACAGACCGCATTTTGAAGTATTGGGCGACAAATACAAAAACAATGACCCGACATCAGAAGAAGAAATTTGGATACCGATAAGACCGAAGAACACCAGCCACTAACAGCGGTTTGGCGTAATGGGGGCGGACATTCTTCGTATGAACATTTTTGCTAAATTTGAACTGTGTGCTTCGTATGAACTTTAGTGCTGAAAAGCCCCACTACGCCAAGCCGCAAACCGTTGCCTGCAACTGCATTTAACAATGTCAAACTCCAAATAAAATGATTGAAAAATCAATAAAATTAACAACTCTTTTTGGTAGTTTCTTACTTTTTAATGGAATTGTGTATCTAGTTATATTCTATCAAAGATTTGGTATAGATATCTTTAGTTACTTAAGTTTTACTGAAGTTTTGACTTCATTTATTGACAGTCTGCAAGTAATTTTACAATTTTTTATTGTTTATCTTTTGCACTTATTTCTGACTACTTTTTTGACATTTAAAAGTATTGCATCAAAAAATATTTCGGATGAAGAAAAAAGCGATTTAATTGACGAAAAACAAATAAAACTAGAATCAAAAATTTCAAATGCTATATTCATTCAGTTGGCAATTTCATCGGTTCTAACAATTTTGATTATTTTAAGTATCATTAAAATAAACTTATTTTTAATATATATTTTTTCTATTACTTTCTTTAATGTATTTCAATCAATTTCTGAGTATTTTAGACAATATTTTGGAAATTATTTTAATAAAAGATTTGGGAATTGCATACTTGTGTTCAATATGTTCATTTTCCCATTCATTATTTTCACTATTGTTTATGCCTTTTATAATGCACACAAAATTGTTAATTCCCCAAAGATTATAAGTATTGAATATAATGACAATACAATTTTTAAATGCAATAAGATTGGTAAATCAAACAACTATATTTTTGTATATTATCCAGATTCTTTAAAAAGTTCTTCAATATCACTTGCAGAGGTAAAAAAAATAAATTATTACTTAAAATAAGGAGAGCAGCAGCAGGCAACAAGGGGTTTTGTGCAAGTTGGGCAGACGGAATAAGCCTCAACATTTGTACTACTATTTAGCTTCAGTTCCAGCAAGACGTTATAAATTTGGCTAATGAATAAAACATCAGCAATATTGCAATTATCAACTTTGGTTATGGGCAGACGGAACGCTATTATCCAACCTGCACAAAGCCCTGTTCGTTATGCCCAATGCCACGAGACACCCTAAGAACATTGACAGACCGTCAAAAAACGAAAGAAAAGCCAACGCTTTGTAAAATTAAAAGAGGTGCAAGCCAACACACAAAGCCAACGCTTTTGCACCACATTTAATTTACCCCAACGCACCTAAGCCCACCCACCACCCAAAACAATTAATTCATATTTGCCGACATTGTAGCATATAATCAATTTAAAAAAACTAAATTTGCTGACTTAATAATTAATATTAAAAAATGGCAGTAGATAAAGAACTTAAAGACGGATATATTTTAGATTTTGTTTCAGGACAAGAGATAAAAGCAACACCAGAAGAAATAGAAGCAACGCAAGTTTTTTCAAAAAGACTTGTTGAAGAGTATGAATTTTTGAAAGAAAATTTACAAACAAGACCACAGTACTTTGTAAGAAAATCACCTTCTGATGAAGCCAAAAAAGAATATCCAGTTGACATTGCCGTTTTTAAAGGGAAAAGTAGAGCCGAAAGTGATTTAATAGGAATTGTAGAATGTAAGAAAAAAACTAGAAAGGACGGTATTGAACAATTAAAACTGTATATGGATATGTGCAGTAGTATTCAGTGGGGCGTATGGTACAATGGAGACGAGCAAATTAATCTACAAAAAGTAAAAAAAGACGGTGATATTATTTATATATCAATACCCAATATACCAAAAAAAGGACAACGAATTGAAGATATTGGAAAATATAAAAGAGGAGATTTAAAACCTGCAAAAGATTTAAAAAGCCATTTTAGAGTAATCAATAATTACCTATATGGTAATATGAAAAAAGATGATACTTCTACAAGAAATAGAGCTAAACAAATTATCAATTTGCTTTTTTGTAAAATTTATGATGAGCAATATACAGGTAAAAAAGAAGATGTAACATTTAGAGCAGGTGTTTATGAAGACAAAGAAATTGTTGCTAAAAGAATAAAAGACATATTTGTTCAAGTAAAGAATAGATTTAATGATGTTTTTGAAGAAGAAGACGCAATTACTTTAGATGCAGATTCAATAGTTTTTGCTGTTGGTCAAATTCAAGAATTGTGCATAACAGAATCAGAAAGAGATGTAATTGGAGATGCTTTTGAAGTATTTGTATCAAAAGCGTTGAAAGACCAAGATGGTCAATTTTTCACACCAAGAAATGTTATAAAAATGATGGTGGATATTATTGACCCTGACGAAAAGACTATGATTATTGACCCAGCTTGTGGAACAGGAGGATTTTTAATTGAATCTTTAAGACACGTTTGGAACAAAGTTGAGACGAAAGGCAAAAAATTAGGTTGGTCTGAAAAAAGATTAGAAGAAGAAAAGCAATATGTAGCAACAACATATTTTAGAGGAATTGATAAGGATTCTTTCGTAGCCAAAGTTACCAAAGCATATATGGCTATTATTGGTGATGGACGAGGTGGAATATTTTGTGAAAGCAGTTTAGAACACCCAAAAGAATGGAGCAATAAATGTCAAGATAAAGTAGATTTAGGCAAATTTGATGTTGTATTATCAAATCCTCCTTTTGGCTCAAAAATTCCTGTAAAAGAAGAAAAAACATTAAAGCAATTTACTTTTGGTCATAAATGGAAATTTGACAAGAAAGAAAAAAAATGGGAACAACAAACAGAATTAAATAATAAAGGTGCAAAAGCAGGAGTTGAACCACAAATTTTATTTATTGAAAGATGCTTACAATTATTAAAAGTTGGCGGCAAGTTGGGCATTGTATTACCAGACGGAGTTTATGGTAATGATAAGTTAGGTTATATTAGAGAATATCTAAAAAAGCACACAAAAATTTTAGCTATCATTGACGTTCCTTCTGAAACTTTTCAACCTAATACTTCAACGAAAACGACAATTTTAATTGCAGAAAAAATAAAAGAAAATTCAAAAATTGAGGAACACTTTATTTTTATGGCAATTTGCGAAACTTGTGGACACGACAGAAGGGGAAATTCTACGGCAGAAGATGATGTATCACTTGTGAGTGAAAAATATTTTGAATTTATTAAATCCCCTAAAAAATTCATTTTATGATAAAAGCATTTGCAATTGAAAACAATGATTTAGAATCAAATTTGTTTCCAAATTATTATTTATTCAAACAGAAGATAAAAAGATACTCTCAACAAAAAGATATTTTTTCATTCAGTTTAGGTGGCAAAGATGTTTTAGATAAACTAACTGATGGCGAACACACAGGTCAAAAGTTTGTTGAAGAAGGAGCATTATTTATTAAAAATTCTTCTGTTAAAAGATATAACATTAATGAATTTGATAATTTTTTTATCACACACGAAAAAAACAACTCATTAAAAAGGTCAAAACTAATTAAAGACGATGTTTTATTTACAACTATTGGAAACGTTGGAATTTCAGCATTAGTAAACAAAAACGTAGAAAACGCAAACATTAATCAAAACGTAGTTTTGATTAGAGTGAAAAAAGAGTTTACGACAGCACAATATTTATCTTGTTTTCTTAATTCAAAACTAACAAAATTTCAAGTAGAAAATTTATTTACAGGAAATATTTACCCAATGCTTTCCTATCCAAAAATAAAATCCATAAAAATATTTGTAAAAGATAAAAAAACTGAGAAAACAATAACTGAAAATATTATAAATGCAGAAAATTATCAAGTTGAAGCGTTAAATCTTATTAAACAAGCTCAAGTATTATTTTTGCAATCTTTGAATATTGACAAAAAAAATATTTCAAAAGATATGTTTTATGCTATTTCAAGCAAAAATCTTGAAATAAGCGATATGATTACACCAGCCTTTTTTAATCCATTATATACTACCACAATAACAGAAATTGAAAAAAACAATAAATGTGAATTACTTGGAGATTTAGCGGATTTTAAAAATGGTGATGAAGTGGGTTCTGTAAATTATAAAGGTTATTTAGAAAGAAAAGAAAGTGATGTGCCTTTTATTAGAACTTCGGATTTAGTAAATTATGATTTTGATATTTACCCAGACTTTTACGTTGAAAACTCAATTTATAAAGACATAAATCAAGAAATAGGCTCAAATGAAATTTTATTTACAAAAGACGGTAAAATTGGTATTTCTGCAATGACAACGGAGTTTGATAAGTGTATTTTAGGAAGTGGCGTTTTAAGAATCATTCCAAAAAAAGACAAAATTAGTCCTTTTTATTTATTCATTGCTTTGTCTTTAAGAGAAATTGGACTTTATCAAGCAAAACAAAGAACTGTTGTAGCTTCAACTATTCCTCATTTGAGAGAAGATAGAATTGGCGATTTTAAAATTCCAATTATTAAAAATCAAAAAAAAATAATTGAATTAACTGAAAAGGCATTTGAATTGAAAGACAAAAGAAAAAAATTAATTAATGATTCAAGGTTATTACTAGAAAAAAGTTTAGAAATATAGCCAACGCTTTTGGTAGCACATTTGCATTTTTTTGCCAACTCACAAACCAACTCTAAAAAATGCAAAAGAGCTACCAAGCCAACGCACCACGAAACGACAAACAGTAACGAAATGAACAGACGAAAAAAGGCACTAGGGCATAACAGCGGTTTTGCAAAAAAGCGGGTTCAGTGGTTAATTGAACATTCTACCTCGCATCAACTTTTGTGCTACGTTGACAGTTTTGAGCTCCGAAATCCGCTTCTACGCAAAGCCCCAAACCGTTAGCGGTCATTCCCCATTTTCTAGAAACGGAAATAATTTCTCATGCTAACGTACGTACAGCCACAGAGCAATTTGCTATTTTTGCAAGGACTTTATGTGAAACCGA
>REAG01000317.1 GCA_004294265.1 Cytophagales bacterium | reverse complement strand
TATCTTACCATTTATTATTTCCAAAATAGTAATTTCTTTTTCATCAACTCGCTCACTAAAACTCAAAGGAATAGGCGAACCTGCATACTTAACTATCACATTATCAGGGTGTTTTAGTATTTGAGGTTTATGAATATGCCCTAAAGCCATATAAGAAAATCCGTTAGAAAATGCCGAAGTATTTATTTGTCCTAGCGTGCCAATTTTATGCATATTTTCATTATTTTTGTCTGAAATTGTACTTCCATTTACATATAAATGTGCTGTACCAATGATTGGAATTGAAGGATAATTATTTTGAGCTTCTTTCAATAATTTATCATAATGTGTTTTTATACTTAATTCAAATTCAATTTTTGCAGATTTAATACTTTCATTTTCATTAATCTTACGAACATCTCCATCTCGTAAATAAGGAATTGCAACCACAACAGTTTCTATTTCGTTTGTAATTTTATTTTTCAAAGGAATAATCTGACCTAAAGCATTTGCTTCACCGCCAACGATATGTAAATTTAAAAGTTTTAAAAGTGTTCCAGTTGTATTGAGCCTTGCAGCCGAATCATGATTTCCTCCAATAATTATTACTTCAATTTGTAATTGAACTGCTTTTTCTAAAAAATTATGGTACAAATCCATGGCTTCTAAACTAGGATTTGCAACATCAAAAATATCTCCTGCAACAATGATTGCATTAATATTTTGTGTTTTTGAAGTTAATATAAGCCAATCTAAAAAGTAAGAATGTTCTTCAATTCTTGATTTATTTTTAAATGATTGACCCAAATGCCAATCTGCGGTGTGAATAATTTTATACATAATTTCAATTAACTTGAATTATAATTATTAGAAAGTTTAGTTAGGTATTCCTATCAAAAAACCACCTCTAACTCAATTTTGGTAAAATAGGGCACAATCCAAAGGGAAATTGCTTTCCGAAATTTCAAAAAGATATTTATTTAGGTCAAAATATTTATATATGTTTTCTAAATAATTTTTATAAATATAATTGTTTTAGATTTATAAAATAGATAGAGAAAAATATTATTTTAAAACATAATAAAAATAAATTACTAACTTATAATAAGATATATTAAAAAAAACTTATTTTTTTTATATCTTATTTTAGTAAAATGTAAGCAAATGTTAATGAGAATAAAAAATAAAATAAACGAGTATTACTAAATTTTTAAAATAATATTACTCGTTTTAAACTTATAAAGCAGGAATTCTAAGCACTTGACCAGGATAGATTTTATCCACATGGGTTAGCATCGGCTTATTTGCTTCAAATATAATTTCATATTTCATTGGATCGCCATAAACAACTTTTGAAATTTTTGAAAGTGTATCACCACTTACCACAGTATGATATTTGGCTTCAGGTTTTGGAGCTGATACAATCATATTGTTATCAACTTGTTCTACACCATCTACATTACCCAAAGTTAGAGCAATTTTTTCAGCATGTTCTTGTTCTGCAACTTCGCCTCCCAATAAAACTGTGCTATCTTTTGTAACTTTTACATCCAACTTTTTGAATGGAATCTTCATTGTTTGCACATGTTTGATTAAAGCGGATGCCCTAACTAGAGCTTTTGCTTCTGGCGTTGGTGCTTTTTTTTCTTCATCTCCACCAAATAATTTACTTCCTGCAGATTTTACAAAATCGAT
>REAG01000259.1 GCA_004294265.1 Cytophagales bacterium | reverse complement strand
ATTTTGAGTTGAACTATTCAAAGAATTTGTGCCAGTTGCAACCGTTGGATTTGATTTTTCAGTTGCTACATTTGCCGTATTTTGAGTTGAACTATTCAAAGAGTTTGTGCCAGTTGCAACGGATAAGTTTGTGTTTGATGATGGTTTTGCAATCGCAACTTGAGGTGAATATTTAGCATTTACAACAGATTTAGTTGCCATTGGCGAACCACTTGCAACAGCTGTCTTGTAAACTATTCCGCCAGGCAAATCTTTTGCTACATATTTACCAGTTGCATCAGTTGTAGTTTTTTGAACCACAACTCCTGAGGCATCTTTTATTTCTATTGGCACATTGGCAAGTGGTTTTTTGGTCGTTTTATCCGTTACTACTCCCGAAGCATCCACATTTGGAATCAAAGGAGCTTTTTTCTGGACTTCATAATTTACATTTGTTTTCAAACGAGGATCGTTTTCATTCATTGTAATTTTATAGTTTTTATCAGGAGGCAAATTCTCAAATTTAAACTCTCCATTGTTATTTGTTCGTCCTTCTCTTACCGTATTTCCATTTTCATCTTTCAAAAAAACAGGTAAATCAGCCACAGGTTGTTGCGAATCGTTCAAAATAATCCGTCCTACTGAAGACACACTTTCTGCATTAGCAAACGAGTCTTTTGGAATATCGCCAATCGTAGATTCTTTTACATTTATATCAAAGCTATAAATGTCATCTTTGCCAATTCCACCAACACGATTTGAAACTAAATATCCTTTTTCCTTACCTAAAGTAAAATAAAAATCATCTCGAGCCGAGTTGAAAGGCATCCCTAAATTAACAATTGAATCTCTATTTTTACCTTTGGCTTGATAAATATCCCAACCGCCAAAACCAACGTGTCCGTTTGATGCAAAATAAATTGTGTTTGTATGATCGTCCCAAAAAGGAGCAATTTCAATGTAAGGTGTGTTTATATTTGTAAGATTTACGGCTGTTCCCCAATCTTCTGTTGCACCAGTTTTATCTTTATTTATACTCATCCAAATATCATGATCGTATTGTTTATTGGGCTGAATGGCTTTTCCATTAGGTCTTTTAGATACAAAAAACATAGTATCAGCCGTTGGAGATACGGTAGGTTGAGCATTCCAATAATTTGGAATATTGATATTTTTATTCAATTTTAAAGGCTTTGTAAATTTTCCAGCTACTTTTTTTGAAACAAAAATATCACATTCGGGGTCGCAAATAGTATAATAATATTTGCTGTGATCATGTGTTAATTCGCCAGCTCCGTCATCTTTTGGGGTATTCACAATATCAAAATTATCATCATTATGATGCCTAAGCCATTTATTTCCAGTTTTTTCAAATCTAAAATTATCACTTCGAGCTTCCCCGGTTGCCAAATTCATTTCGCTTCCTTTTGCATCCGAACGCTGCGAAGTAATAACAATCGAACTATCATGAAAAAATATCATGGGTGCATAGTCAACCGATTTGGAATTAAGCGGTGCAGGTAAAAGTTTAAAGTTATTTTGTTTTACCGGCTTACGTAACAAATCAAGGGCATAAACACAACCTTTATATTCAAATTCAGCTTCTTTTAATTCTAATTTATCCTCTTCCGTAATTGGTTTAAAATTTTTTATAAAACTACTTAATGTGTTTTCTGCATCAATATATTTACTGTTTGTTTTTTGCATTAAACCCAACTGAAATAGAGCTAAAGGATAAGAATTATCGGGCGTAGCACACAATTTAGCATACCAAACTTCAGCATCATCGTAATCTTGATATTTGCGGTAGCTTTCCGCCAATCGCCAAAGCACATAATGATCGGTTGGCTTTAATTTTTCGGCTTTGTGATACTCCATGGCTGCCAAGTAAAATTCGTCATCATTAAAATATTTGTCGCCAGCCTCTTTATGTTCTTTAAATTTAGTGTCAGTTAAACTCATTTTTGCCTGCGAAAATGAATTCAAATAAGCTAAAATTACTATGCTAAATACAATTAAAAATTTGTTTTTCATTATTTTAAGAATTGTGAATACTATATAATATAGCGTAAATTAAATATAAAAAAATTAATTATAATAAAAAAAAGTTTAAATATTGTGGATAAAATGTTAATAAAATGTTTTTAGTACTCAAAAACCGCTTTAAAACTTATTAAAGGCATAATAAATAGTAAGTATAACTCTTTTTTATAAGCTTAAATAATTAAATTATAAATTAAAATATTGCCATTTAACCCTTAAAAAAATCAAAAAATAGTTTAAATTGAAAAAAAATTAGCGTCAAAACACAAAATTTAATTATATCAATTATTTTTACATTTCATTTTTAATTCATTGGTAAAAAAAGCATTAAAATATTTTGGAATCTTATTTTTAACAATTATAGTTTTATTAATATCTGCCTTTGGTTTGGCTTATGTTTATAGAAATGATATAATAGAATTATTTGTAAATCAAGCTAATAAACATATTTCTACCAAAATAATGGTAGATAAAATTGAGTTAGAATTTTGGGAAACCTTTCCTAATTTTTCGATTTCATTTCAAAATATTCGTATCAAAGAATCTTATGAAAAAAGCGATAAAAACTTTGCAGAAGCTCAAAAACTATACATTTCATTATCAATAAAAGATATTTTAGAAAAAAAAATAAAAATAAAACAGATTCATATAAACGAAGGAGTTTTAAATTTCAAAATAAACAAAAAAGGCGAAAATAATTTTACAATTTTTAAATCAAATTCAGATTCTGCAACCTCAAACGCCATTATTTTTGAACTTTCGGATATTCAGCTCAAAAATATGCGATTGATATATAACGATCAAGAATCCGAAAACGACTACGATATTCTATCTAAAACCGCAAAAGCACAGTTTTTTTATAATAATTATGATTGGGAAATTGAATTAAATACAGATATTATATCAAATGAATTGAAATTTAATAAATTATCATTTTTCAAAAACAAACCCATGCAAATTTCAAGTACATTAACTTACACCGAAAAGCATGAGTTTTACAAAATTAATCCTACAGAAATTAAGGTTTTAGACGCAATTTTTAACCTTCAAGGCTCTTTTTCGCTTGAGAAAAAGCCATTTGTAGATTTAAAATTTTCAGAAAAAAACAGCGATATAAAAACCATACTTTCCTTAATTCCTGCCGAATTTGCAAAACCGCTTGCCGCCTATAAAAGCAATGGAAACGTATATTTTAGAGGGTTGGTTAATGGTTATTTTGGTAGAGGATTTAAACCTTTAGTGAAAATTGATTTTGGCTGTAAAAACGCTTCTTTAACGCATCCAGAACTTGGAATAGCCATAAAAAACATGGGATTTGTGGGAGAATATTGCAATGGAATGAGAAATAAAAATGACTCTTCTTACTTTAAAATGAAAAATATTCATGCCGATTTATCAAATAAAGAAATTTCAGGAAATCTTACTTTAATGAATCTTAAAAATCCTAACCTAAAATTTGATTTTAAATCAAAAATTGATGCCAAAGAATGGAATTTATTAATAGAAAATTCCCCTTTTAAAAACCTTAATGGAAACTTAGATTTAGATATTAATTTTCAAGGAAATTTGGATGAAATAAAACGAAAAAATTACAAAAGTGTTCGCTCGGATGGATACATAACTTTAGAGAAAATCAACTTTAATTTTCAAAACTATAAATATGATTTTTCTGATATTAATGCAAAACTATATTTTAATAATACTGATATTTATATATCCAGTTGGATTAGCAAAATAGGCAAAAGTGATATAGAATTTATAGGAAATCTTCAAAATATCATTCCTTTTATAACACAACAAAACCAAAACTTAAATTTAGAAGCAAATCTTCGTTCAAAAAACTTATTTTTAGATGAGTTATTATCTGATAATCAAGTAAATAATCAAAATAATAGTTCGATTAATTTAGATTCAAAAATTGCAGTTAATCTTACGGCTTCCATCGAAAATTTTAAGTACAATAAAATAAATGCTTCTCAAATTTACTCAAAAGTTATACTTAAAAATAAAAAAATATCCTTAGAAAATACCTCATTTTCAATTGCAAAAGGAAATATTGTTTTAAATGCAATAATTGAACAAAACCAAGATAGCACTTTGCAAATTGAATCTACTTTTGATGCAAAAAATGTTTCAATAGATAGTATCTTTTATATAAACGATAACTTTGGCCAAACTTTTATTACAAACAAACAAATTAAAGGTGATCTTACTACTTTTGTAAATCTAAATTTTGTGATGTCTAATAAGGGTGTTATTCAAAAAAAATCTTTAAAATCTGATATACATTTAAAAATAGTAAACGGACATTTAACAAATTTTGAAGTATTAAAAAAGATGTCAAAATTTGTTAATGAAGATGCCCTTTCGGATATTAAGTTTTCGGAACTTACAAATGATATAAAATTATCTGACGAAAAAATTATTATTCCCGAAATGATACTAAAATCTAATATTACAACCATGCGAGTTTCGGGTGTGCATGGTTTTGATAACGAGTTTGAATATCATATTAAACTTCCACTCCGAAACTATCGCAAAAAAGAAAATTTAGAAGATGCTCAATCCATTGAAAATGATGGAAATGGTGGCTTAAATTTGTATTTAAAAATAGCAGGAAATCCAGACAATTTCAAAGTTTCTTACGATACTAAAGCTGTAAAAGTACATATTATAGAAAAATTAAAAGTAATTAAAGACGATTTTAAACAAATATTTCAAAAAGATTATATCAAAAATAAAATCGAAAAAGCAAAAGTTGTAGAATTAAATAAAGACGAGTTTTTAGAATTAGATTAACAAAATGATATTTCCAAAATTATTAAACGAAAATGACACAATATTACTTATTTCGACAGCTCGAAAAGTGAATTTGGATGAGTTAAAATATGCCATTTCTGTTTTTGAAAATTGGGGATTAAAAGTAGTTTTAGGTAAAAATTTATTTCAAGATAATAATCAATTTGCTGGTTCTGATGAGCAAAGAACCGAAGACTTACAATGGGCAATTAATCACCCAACGGCAAGTGCAATTATGTGTGTGCGTGGCGGTTATGGAACAGCAAGAATTATTGATTCTATTGATTTTTCTGCCTTTTCGACTTATCCAAAATGGGTTTGTGGCTTTAGTGATTGCACCGTTTTACATTCACATTTGCAAAAACTAGGCTTTGCAAGTATTCATAGCACTATGCCCTTGTTTTTCTCAAACCCAAATTATAAAAATTCAGTTGAGTCTTTAAAAAAAGTCCTATTTTATGGTTTGCAAATACTTGATAATCAGACTTTTAAATCACATATATTAAATATTAAAAATAATATAAAAGGCGTAGTTATTGGTGGAAATTTATCAATAATTCATCATTTAATTGGCACCAATTCTGACTTAGATTTTGAAAATAAAGTATTATTTATTGAAGATATTGACGAATATTTATACCACATTGATCGAATAATGAACCAACTAGATAGAGCCGGAAAATTAAAAAAACTAGCAGGATTGATTGTTGGGCATTTTACGGACATGAAAGATAATGCTATTCCTTTTGGTAAAAATGCTTTTGAAATCATTCAAGAATATGCTCAAAAATATCAAATTCCAACTTTATTTGGTTTTCAAGCGGGACATTATTTTGATAATTTATCAATTATTTTAGGAAAGGAAATTAATATAAATATTACAAATATTCAGTCGTAATATAAAAATAAATTTATGCAAAAAATTACTATTTTAGGAGCAGGATTGGTAGGCAGTTTATTGTCGATTTTTTTAAGAAAAAAAGGCTTTCAAGTAGAGGTTTTTGAAAAAAGAGCTGATGCAAGAAAAGCAACAACTTATCCAGGACGTTCAATAAATTTGGCTTTGAGCCGTAGAGGTTGGAGTGCTTTGGAAAAAGTAGGAATAGCACAAAAAGTTTCTGAAATTGCAATTCCTATGTATGCAAGAATGATTCATACTTTGGACGGAAAAAAAAATCAACAACCTTACAGTTTACATGATTCTACAAAAGCTATTTATTCAATTTCTCGGCTCGAATTAAATAAATTATTACTCAACGAAGTCGAAAATTTAGGTGTAGATATAAGTTTTGAAACAAAATGCACCAAAATTGAAATTGAAAGTAATATTTTAGGATTTAGAAATAAGGAAAATGAATATGTAAAAGTTCAACCAGAAGTATGTTTATCGGCAGATGGCGCTTTTTCATTGCTCAGAAGTGAACTAATTAAACTAGATAAAGTTGATTATACGCAAACTTATTTAGAACATGGCTATAAAGAATTTCATATTCCTGAGGATGAAAATAGAGCTTGGAAAATGGAAAAAAATGCACTTCATATTTGGCCCAGAGATAGTTTTATGCTCATTGCTTTGCCCAATTTGGATGGCAGTTTTACTTGTACTTTATTTTTGCAGAATAAAGGCGATATTTCATTTGAAAAATTATCAAATATTACGGATGGCAAACTATTTTTTGAAAAATATTTTTCAGATGCTTTAGAATTAATGCCAGATTTTGAAGATCAATTTTTGAATAATCCAGTAAGTTCTTTGGCAACTATGAAAGTTTTTCCATGGCATAAAAATAATTTTTGTTTGCTTGGCGATGCTGCTCATGCTATTGTTCCTTTTTACGGACAAGGAATGAATTGCGGTTTTGAAGATTGCGATATTTTTGATTCACTTATTACTTCCGAAACACAAAATCTTACCTCTATTTTTGCTTATTTTCAACAATTAAGAAAACCAAATACAGATGCAATTGCACAAATGGCATTAGATAATTTTATTGAAATGAGAGATTTGGTTACAGATGAACATTTTCTGAAACTAAAAAAACTTGAGTCTCATATTATCAAAAATATTTCTAAAACTTGGCTCAGTCAGTACGAAATGGTAACTTTTACCTCTATTCCTTATGCAGAAGCTTTGGAAAATGGTAAAATAAATAAATTAAAATTGGAATTTTTACTTGAAAATTTTGGGACTGAAGTTAGTTTAGAGCAATTTAATAGCTTTTAGAACATTATTTTTGTTAAAATATTCTTAAAATTGATTTCTATAAAAGTAATATTTCGATAAAATAATTTTAAAAAACAATAGCTAATATTTATTTCATGAATAAATCCTTATTTTAATAGATATGATTAATAGATTATTAGAAAAAGAATTTCAATAATCAAACGCCTAGCTATCCAACCAAAACTTAAAATCGCTTGATTTTTCTCGGCTTACATAAATTTCTTCTTTTTGAGTAGGTTTTAAAATAATTTTTAATTTTCCATTCAGATGATTATGTATGGCTTCGATAGATTTAAAAGGGGTAATAAATTGCCTATTCAACCGAAAAAATAGGCGAGGGTCAAGCATATTTTCGATTTCGTCCAGTGATTGGTCGAGAATATATTTTTTATTTTCAGTTGAAATTATAAACGAATATTTGTCTTCGGTCATAAAATAAGCGATTTGTTCGTTTTCGATTGCTATTAGTCTTTCTCCTATTTTTACCAAAAAGCGATTTTTGTATTTTTTTGAAGAAAACGATTCTATTAGCGAAGACATATTATTACTTTGTGAATTTCCTTTTAGTGCATTCCATTTGTCTAAACTTTGTTTAAGCGACTGTATTTCAATCGGTTTTAGTAAATAATCAATGCTATTTACTTTAAAAGCTTTTAATGCAAATTCATCATAAGCCGTTGTAAAAATGACTGGAGAAGTAATTTTGATGCGATTAAAAATTTCAAAACTTTGCCCATCGGCAAGTTCTATATCCATCAAAATTAAATCGGGTTGTGGATTTTTGCTAAACCAATTTACAGAAGCTTCTATGCTATCTAATTTAGCGATAATTTCTGCATTTTTATCTGCCTCTTTTATTAGTTTTTCGATACGCTTTGCTGCCGGAATTTCATCTTCTATAATTACAATTTTCATTTCCAGTTTATTTTTAAAATTATATTTTACAGTTTGAATTTTGAAATAAATTCTGATGGAGTAAATATGGATAAGCCATTAAATGAATGCAAAACAAGTAAATAATTATCTCCAGAAATAATACAATCTACATTCATTGATAACCCTAATTCTAAAAAAATATTATCTTTTGTATCTTTGCAAGCTTGCAATTTTATAGTTGGCTCAACTAAAATCTGCTTTTCTAGGATTCTTGTAAACATATAATCTTTCTTTTTTGAAGAAATATATTTAGCGAATTTGGTTCTTTCAATAACTTTAAACAATTCCTATTTGTACTTTCTGAAAACAATAAATTACCTTTAAATAAAGCTAAATCCAAAGCTTTTGCTGGTACAATGTAAGGTAACAAAACAGCACTAATAAAAACATTTGTGTCTATAACAAATAGCATTGGTAACTATTCAGCCCTAAATTTAGCAATAATTTTTAGATTTGGTAAAATAGGCTCATTATTTTTAATGGTGTATCTACCACCGACCTCAAAAGAGCGAATATTTGAGCGTTTTCAAGGGATTTGAATTGCCCCGACACCTTTGTTTTGACTTTTGCATTACGAATGGTACGCTCACTTCCGTTATTGTCTGGCGGAACAAAATCATGTTCTAAAAACATAAAAAGTGAATCTTGATATTTTTTGAGCCGTTTTATAAAAGGCTTTAACCCACATTGCAGCTATCTACCCAAAAAACCTTTATTTTGAGTAACTGGCTTACTTTCTTGAAAAAAATTGTGTACTACAAATTTGATAAATACT
>REAG01000258.1 GCA_004294265.1 Cytophagales bacterium | reverse complement strand
GAGGGGGTAGTTTTTTGAAGTGCTAAAAAAAATGCGTTTCTAGTTAATAGAAACGCTTTTTGTGTTATATTTGCAAAGCTGTCGGACGTCAGTAATTATTAACTATATATGAGGCAAAAATTACGTTTATTTTTCAATTAATAGCTTGATTAATTCGGTTTCTGTTTTCTTTACTGCAATAAAGTTTGGAAGTAAAAAGTCTTCGTGTTTGAATTCATATTTTCTAAATTCAACATATTTTGGAAAAATATTCCCTACCATATACCCTTTACTTTCAAAATAATTATAAAAATCAATTAAAAGTTTTTTTGTTGTAATATTGATGAAGCCATACTCGAACTGAATCATTTTAATTTTACCTTTTTCAATATGTTCTTCAAATCCCAATATGGTTTCATATTCAGCTCCTTCAACATCAATTTTAATAAAATCAACTTCTTTTATTTTATTATTTTTTAAAAAATCATCTCCATTGATTAATTCAATTGATTGCTTTTTAGTTGATTCGTATTGCAAACCTTGGAGTTCAAAAACTGAAGAATGAGCATCTGAAGGATATATATTTATTTCTTTAAAACAATTATTTCTAAAAAGTCTTTTTTGAATAGGAAATATATTTGTTAAATGACTAGTATTTGATTTTAGTTTCTCAAAAGTACTTTTTACGGGTTCAAAAGCATAAATAAGAGTATTTGGATTTAGTTCGTTAACTAATAACGAATAGTTACCTATATTAGCTCCTCCATCAATAATAACGGATGGATTAAATTTTGATATTTTTTTAAGTATAATTAATTCGCCACAACTATATTATCAAGATTTCTATTTTCGTATAATCTGTTAAACACTCTACCAAAACCTTCAAGAACCTTAAAAAATTTATAGAAAAGCCCACATAGCTACATTTTAAATCACAAATATTTCTTTTAAAACCCCATCCTTAACCCTTCCCCAAGAGGAAGGGAACTCAAAAAACGGAGTTTTTTGAGTGTTTTGTAGTTACATGGGCTTTTCTATTTAATTTTTAATTATTTTGGCACGTAAAATTACAAATGCCAAGTCGTTTTGTTTACAATTCCTTAATATTAAAGGCTTTGATTTAACAAATTCATAATATTAAAAGGTTTACTTTTGCAAAATATTTGAAACAGACAAATTTATTTATGCTTAAAAAAACTTTAATTTTTATTCTCAGTTTACTTTTTTTTTCGATTATAGCTCAAGCTCAAAAAGGAAAAATAGCAGGAAAAATAATTGATAAAAAAACTGGAGAAGATATAATTGGTGCAACAATTACGTTAGAAGGCACAACAAACGGAGTTTCTTCAGACATTGACGGAAAGTACTTTATGCAAGTTGAACCAGGCACTTATACTATTTTGATTAGCTACATTTCATACAAAACCCTAAAAATGGAAGGGATTGTTGTTAAGCCAGGTGAGTTAACTTATTTAGATGGTTCTATTGAAGAGAATTCTACTGAAATTGATGAGGTTGTTATTCAGGGTGAAGTAAGAAAAGAATCAGTTGTAGCTTTGATTTTACAACAGAAAAATATGGTTTCTATGTCTAGTGGAATTTCAGCCGAGTTAATCAAAAGATTGCCTGATAGAACAACAGCCGATGTTATTAAGCGAGTTGCTGGTGCAACCATTCAAGATGGAAAATTTGCAATCATCCGTGGAATGCAAGATAGATATAATTATGGAATGATAAATGGAGCACCGCTTCCGAGCTCTGAGCCAGATAGAAAGGCTTTTTCGTTGGATTTAGTGCCTGCTCAAGTTATCGACAATATGGTTATTTCCAAAACTGCCACACCAGATATGCCCGGTGATTTTGCAGGTGGTTTAATACAAATCAACACCAAAGATATTCCTGATGAGAATACTCGCTTTATTAACATAGGTGGAGCTTATCAATCAATTACTACTAGTAATGAGTTTTTTAAATCTCCTCAATCAAGTTCTACAGACTTTTTAGGCTTTGATAATGGTCCTAGGCAATTACCTGTTAGCATTGGAACTTCAGAAGTTGCAGTTCAAAGAGGAATATTTGATTATCCAAAAGAAATTGTGGATGACACTAGAAAGTTTAATAACGATTTTACTCCTCGAAGAACCAATGCTTTACCAAATTTATCAATGCAAATGGGTGCATCGCAAAGGATAAAAGTATTAGGTAATTATTTAGGAGTTATAGCTGCTGTAACCTACAATAACTCAAACTCGTTTGAACCTTACGAAAGAAATTCTCCTGTAGGAATAGACTCTTTAAATAGATTTAATTATAACAGAACTGACTCAACAATAGGAACCTTTTATGATTATGAGAGAAGTCGAAATACAGTAAATACAGGTGGTATCTTAAATTTTACTTACAAAATTGGACAAACACATAAGCTGTTTTTTAAAAACCTTCTTACTTTTGTATCTAATGATCAAACGATTTTAAGAAGTCAAAGAGCATATAACCCTGGTTTTCCAGCACCTTATGTTAATGATAAAGACATAGCTTTCTTTTATCAAGGTAATCGCTCGTTTTTTTCTCAAATTGGTGGAGAACATATATTATACGAACCAAGAAAATTAAAACTAACTTGGGTAAGCGGATTAACCAATTTAAATATGAATAGTCCAGATTTTAAAAGAAATTTCAGCAGAACTGAAGGATTTTCTCGAATTGAAGCTGATACATCTACCAGAAGATTCATTAATGGTATTCCTGCCTCGCCTGGTAGTCCTAACAATCCTGGAAGATACTTTTTTGATTTGCAAGAAACAGGTGTTTCTTTAAATACCGATTTATCAGTTTCTTTAATTAAACAAATAACTCTAAAAGGGGGTGTTATGGCACATTACAGAGATAGAATTTTTACTGGACGAAATTTTAATATTACAAATGGTCAGCTTGAAAATTTGTTTTTGGGAGACATTCAAAGGGATTTATACACAGGATATAATAATTATATTGCAGATACCCTTATTTATCAAATAGAAACTACTCAAAGACAAGATAAATATGGTGCTTCTTCAATGCTGACGGCTGGGTTTTTGATGGCAGAAGCTAAAATCACTCCAAGTTTTAGAGCTATTGGCGGACTAAGACTAGAATCTTTTAATCAAAAAATAAATTCTGGCTTCGGTCCTTTATCATCTGTAACTAGTGAAAATTTTGCTAAGGTAGTTGATACTACTTGGACTGATTTTCTTCCTTCTTTAAATTTAATTTATGCACTCACTGATCAAATTAATTTAAGAGCTGGATATTCAAGAACTTTATCAAGACCAGAATTTAGAGAATTTGCAAGGTTGTCTTTCTTTGACTTTACTAGAAATGCCATTTTTGTAGGTAATAGTGGTTTAGTAAGGTCTAGAATTGATAATTTTGATGTTAAATTTGAGTTTTATCCAGTTCCTCAGTCATTTTTTTCTATCAATCCGTTTCTTAAAATTTTTAAAGATCCTATCGAAAATTTGGTTCAACCAAGTCAAGGGTTTGCTCAAGTTACCTACGAAAATGCACGTAGTGCCTTAAATTATGGTGTAGAGTTAGAAGCAAGATATAGTTTTTCTAATATAGATATTAAAGTATTAAAAAACTTTACGGTTTTTGGTAATCTTTCTCTTATTCAATCGAGTATTAACCAAGAAAATCTAAGAGAAAAAGGATTAATTAATAAGAGTGTTTCTGAAAGACCTTTGCAAGGTCAATCACCTTATGTGTTTAATATTGGATTGCAATATCAAACACAATCCGACTTTGTCGTTACTTTTGCAACTAATACCTACGGGCGAAGAATTGTTTTTGTTGCTCCTCAAGATGAATTTTTGGTTTATGAAGCACCTCGTTGGGTAATAGATGGATCAGTTTCAAAAACTTTTGCAAAGAAATTTAATGCTAAAATTACTATTGGAGATTTATTAGCTCAACCTTTAGCATTTTATTATGATTTTAATAAATCGGGTTCTTATGAAGAAAATAAAGATGAAGTTTTTGAAAAGTTCAGAAGGGGCTACACTGTTGGAATAGGTTTTGGTTACAATTTCTAATCTATTTTAGTATAGCATTTTTTTATGGTCGGAGCATAAAATGTTCTGACCATTTTTTATTTTTGGATTTTAAAGATAATAATATGGTAACAATTACGTAACATAATTTCGTTTTTTATAAATTAAATTTGCAAATATTTTAACTTAAATCTTTAAATTTATTTATGAAGAAACATGTATTAACTGCATTTGCCCTTGGATTCTCATTGGTAGCAGTCGCTCAAAAGTTTTTTGAGCCAGTAACATTTACAGGAGCTTTTCCTGTTGGAGGCACCGAAATAAATGCCAAAATCGAAGGTACAGCTGAAGTTTTCAATTTTCCTGATGGTAATTGGACTACTGGTTGGACTGAATTTTACCCAAATAGTGTTGTTTATGACGCAGCAACTTCAACTTTACAAGGTAATATAAACTCTGACAGATCAATTTCTGGTATAGTAGATTTAGTTGGAACAGTACGAGTAACAAATGGTGCTACTTTAACAATTGCAGCCGGAACTAAAATTAAAGCGGGACTTGGAGCTACTTTAATTATAACAAAAGGTTCAAAAATAAATGCTGTAGGAACTCAAACTAATCCAATTGTTTTTACATCTAACAAAACTGCAGGAACAAGATCTCCTGGTGATTGGGCTGGTATTTTAATTATTGGTAACTCTCAAGTTAATACAACAGACGGTACTCGACAGTATGAAGCACTTCCAAATGACGCTTCTGCTAATTATGGTGGTGGTCGTGGTGCAAATTTAAACCTTGCTGATAATTCTGGTGAAATGCGTTTTGTACGTGTAGAATATGCAGGATATAACTATTTACCTGATCAAGAATTAAATGGTCTTACATTAGGTGCTGTTGGATCTGGAACTCGTATAAATTTTATTCAAGTATCTTACGCTCGTGATGACTCTTTTGAATGGTTTGGTGGAACTTCTAATCATAAATACTTAGTTGCTTTTGCTGGTGTAGATGATGATTTTGATATGGATGAAGGTTATAGCGGTAAAGTACAATTCATATTGGGTGTTAGAAACCCTACAGTTTTTGAAACAGCCGCTGGTGGAACTTCTAATGGTTTTGAACATGACAATAACACTGGTGTTGGAACTAGCGGAGCGGTAGTTCCTGGTAATAACAATCCATCTCCAAATACAAAGCCTATTGTTTCAAATGCAACTATGATTGGTCCTTGGGTAGTAAGAGTTCCAACAACTGGAAATAAATTTGGTAGAGGTTTAGAAATGCGTTCTGCAGTTTCTACTTCTATATATAATTCTATCGTTATTGGATATAACACAGGTGTTCAACTTGTTCATCCTTCAACTACTATAACTCCTTCAGTTCAAGAAAGATTAAGAACTGGAGAAGCTGAATATACTAATGTACATTTTATATTAAATAATACAATTTCTGGGTCTACATTTTCGAGTGCAACTAATTCACCAAGTGGAGAATTTAGTACATCAGCTTTCAATAATTATTTAACAGGAAAAGGTACAAATTTTTTAAACACTCCTGCTGCTTCAATTTTTGTTACTCCAATCACTAATTTTGGTAATCGTTCAAATCTAGGTACTTCAAATCCTTCGTATATGATTTCTTCTACTTCTCCAACTGCTGGAGTAGTTGCTTCTTTTACAGGTATTATAAATCCTTTTGTTGGAGATGTGGCATTAAATCCTTCATTATTAGTTGATAAAAATTCAGTTATTTTTCCAACAAGATTAAATACAGAAACTTCTCCTTCAACTACAATATTAGTAACAGCGGTTAATCTAACAGGATCAGGAATTTCAATTTCATCTAACAATTCTAGTTTTGTTGTATCAACCTCAAATATTACATCATCAGGAGGTTCTTTTACGGTTAGTTTTATAGGCAACACTTTAGGAGCTTCAAATGGTCAGATTACCGTTACTTCAAATGATATAACGCAATTAATCAATGTTTCTGCTAATATAATCACTCCTGCACAAGCGTTTGTTTCTTCTAATATTTCTTCTTTAGATTTTACATCTTCAAACAATGTTGCACCTTTTGAATCTTCTGTTAAAATGTTTGAACTTTCAGGTCGAGAATTATCTTCAATTGTTACAGTAGTGGGTACTGCAGATTTTAAAGTTAGTTTAACTAGTACTACTGGTTTTGATGATAAAATTACGGTTACTCCACAATCAGGTACTGGTCTTTTATCAAGTACAACTATTTATGTGAAGTTAATAAGTAATTCTTCAGAAAGATTATCTCAAACAATTAGCATAATGGCTGAAGGAGCAACTTCAAAATCGATTGCAGTTAGTGCAAGTCTTTTACCAGTTATACAATTTGTTCAAAGTGGAAACATAGTTGCTGCACCTAGTTTAACAATAGATTATTTTACAGGTCAGGTAATTTCTACTACTAGTCAAAATATGATTGTAAGAGGCACTAAATTACCATCTTCTGGTTTAACCGTTTCTGTAATTAGCGGAAGTATAGAACTTTCTACATCTTCTACATTTACACCAGGAACAACTTCAATTACAATAGCTAATACAGAAGTTGGTGTTATTACTGCAACTTCTTCTAATATATTTGTAAGATATGTATCTCCAACAGTAGGTCCTAACCCACATAGAGGTATTCAAGTTGGTGTAATATCTGTTTCTGGTTTTTCTGGCTCTATTGCGGTAAGTATTCGTGAAAATTCTCCTACTTTATCTGGTACTAAACCAAATTTACCATCAACTTTAGGATACTTTTTAGCTTCAAATACATCGAGAGAAGTAACAGTTTTAGGATTTAATCCAACTACAATTTTAAGAAGTACTCCTTGGATTTATAGTGGTGTAAATAGTGTAGCAATTGGTAGAGTGTCAGTTATAGGTTCAAATATGATAACTTTATTTTCAAATTCTTTGATTTCTACTGATATTGTAAATACTGTAAACACATTTACAGGTACTATTTCTACTGATATGTCAAGTGCAGAAATTACAGGTACTGGCACAAGTTTTGATGCAGAGCTTGTAGTAGGAATGCCTTTACATTTTGCAGATGCAACTTTGATTGGTTATATTTCTTCAATCTCTTCAAGCTCAATTTTGGGTGTAGATATGAATGTAGTAAGCACAACTTCAAATGTTAAATATGTAACTTCAGCAATCAAAATTAAAAGAGCACCTGCAACTA
This sequence comes from Cytophagales bacterium, assembly GCA_004294265.1. Taxonomy (GTDB): domain Bacteria; phylum Bacteroidota; class Bacteroidia; order Cytophagales; family UBA9547; genus REAG01. Next base: position 1,536 of record REAG01000258.1, on the reverse strand, counting down.
TTTCATTAGGATCTACCCCTTCTCCACTTTCTTTTAATATTACTTCTATTATTGGTGAAAATAGTGTAGTTCCTGTTATTCGTGTGATTACAATTACAGGTGATAATCACGAAGGTTCAATATTAGTTAGAATAAATCCAGCCCTTACTTCTAGTGGTTATATGTTTGAAATAAATCCTGGTACAGTTGATGCATCTTCTTTTGTTAGTGGTATTTTCCAAACTAATCTATCAGTTTCTGGTACAGGTCAATTGAATAATACATTAACAATTAGATATAATCCTAACAATGTAATTGATTTAAGCTTACCGGGAACAAATGTTTTGGCTGCACATTCAACAGAATTAGAAATGATTCGCTTTGGCAGGTCTTCAGTTTCTTCTGATGATGTAAGAGGAACAATTGCAGTAAATTTAAGAGGAAATGCACAACCAGGTCAGGTTAGTTCTTCTACTCCATTTATTACTAATGCTGCTGATGATGCACTTACTGATTTATCTCCATTCTCAACTTATAAATCTTTAGTTTCTAAATCTCAGAAATTTAGAGTTCGTTTTGCTAGAATATTTAGTGATGTTTCTATTATTTCACCTTCAAATTTCTTCATTAGAGAAGTTGGAAATACTGATTGGGTAAATTCTCTTACTTTGACTCAAACTGGTAATTCTTTAGATAAAATGATTGAAGTTGCTTATTTAAGTAATGTGGCTGGTTCTGCAAACGGATCTATCCAAGTTTCAACTCCAGCTCTACCAGCATTAAGTGTAGGTGTTTCAGCAACTGTTATTGATTATTCTTCATTTGTAAACATCAATACGCCAAATTCTGCATCTTCAATTACTTTATCGGGCATTGGAACATCTTCTACATTTACTGTAAATGGTACTTATTTATTAGCTCCAATTACTGTTACTGCTCCAGCAGGATTCACATTAAAACAAGGTTCTAATTCAGCTAGTTTTTTTATTCTAAATCCTGAGCCTGCTGATTTTGGTGATGTTGCTAATCAAGAGTTCTTAATTGAAGCTGTAACTGTTAATTCTTCTGGTAACTTAACTGCTGTTTCCAACAATGTGTCTGCAACTCCAATATCAGTTTTTGAAAGTCAAACACTAACTGGCATTTTGCAAATAAACCAAACTGAAAGCATCACAGTTTTGATTTATCCAAACCCAGCTGAAAGTTCTGCAACTATTGATGTAGGATCTGAATCGGCTTTAGTTTCGATTCTGAATGTAAACGGAACGGTTGTAAAATCACTTGCAGTAAATTCAAAAGCAACTATTGAAGGACTAACTTCTGGTGTTTATTTTGTAAGAGTTACTTCAAATGGAACGGCAAAAACCTTAAAATTAGTAGTTTTATAAATCTCATATTTCTTTGATTATAAAAAAGGCTCTCAAATTTTGAGAGCCTTTTTTTTGATTACTTATATAAAGTCCACTAAATATTTACAATTAAATTTTTAGAAAACCCCTTTCTTATTTCCCCAATGGGGAAAAGTTAAAAAGGAATTGTAATTATTTATTGGACTTT
>REAG01000316.1 GCA_004294265.1 Cytophagales bacterium | reverse complement strand
ATCTGTTAAAAAAAAATAGAGTCAAAAACCGAACAAAAAAACAGTAATAATTCTGAGTAAAAATAAAAAGAAAAACAATCAAAAAATAGAGAAAAAAGATTTATTCTTTTCCTAGCGACATATTTTGGCGTAGTAAACATTTTATTTTGTATAAAAAACAAAATAACCATGCAAAACGAAAATAATAAATTTCAATTACCTCAAAAAAAAATGGAATTCGCTAATAAAAACAACGGATTTGATGCTTCTTCCATTTATAGAGAGAGAGCTGGAACGCCATTTTTAAATGAATTTACATTTTTTTTAGCGTATTTTAATAGCATTCCAAATATTATAAGCGAAGCTAATATAAATTGTGAAAAAGCCAACGAATGGTTTTGTACAGCATACAAAACTGAAATAAAAGATTATTATTATTCTAAAAGGTGTTATAAAGGAAGTAAAAATGCTAAATTTGATGATATGTTTTATGTTCTAGGAGATGATTTAGTTGTTAATTTTGACAGGAACCACGACACAGTTCGACTGCTTTTCAGACAAACAAACGATGAAAAAATATCAAAATTAAATACAGAATTTCTAAAATTCAAATTCAGAAAAAAACAAAATAAACCTGAAATTATGTTGATTATTCAATCTAAAATTGGATTGGATACAAAATCATTAGAAATTACTAAACCTAAGCTCAATATTGAAGACAATTACAACGATGATTTTTCGGAAATTCATCACACTATTTTGAAAAGATTACAAGCTAAAAATAACAAAGGTTTGGTAATGTTGCACGGGAAACCAGGCACGGGAAAGACTTTCTACGTTCGATATTTGATTTCTATAGTTAAAAAAAATGTAATATTTTTACCTCCTGATTTGGCTTCAAATATTATTAATCCAGACTTGATTTCAATTTTAATAGACAATCCTAATTCTATTTTTGTGATTGAAGATGCCGAACGAATTATTGTGGATAGAGAAACTGAAGGAAATTCTCCAGTATCGGCATTGCTGAATATTACGGATGGTTTGTTAGCTGATTGCCTTAATAATCAAATTATTTGTTCTTTTAATACTGATATTTCAAAAGTCGATTCTGGATTGCTCAGAAAAGGAAGGCTCATTGCCAAATATGAGTTTAAAGAATTAAAAATACAAAAAGCACAAAAACTATCGATAAAACTAGGTTTTAATACCAAAATTAATTCAAAAATGATACTTTCAAATATTTATAACCAAGATGAAATAAGTTTTTCGGAATCTCAAAAAACGAATCAAATTGGGTTCAAAACTACTAAAAAATAATTTCTACAAAACATTTTACTCGGTCGTACTTTGGCTGAATTGCCTTTTATATTTATTACTTCTCATGACAAATATGAAAATAATTGCCATTTCGGATACACATGGGCTGCATAGGAATTTAAAAATTCCTAGTGGTGATTTACTTATTCATGCAGGGGATGTTACGGAGTTTGGACAAGATGACGAACTTGAAGATTTTTTGGATTGGTTTGCTTTGCAACCATGTAAATACAAAGTTTTTGTAGCTGGAAATCACGATTTGTTTTTAGAAAAACCTAATAATCGAAAGTTTAACCCACATTGCAGCTATCCACCTAAAAAGCTTTGATTTTGAGCAATGGACTTGCTTTTATGAAAATGCTGTGTACTACAAATTTGATAAATACTT
>REAG01000315.1 GCA_004294265.1 Cytophagales bacterium | reverse complement strand
GCTACATAGTTTAAATGCAATTAAAAAAGTAGCGCAATTAACCGACAGGGTAATATTATTTCATTCGGGTAACGGAAAAGATAGTATTGCCCTATTGGAGTTAATAAGCCCCCACTTTAAAGAGGTAGTTTGTGTTTATATGTACGTTGTAAAAGATTTAGAGCATATTAATAATTACATAGCATACGCCAAAAAAAAGTACCCTAATTGCAGGTTTATTGAAGTGCCACATTATTGCCTAAGTCAATATTACAAGTATGGGATATTGGGTTGCAAAAGAATTAAAAACCAAACAATTTTAAGTTTGGCAGATATTACAAAAAGCGTAAAAGTTAACACAGGTATAGAATGGGCGTTTTTTGGCTTTAAAAAGTCCGACAGCCTAAATAGGCGTTTGATGTTAGGTACTTATGAAGACGAAGCAATAAGCTACCCTAAAAAAAATTGTTACCCATTGTCTCGCTATAAAAACAGCGATGTGTTAAACTTTATAAGTGCTAAAAAACTTTTAAAGCCAACAGTTTACGGTAATGGGCAAAGCCAAGGAGCAAACGTAGGTAATTTACCTTTTTTGTATTACTGTAAAGAAAATTACCCAAACGACTATAAAAAAATTATAGAGCAATTTCCGCAGTCCGAAATAATAATGTTTGAATACGAAAATAGCAATAATGAGTAAAGAGCAAAGTGAATTTTATAAACAGTCAGAAACCATAACCATTAGCAGGTCGGGTATTAAATTTGCGCCATATAATCCCAAAAAGCACACTACCGAGCAAGTAAAGGCTATAAAAGCTAATTTAAAACGGGTAGCATTTTTAGGAGGTATAGTTTGGAACGAATTAACAGGCAATTTAATTGATGGCCATAAACGAGTTAGTGCATTAGATTTAATTCATAAATACGATGGTACGCCACAATCTGATTATAATATTAAGGTGGAAAAAATAAGACTTGATAGTAAAACAGAAAAGGAGCAAAACATATTTCAAACAAAGTCCCGAACCGATTTAGATAATGATTTATTAGCCGATATAATTCCATTTATTGATTACGAATTAGCAGGGCTAAGTGAGTTCGACTTAAATATGATAGCTATTGAAGTTCCTGTATTTAATATATCGGAGCATTTAAACACCGTAAAAGATGATTTTAAGGCATTAACCGAAAAAGAAAAAGCAATTAACGCCCAAACTTACGAAGAGAAAAAGCAATCAATCATAGATAAAAAGGAAGCTATAAACCAAGGGTTAGCATCAGAAACCGCAATAGATAAATGGGTAACTGTATCATTTACAAATGTGGAAGAAAAGGTTGCTTTTATGGAGTTACTAGGCTATACCTCTGAAACAAAAATAATTAAAGGTGAACCGTTACTAGATATTGTGGCACAATTAAAATAATTAGCTATGAAACACTACATAATAAACATAGGAATAGGGCTTAATATGTTTTTTGCCGAGTATAAGGTATTTTACCCACCAGTGGCTGATAAACAAAAATACACCAACGTTTACAGCAAAAAAGCTAAAAGAGGCTATTAATTAACCATTTAACCCCAAATAACAATGAAAGCAAGCAAACCCACAAAGGGAACAAAAAAGCCAAAACCTAAAAAAAAATAGAAAAGACAAACTAAATTTATAATTATGAGCTATAAAATTATTGAAGTTTACGGAGTAGCATAT
>REAG01000257.1 GCA_004294265.1 Cytophagales bacterium | reverse complement strand
TATCTATAAATTATCTATAAATTATCTATAAATTATCTATAAATTATCTATAAATTATCTATAAATTATCTATAAATTATCTATAAATTATCTATAAATATATTATTAAATATTACTTAATGTGATTGGTTTCATTTTTTTTAAATTTTAGATGTTCATTTTTGATAAAATTGAATTAATTTTGCATTTTAAAAATTAATAAATCGTTAAAAATTCAATGTCAAGCTCAAAAGAAATACGCCAACAATTCCTAGATTTTTTTGCTACTAAACAACATACTATTGTTAATTCTGCTCCTTTGGTGCTTAAAAACGATCCAACTTTGATGTTTACCAATGCAGGGATGAATCAATTCAAAGATTTTTTCTTAGGAAACCAAATAGCTACTTCCAAAAGAGTGGCAGATACGCAAAAATGCCTTCGGGTAACGGGCAAGCACAATGATTTGGAAGATGTCGGGCATGATACCTACCATCATACCATGTTTGAGATGTTGGGCAATTGGTCTTTTGGCGATTATTTCAAAAAAGAAGCCATAGAATGGGCTTGGGAATTGCTAACAGAAGTTTATAAATTGCCAAAAGAACGTTTGTATGTAACTGTATTTGAGGGAGATAAAAAAGAAAATTTGGATTTCGATCAAGAAGCTTTTGATATTTGGGCAACTTTGGTTGATAAAAAACAAATATTAACTGGCAATAAAAAAGATAATTTTTGGGAAATGGGCGAACAAGGTCCTTGCGGTCCTTGCTCCGAAATTCACATAGATTTGCGTCCACAAGCAGAAATAGATAAAATTTCTGGAGCGGACAGAGTAAATAACGATGATCCGCAAGTGATTGAAATTTGGAATAATGTTTTCATGCAGTTCAACCGAAAAGCGGATGGTAGTTTAGAAAGTCTTCCTGCAAAACATGTAGATACTGGTATGGGTTTTGAGCGTTTGGTGCGTGTTATTCAAGGAAAATCATCCAACTACGATACTGATATTTTCATGCCTTGTATTCAAGAATTGGAAAAATTATCGAAATTTTCTTACTCACAAGGAGACATAAATCATAATTCTTCGTCAGTAAAAACAGATATTGCCATGCGAGTAATTGCCGATCATATTCGTGCAGTTTCTTTTGCCATTGCAGATGGACAGTTGCCTTCAAATGCAAAGGCTGGGTATGTTATTCGTAGAATATTACGAAGAGCAGTTCGTTATGGCTATACTTTCTTGAATTTTAGAGAGCCTTTTATGCACAAGTTAGTCCCTATTTTAGCTGAAACTTTGGATATTTTCACTGAATTGAAATTGCAGCAAGATTTTATTGCCAATGTTATTAGAGAAGAAGAGGCATCTTTCTTGAGAACATTAGAAAACGGGATTCGATTGCTAGAAAATGAAATTCAAAGTCTAAAAAAATCAAATTCGAAAATAATTCAAGGAAATGTAGTTTTTGAATTGTACGACACTTTTGGATTTCCGCTAGATTTAACCTCACTTATTGCCCGAGAAAATGGATTTTCGATTGATGAAGAAGGGTTTCAGACAGAAATGGCTGCTCAAAAAGCTCGTTCTAAATCTGCTGCAAGTTCTGAGACAGGCGACTGGCAAAGCAACACCAACCTCCCCGAAGGGGAGGCTTTAAAGTCTGAATTTATAGGTTATGATGTTACCGAAACAACTACTCAAATTGTAAAATATAGGTCAGTCAAAACTAAAGACAAAATCATTACTCAAATCGTATTAGAAAAAACTCCTTTTTATGCAGAAAGTGGTGGTCAGGTAGGAGACAAAGGTTTTTTGTTTTTTAATAATGAAAAATCTAGCATTTCTATTTTTGACACAAAAAAAGAAAATGACCTTATTATTCATTTTACGAGCGATAATGTTGCTGAATTAATCAAAGCAGAATATGTTTCTGCAAAAATCAATGTAGAAAACCGCAATGCTTCTAAAAATAATCATACCGCTACCCATCTTTTGCAAAGTGCTTTAAGAGAGGTTTTAGGAAATCATATTGCTCAAAAAGGATCGCTTGTTAATCCAGAATTATTACGATTTGATTTCTCTCATTTTGCGAAATTGACAGATGAAGAACTTACGAAAGTAGAGCAAATTGTGAATGCAAAAATTCGAGAAAATATCAAGTTAGACGAACGAAGAAACGTGCCCATTGCAGATGCTTTGCAACTAGGAGCTACTGCTCTTTTTGGTGAAAAATATGGCAATTTTGTGCGAGTAATTACGTATGACAGAAACTATTCGGTAGAGCTTTGTGGCGGTACTCATGTGCCTGCAACAGGTAATATTGGCTATTTTAAAATAGTATCTGAAAGTTCGGTAGCTGCAGGCGTTCGCAGGATAGAAGCGGTAACTGGAATAGGGGCAGAAAATATTGTAAACCAAGAACTTACAGCATTTAATAATTCAAAATTATTATTTAATAATACCAAAGATTTAGTAAAATCAATTGAAGATTTGCAATCCGAAAAGGCAATTCTTCAAAAGAAAATCGAAGCTTTTGAACTCAAGCAAATCCAAGAAATCATTTCAGAATTATCGCAAAAAGTAATTTCCAAAAATGGAATTAATTTTATTGCAGAGAAAGTACCAGTTTCAAGTACTGATTCGGTTAAAAATATTGCTTTTGGATTGAAAAATAAAGTTGAAAATTTACTTTGTGTGTTAGTCGCAATTACCGATGAAAAACCACATATTGCTGTAATAATTTCCGAAAATTTAGTTTCAGAAAAGTCCTTGAATGCTACTAACATTGTGCGTGAATTGGCAAAAGAAATTCAAGGCGGAGGAGGTGGACAACCATTCTTTGCTACCGCAGGAGGAAAGGATACAAGTGGATTGGAAAAAGTTTTGGAGAAAGCTAGGAATATTGTTTAGAGAATTATTTAAAAGTAATAAAAATGAAAGTACGCACCATCGAACTTGACGGATATAACCAATTTAAAGGAGTTAAAATAGACCTTACTTACCCAAAAGGACATGAAAAAGCTGGGCAACCGCTCGAAAAAATATGCTTTATTGGACAAAGTGGGACTGGTAAAACAAGCATTTTGAGGTTGATAAAATGGTTTGTTACTTTAAATACAAAAATAGGAAAAAATCTAAACGTTTTAGTACCTGGAAATGATAAAATTAAGTTTGAGATGCAAGTTTCAAATTTGAAATTTTGTTTAGCATCAGGAACAGATGGGCTTATTTTTAAAAATGCAAAATTTGAAAATGATTCAGTTGATTTAGAAAAATTTAAAACTTTGCGTAATGATTTAATAAAAAAAACTTTGCCTTTGCTTGTTAATTTTCCAACTGAAACTATTTATACAGAGATATTAAATATTGGACCTAAAGAGCCAATACCCACTCAAATAGCTTTAAAAAACAGGATTGAGTACTTAGAAGCACTAAATCCAAAACAAGTAATGGATTATGCCATTGATGCGATTGATAAAACTTTTGAATATTTGCTAAAAGAGATAGCTGAACATCGAGCGGAAGAAATTGTGTATAAAAATCAAATTTCAAATGAAGCGTTAAAGGTAAATTCTAAATCAGAAGACATAGAAAAGGCTAATAATATTTATAGAGACTGGCTGAAAAAAAATCCAAATCCACTTGAAAAATTAGCAAATAATCTATTAAATGGTATTTTAAAGCCACTAGGATTAAAAGTAAAAACTGATTTAGATAAAAGTGCGGTTTTGCATATTAGTAATATTGAAATTCAAACTTTAGATGGCGTAGATATTCCGTATCATTTTTGGAGTACAGGAACCAAACATTTAATTAATTTACTTATTCCATTGTATGAATTGAAACCTAAAAATGCTATTATCTTAATGGATGAACCTGAAAGGTCGCTTTACCCTGATATGCAACGTATGGTAGTTGATAAATGCGTAAGTTTAGGTACCGATTGTCAGTATTTTTTTGCTACTCATTCGCCCATTATTGCTTCTTCTTTTGATCCTTGGGAAATCATTGAATTAAAATTTGATGATGATAATAAGCATATTTATCAAGAACAATATTACACAGGCGAACGTCATGTAGATAATTATAAATTCAATCCCAAATACATGAGTTGGGATTCTATCTTGAACCAAGTGTTTGATATAGAAGGCGATGGAAACCCTGAAAGACAATTAAAAATCAATGAATTAGCCAAAATAAGTCAACGCATCACAAAGAAAAAACAAAAAGAAACAAAAGAAACATTACTAAAAGATGCAGATTACTTAAAAGATGTAGAAGATTTTAAAATTTTGGCGAATCAATTAAAATGGAATTTAGGAAGTGTTGAAATATGAGAAAAATTGATAAAACAATCTTTTTTGCAACTGCTTTTGCCGAGTACATTAAAGAGTATGCCAAAAATATCGGTTACCATCCTGTTTATGACAGCAGTAAGAATCCTTATTATAATGATGTTTATTACAATTTATTATTTTGTCAAAAAGGGTTGTGTGCCTATACGGAAGATTTACTTGAAAATACTATTTGGAAGGACATTCCAAACAAATGGAAAAATGGAAAATATATTGGGGAAACGCCTAAATTAGATGCTGATTTAGATCATTTTAACCCTTTATTAAGATCAAATCAAGGTTGGGATTTAGATAATTTATTTGTAGTAAAAACGTATATAAATCGAAAAATAAAATTAAGAAAAAAAGTTTATCATTTTTTCAAACCAGATAATCCTAATTATAGTCCAGAAAAATATTTAGAATATAATTTTCTTACGCATCGTTTTATTCCGAACTCAGATTTAGAAACTATTCAACAAGAAAAAGTAGATTATATGATTGAAACTCTGGGCTTAAATGCTTTCTCAACTTTAGAAAGTAGAAGATTATATTTGTCTGAAATAAAATTTACTATGAAAAATAGTTTTATAACTTTTGAGGTCTACAAAAATGAAAAGCTATATAAGTTTTTTACTGCTTATGAAATGTCTAAATTTGAGCTAGAAAATTAGTGAATTTATGTAAAACTATGAATAATTACCAAATCCGCCAAGCCACCGAAGTCGATTTTGAAGCTATTTATGCTTTGATAATGGAATTGGCATTATTTGTAAAAACACCAGAAAAGGTAAAAATCACACCGCAACAAATGAAACTTGATAAAGATATTTTTCAAGCATTAGTTGTTGTCCATAATGATGAAATTATTGGTTTTGCAAGCTATTATTTTGCCTATTTTCATGGACTGGAAAATTCATTTACCTCGATGATTTGTATGTAAAAGAAAATTTTCGTGGACAAGGAATTGGCTCTGCTTTAATGCAAAATATATTTGATTTGGGTAGGAAAAATAATTGCAAAAAAGTACGTTGGCAAGTTTCAAATTGGAACTCCGATGCCATAGAATTTTACAAAAAACTTGGAGCGGAAGTGAATAAAGTGGATGTAAATTGTGATTTGATTTTGTAAAAATGTAAGTTAAATAAAGATTTATTTAAAACAAGAAATATTTTTCGAGATATTGAATATGTCAAACTACCGATTTGATTTTGAGGCAATTCGTGTTTTAATTTAGAAATTCCTTTTATAATAATTTCAATATAAATCTAATTCATAGGAATTTTTTTTATTATGATTTTGTAAAAAAAATAAAAAAACCTACTCTGTAAATCAAAGTAGATTTTTTAACAAAAATTTTATTGAAATTTACTGAAAATATTCTCTCATACGTTCAAAAAATGATTTATCATTTTTCTGTGGATTAGGAGCAAAATTTGGAGAATTTCTTAGTTTTTCAAGCATTGATTTTTCATCCGAACTTAAATTTTTGGGAGTCCAAATATTAACATAAATAAGCTGGTCGCCTCTGCTGTAAGTATTTACCTCCTTTATACCTTTATCTTTTAATCTTAAAATTTTTCCGCTTGGCGTACCTGCATCAATTTTTATTTTTACTTTCCCATCAATGGTTGGCACTTCAAAATGATTTCCTAAGGCAGCATCAACGAAACTAATATGTAAATCAAAAATGATATTATTACCATCACGTTTTAAAATATCATCTTCCTCTTCTTCAATTACAATTAATAAATCGCCTGGTACACCGCCTCTTTGAGGAGCATTTCCTTTTCCACTCATCGAAAGTTGCATTCCTTCAGCAACACCACCTGGAATTTTTACCGATATTACTTCTTCTTCCATCACTCTGCCTTCGCCTCCGCAACTATCGCATTTTTGCGTAATAACTTTGCCTTGCCCTCCGCAAGTTGGACAGGCTACTGTTGTCATCATCTGTCCTAACATAGTTTGTTGGACTTTTCTAATCTGACCTGTGCCTCCGCATGTACCACAATTTTGTAAAGAAGTTCCGTTTTTTGAACCGTTACCCGAGCAAGGTTTACAAGTTACATATCTTTTTACTTTAATTTTTTTCTCAACGCCATTACTAACCTCGTGAATGTTTAATTTAAGTTTAATTCTTAAATCAGACCCTTTTTTCATTCTAGATCCACCTCTTCCGCCTCCTCCAAAGAAACTACCAAAAGGGCTTTCATCAGAGTTGAAAACATCTCCAAAGTGAGAAAAAATATCATCCATATTCATTCCACCGCCTTGAGAACCGCCTCCTCCCATGCCTTGATGACCAAAACGGTCGTACTTTGCTTTTTTATCAGGATTAGAAAGTACTTCATAAGCTTCGGCAGCTTCCTTAAATTTATCTTCAGCAGCTTTATCTCCAGGATTTTTATCTGGATGATATTGAATGGCTAATTTCCGATAAGCCTTTTTCATTTCATCAACGGTTGCTTGCTTACCAACACCTAACGTATCGTAATAATCTCTTTTTGACATTTTTTTTGTGATAAATATTTTCTCATATTATTACTTATTTAATTTGTATTTTAAAATTTAAAAATATAAGTTAAATAAATAAATTTGTAAGATTATTTTAATTTCCAATAATTACTTTTGCAACTCGAATTAATTTTTCATTCAAATAAAATCCTTTTTCAATCTCATCCACGATTTTATTTTTCAACTCTGGCGTAGGTGCAGGAATTTGTGTAATAGCTTCGTGCAAATCAGGATTGAATGCTGTTCCTTTCGTTTCAAGCGGTTTTAAACCTTTTGAATCTAAAGTTTTTCTTAATTTATTAAAAATTAAATCAACACCCTCTTTTAGTGTTGCAACTTCAGTTGCCGTTTCCATCGAAACTGCTGCTCTGTCTATATCATCAATTACAGGCAATAATGAAAGAATTAATTTTTCTTCTGCTGTACTTATTAATTCAAGTTTTTCTTTTGAGGTTCTTCTTCTGAAATTATCAAATTCAGCTTGAAGACGGACAAATTTATCTTTCATTTCTGCCAATTCAGCAGTTAATTTTAATATTTTCTCTTCTTCAATCGAAATTTCAATTTCGTTAGAAACTGTTTCGGATTGGTTTTCTGTCGATATTTCCTCTTGAATGGCGTTTTCTATGTTATTCTCTTGATTCATGCGTCTTTATAATTTTCCTGTTTCAAATAAATTCAAAATGCTTGCCAATATTAATTTCAGTCATTTTGACAAATAGCTTTCAAATAAAAAAGCTCTTTTGAATATATTTCAAAAGAGCTTCTAGCCATATTAATTTTCAAATCATTAGTTTTTTGGTGCAGGAGTTGCTGCAGGTGCATCAGCAGGAACTACATTACAAACTATAGAAACTTGTGTTTGTGCATTTTTTGCATTAGAATAAATTGTAATTACTTTGTTTTGTTGTCCCATTTTGCCAGAACTATTAAAAGTTGCGTTAATTTCCGCAGTTTTACCTGGAGCAATAGGATCTCTAGTCCAAACTGGTACTGTGCAACCACAAGTTGTTTGAACATTAGATAAAATAATAGGAGATTTTCCTTTATTTTTGAACTTAAAAACTGCATTAACAACTTGCCCTTGTTTAACTTCTCCAAATTCTTGAGATAATTTTTCAAATTCAATTTCTCCCAAATCTTGATCGGTAACTGTTGGTGTTGCAGCTGGTAATGTAGTTTGAGCATTTGAACCAAAAACGAAAGAAACCACAACTGAGGTAATTAAAACTAACTTTTTCATTTTTATTTTATTTGTTTTTAAAGATTATTTAAATTATAATTACAAAACTAATCTTTATACGGAATAAATACAAAAAGTTACAGTTTTTTTTGTAAAAATGCACTCGGATATATCATTTTTTTCGGTAAAACCTTGATTAATATCGCTAAAATAAATGCTCCACCTGGAATTAAAAATATAAATAACAGCGGAATTGCTTTTAAAATATCAAAAAACTGATCTTTTACTTTCTTTGTTTCTTCAGTATTGAGCGGTTTTGAAAACGATTTAATAAGAAGCAAAAATAACTCTTTACTTTCAACTATTTCAATTCCCACACAACTATATGTGTGTAAAAAAGCAGGAATAAAAGTATTTTTAAAAAATAAATATAATTTTGGAATTTTTTTTTAAAGAATCTTAGATTCAACTCACAAATTCAATTATAGGTTAGAAGTTATGGAAACATATTTTTATCAGATTAAGGGAAAATAAATCCATTTCTTCTGAAAGGATGTATTGCCATTACTTTTCAAACTACAAAAGCATTCAAGTATGGGTCATATATCCTTAGAGTAAAAATACACAATATAGTTCAAAATTACAAAAATATCATTCTCAAAACCAAGGTTTACGCATTTATCAGGGCAAACGCATTTAAGATAAATAATTATTTTTAAATTAAAATATTACTTAAATTAAGCCCATTAGTTTTTCTCTTTCCATTCCATTAAGCAAAGC
>REAG01000314.1 GCA_004294265.1 Cytophagales bacterium | reverse complement strand
CAAAACTAATGGAAGATTTGCGAGAAAGTTTGAAAATATTGGCTTCCAAAATTGAACCCAAAGTATATGAATATGGATTTTTAAAAAAGTAATAAAAAAAGATGTCTTACGCCAACATTCGAGAAGAAGAATTAAAAAATAAAATTTCCCAAGATTATTTTTGGATGTATGATTGCACCAAAATCATCGGAAACGTAGATTTTTGCGTTAGTATGCTTTCCGAAAGTTCAAACTCGGAGCTTGGACTCGACCACGAATCTTTATTTTGGGCAGAAGCCAAAAAAGGAATTTCGGATATTCAGAAATCAATCGTTCAACTTATTCTTACAATAGGCAAAGCTCGAACTTTCGATAAATTCTTACCACCTGCTTTTTTGGGAGCTTTCGACTGCGAAAAAATTGCTTTTATTCCTTATAGCGAAATAAGCGAAATCTTTTATCAAAATGATTTTAATTGGAACGTAACGCCATCAAATTACGAAACCAAAGAATTCAAAAACTTACTTTCAAAAGTAACAAATTTATTAAACTCCAATGCTTTACTTTTTAATTATGAAACCGATAACCGTGAATTAAATAAATTTATAAAAGATAATTTTGTGGTTGGCAAATTTGGCGTTACAAAAACCCAAATCGACAAAAATAATTTCATGATTATTTACAACAAATGGCTTGGAGCGGTAAAACCTACAATCGTAATAAATTGGGAAATTGCTAAGAAAAATAACATCATAGATGGCGATTTTTATTTGGCTGATTTACTTTCGAGTGAAAACGAAACATTAAAAGAAAAACTTTCTGTTATTTTAAAACAAGATTTTTATGAATTAGAAAAAAAACTAGATGATATGGGTATGTTTGGTTCAAAAACTACCCGATTTAACGACAAACAAAAAGCCCATACCCAATTTTGGCTCAAATATGAGCGTCCACCCAAGGAAGAATATTGGGATTATATTGTCGAACGTAGAGATTTACTCGTTCCGCAGGATGTGCGGGAGCGAAAAGGAAGTTTTTTTATACCACAAATTTGGGTGAAATTATCCAAAAAATATCCAGGGAATTCGCATTTAAAAATTAGGATAATTAAATAAAAAATATTACATTTGTAGAACGATTAAGTTTCTTAAAAAAAATGGAAACTTTTTTAAATTTTGAGCCAAAAATAGCATTATTTCAATAATTCATAGTGCTTTTAAAAGACCCTCGTAGAATCAAAAAAGGAAATTTAACCCAAATTGCAGTTTTCTTTAATTAAAATTGCATTTTTTAAATAACCAACACGATTTCAAAGAACAATCACAAGGAATTGTCATCAATCATTTGCCAGAAAAACACATTGAAACATTACAAGATTTAGTTTCAAGCCAAAAGCGAGAAATCGAGAATCAAAAAAAAGAAATAGAATTTTTGAAATTAGAAAATGAAAGTCAAAAAAAAGAAATAGAGTTGTTGAAAATTGAAAATGAGAAATTAAGAAAATGAAAAAAACTTTCACAAATTACAAAATATAAAATTAGTATTATTTTACTAATTTTAAAATTTCATCGCAAATCAAGTTTGCAGCATTAGGTTGGGCAAATGAAGTAATATTATTTTTTAATTGATTCATTTTTATTTCATCTTTTAAAACATCAAGAACCGTTTCGACCAAAATGGACTGAGCATCCGAATCTTTAACCAAAATAGCTGCATTT
>REAG01000313.1 GCA_004294265.1 Cytophagales bacterium | reverse complement strand
CCCTAACTTCCTAATTTTTACGTAATAGGTCTATGATTTTCTGGGATTTTTGGGTAATTTCTGCCTGTAACCAATTATTATTGATTTTAAGTTTTTTGATATGTGCCAAAAATAATAGAATATCTTTTGGTGCATAGTTTTTCAGCATTTGTTTTTCTGATAAAGTCTTATAAATCCTAAAATACATTATCAAAGCCAAAAAATTAATAAATGTCCAGGTTTCCATTTGTGCCTGTCCTTGCATGTAAGTTCTATCACTTTCCAAAATATTTTTATAGGCATCAAAGGTGTTTTCTACCTCATTTCTACTCTTGTAATAAGTAAAAATTTCTTGCCCATTTTTGTTTTTTTTGAGTTTATATTCCAATACAATCGTTCCCATACCATACTGTTTTTCATAAAATTTTTCTAAGGAATTACCCGTTTTTTCATTTTTTTGTGAAACATCATTCGCTGTTTTTGCTTCTGTTTCTTGGTTGGGTGTGGTATCTTTTGGTAATATTGTTGTATTTTCTATCGATGTATCTTGAGTTTGCTCTTCTTTGATACGAAATAAATAGTCTTTTTCCTCTTGTTGTTTAAGTTCTTCATCTAAAAATAAGGCTAAGTGATGCCCATTTTTTTCATATAATTTGTACCAAATAATACGTTCCTCAAACACAAAAAAACCATCGAAATCTTTTTTATTTCCTTTGATAATAACCTCATAATCACACAAACTATGACTACGACGAAGTGGTAATATATAGTCCAAATCTTCATTTTCAAGGTTTTTTAAATTTTCAGCACTATAAAAACCCTTATCACCTATCACAATGGCTTCTTTCAAACCACTTTCTTCTACCGTCATTTTCAAGGCTTTGGTTTCTCTAATATCGCCTGCCAACATTCTATAATACAAAGGAACTTTGCTCTCAGGTGAAAAAATAAATAATAAATTGACCTGTGGGTCAAAACTACGCTGACTATTATAATCCAAACGATTACACTCCATTTGTGTAGATAAACTTACCACGTGTGTTTGGTCTAACAAAACATAAGAAACATTGCCCATCAAATCTTTCAAACATTGGCTTATACAACTGCGTTGAAGTCCTACTTCCTTGAGCAAAATAGTCAAATTATTTTTACTCAATGACACATTAGGTAAAACTTGATTGATGTAAGATGTTTCATAATAAAATGACATATTTTTCAGAGGACTTTGATAGCCCAAGCGAAACAGTGCCAATAAAAACAGTGCTTTGCCTTCTTTAGGAAAGTTTTTTTCCAAAGATTGTAAAATATCTTGATTTTGTTCATACAAGTATTCAGACATACCACTTTCCAAAACAGTAATTTGATTTGCTTTTTCAGGGCTTAAGCGTGGTTTACTTGCCAATAAACCTTGTTCGGTGATACGCCCTAAAAGACAAATCGTTTTTTTTCTACTTTTCTTTTTTTCTTTGTCCCAAAATGCACTTACTTTGTAAAGATAATATTTTTGGCCAAATTTACGAATTTCGGTACCTTTCACTTTGTGAACCAATACCCAATCAGGATAAGTATTTTTTGTCATATTTTTATTTTTACTATTACGTAAAACGTAACAGCAAAAATCATACATTTTTTTTCTTAAAATCCTTTACAAGCATAATTTAAACCTTTTTTTAACAAAATTTAACTCATATTACGTAATTTTTAGGAAGTTAGGGTTTAA
>REAG01000140.1 GCA_004294265.1 Cytophagales bacterium | reverse complement strand
ATAATAAAACTTGCCCCAGTGGCACTACAAGCTATACTGTTTTGGTTACGGATATAAGTAGAATAAGTAGTAGCCGTTAATCCTGTAAATACATTTGAGTTAGACCATGAACTATTATCAATACTATATTCTAAAGTACCTGTACCTCCTGTGCCTGTGATGGTAGCTCTACCGTCTGTAATACCACAACTAGAAATGTCGCTATCTACGACAGAACTAATGTTAGGTGTACTTGGCGTAGTTATCGTAAAAGATGCTCCCGAGGCACTACAAGTGGTGCTGTTTTGATTGCGAATGTAAGTAGAATATGTAGTTGCATTTAATCCTGCAAATACATTGCTTGAAAACCAGTTGCTATTATTTATGCTATATTCCAAAGTTCCTGTTCCGCCTGTGCCTGTAATAGTAGCACTTCCATTCGTTAATCCACAATTGCTAATATCGCTATCTAAAACATTTCTGATACTTGGAGCACTTGGAGTGGTAATCGTAAAACTTGCTCCAGTGGCACTACAAGCTGGTGTGCTTTGATTTCTCACATAGGTTGCATACGTATTTGTAGTTAGATTTGAAAAAATAGTTGTAGTAAACCAAGAACTTCCATTGATACTATATTCCAACGTACCAACTCCACCAGCTCCTGTAATGGTTACACTTCCGTTTGTTAATCCGCAATTGATAATATCGCTATCTACTACTGATGAAATAGATGGAGAACCTGGTGCGGTTATTGTAAAACTTGTTCCTGTAACACTACATGCAATACTATTTTGATTTCTCACAAAAGTAGAATACGTTGATGAACTTAATCCTGTAAATACATTATTCGTAAACCAGTTGCTATTGTTGATACTATATTCTAATGTTCCTGTTCCACCTGTTCCTGTTATAGTTGTACGTCCATCGGTCAAACTACAGCTTGTGATGTCGCTATCTACAACCGAACTTATACTTGGTGTACTTGGGGTGGTAATCGTAAAACTTGCTCCAGACACACTACAAGCTACACTGTTTTGGTTTCTCACAAAAGTAGAATACGTTGCTGCACTTAATCCTGTAAATACATTATTCGTAAACCATGTGCTATTATTGATACTATATTCCAATGTTCCTGTCCCACCAGTACCAGTACCAGTAATAGTTGCATTTCCATTCGTTAAACCGCAGTTGGTAATGTCATTATCCAAAACAGTTGAAATAGTGGGAGAGCTTGGTATGGTAATCGTAAAACTCGCACCAGTAGCACTACAAGCTATGCTATTTTGGTTTCTGATAAAGGTTGAATAAGTATTTGCCCCTAATCCAGTAAATAGATTATTAGTAAACCATGTGCTATTATTTATACTATATTCTAAAGTTCCTGTTCCTCCTGTGCCTGTGATGGTAGCACGTCCATTGGTTATACCGCAATTTGTAATATCACTATCTACTACGCTACTAATACTTGGTGCACTTGGTGTGGTAATGGTAAATAAAGTACCACTAACCGAACATGAAGGCACTGCTTGGCTACGTACTCTTGGCGTATAGGATCCACTTGCTAATCCACTAAAAACGGTGGAAGTGAACCAACTCGTTCCGTTCGTACTATATTCTAATGTACCTAAACCACCACTTCCAGTAAGCGTAGCCGCACCATTTGTTAATCCGCAGTTAGTTATATGAGAAAACGAAGTAGCACCAGAAGTAATGGCGGTGGGTTGAGTGATGGTAGCACTTGCTACAGTCGAACACCCAACAGCATCGGTTACGTTTATTGTCCATGCGTTTGCTACCAGTCCAGAAATGGTAGTTGTCCCTTCTCCTGTTGGGTTTCCTGGTGTCCAATTATAGCTATATGGAGCTACTCCACCTGTGGGAACATTGGCTATTACAGTTCCATTACTGCCTCCATTGCAAGATACATTGGAAAAAGAAGCAATGGATACATTGGGAATTGAAATTCTTAATATTGCACCTGTAGAAGTAGTATTACAAGCGCCATTGGTAGCAATGCAACGATACTGATAATTATTCATACCAACTGTGGCGGCTGTTATGCCCAAAGTAGAAGTAGTAGCATTAGAATACACACCACCATTTGCCAAATTATTAAACCCTGTTCCTGTATTCAATTGCCATTGGTAACTTGCAGCTCCAGAAGCTACTAATGAAAAAGACGTATTTGCTGCTCCGCAAATGGTGGAGTTGGTGGGGTTGGTAACGATTACTGGATTAGAACAAGCGGCAAAGGTAGTAAACGACCAAAAAGATTTATTTCTATATCCATTTCGCTCTCTAGTTTGAAAATTATAAGCCCCCCAAATCACGCCTTCGTTGTCTTTAAACGCTTGGTCATCAAAGGCTAGATAATATTGAGTTCCTCCCACTAAGCCCGAAACGGAAACCGTAATAGTAGTAGTTCCACTGCCTGTAACACTTGACGAATTGGAAGCAACCGTAGACACTGTTACATCATCAGAAAATCTTTTGACATATATATTGTTAGAGCTTGTGCCTGCAAATACTGCTTCGTTAAAAGTTAAACTCAAAGTAGGATTCAAACTTACACCTGTGGCACTATTGAGGGGTAATCTACTAGATAATGTAGGGGCAGTACCTCCATTTTTGTAGTAATTTATGCTTCCAACTACTCCGTTGGGCAAAATGTATAAATCTATATCTCCATCTGAATCGTAATCGGCAGGATAAATAAGTGTGTTGAAAATTTCTACAAAAGTCAAACCATTAAATGGTCCGCTAGAAAACGTGCCTACACCAGAAGCCGATATGTTATTGAAAGATCCTGTTCCATTGTTGAGGCTTATTACTATATTTTGGTTTGAAGTATTAGTAACTTGATGCATAACATCAATGTCTCCATCAGCATCAAAATCAGCTATTAGAGATCTAAATCCAGCAAAAGTAGTTGGAAGTCCAGTTGGTATGGGAGCTAAAGTCCAACTCGAACCGTTGTTTTTAAAAAAATTAGTGTTCGACAAGGATTGCATTTGCAAAATATCTAAATCTCCATCATTATCTACATCAACATTTCTCACTCCAAATATATGAATGTTAATCATTGTTAGACCATTGAAAATTCCACTAGAAAACATTCCAGTTATTGGATCTGCATTGGTTACCGTAAAAGTACCACTTCCATTATTTATAGCAACACTAATATTTGATGTTCCGTTGCCATTTTGATACAATACATCAATATCTCCATCGTTGTCGTAATCGCTAGGTACAAATCTTGCAAACCCACCAGAAAGAGTTAGAGGCAGACCAGTGGGAATTGATGTTAATGTAAACGAGGTTCCAATATTAATCATATACCTGGCAGTCGAAACACCATTTGATTCAAATATATCGTTGTCTCCATCGTTGTCAAAATCAAAGATATAATATTTATTTGTTTGTAAATCTGCAAAATCCATCCCGCTAAGTATTCCACTAGAAAACACAGAAGGATTAGCATTAGAACCCAATAAAGAAGTAAACGTGCCATTTCCATTATTTTGATGATAGGTAACGGCTGTACCATTACCTCCGAGTTGCGAAAGCATGTCTATATGTCCATCATTATTAATATCTCCTAATACAACTCTATTGCTTGCAATTGGACTAGGTGTAGCATCATATAAACCAGGTGGAACAGTGGTAGAAGTATAGAAAACTTGGGCAGGTTTAAAGGTAAAGTTATCAATGGCAAAATAGATAGTTGTGCCTCCCAATCGCACTTCTATTTCGTCTATTACGATATTGTCAAAGCCTGGTGTTGCAAAGTTGATTAATGAAAATCCTCTATTGGTAACATCACTCCATAGTGCAGCGGCAAAATCGGATGACGGAGGACTGTAATTAAACTTTGAAACTCCTGCAAATTTACCAGTGATTGTTAATGTAACACCGACTGTTTGATTTGTACCTCCATTAGCAACCGAAGCTGGATATAAATACAAACTCTTAGCAGTAAAAATTGATCCTGTTTTTTGAGTTTGTAGAACCGTTGTAATTATCAATAAATTGATTGCTATTAAGATAACCTGCATTTGCAAGATTTCTTACCCCAACATTGGCACTCGGTGTAAGAGAGAAAGTAATTCCACTAGTTGTGAAGCTATTGGCACCAGCAGTAAAACTTTCAAATGTTTCTGTAACCTGTGCAAATGAAACAAAAGTAATTAAAGTGCTAATAATGAGGGTGTAGATATATTTCATAAAATTTTAGATTTATTTAAGATACAATAGTACATAAAAATAATTTATTATCTAAAAATTTTAATTCAAAATCCAATTAAACTAGATCTAAAAACTATCCTTTTAAAAAAAACTAAGTTACATAAATTATACGAACACGCATTTTGTCGTTTTCTATAATAAAAAAAATATTTTTGGGAACCTCAAAAAATCACTTTAATTTAAAAATAAATTACTATTTTTGGTAAAAATTTAATTCATCATACATTTATAATGTTGTGAAACTCCACACATATTCATTTATAATTACTTAAAATGCTTATCATTCTTCAATTTTTATTTCGATTAAGTTTAGCCCTATTATTTATTTTTTCGGCATATACAAAACTTTTCCCAACTGAATATTTTGAATATTTTTTATATAAAATGGGATTCGGTTTTTTTTGGGTGCAATGGTTAGCTCGCTTAATTATTTGGGCTGAATTTGCTATTGGATTCGGATTTTTGATTGTTATAGATTTAAAAAAGATAATTTTACCAAGTTCATTTTTACTTTTAATGGCTTTTAACTTTCAACTTCTATATTCATTAATAATGAAT
The DNA here is from genome assembly GCA_004294265.1 of Cytophagales bacterium. Taxonomy (GTDB): domain Bacteria; phylum Bacteroidota; class Bacteroidia; order Cytophagales; family UBA9547; genus REAG01. Next base: position 23,076 of record REAG01000140.1, on the reverse strand, counting down.
GGCAACAACCACGATTGCGGTTGTTTTGGTAATTACATGAGTTTTACACCAATCGAAGCACTCATTAAAAATGCTATTTCTATTTTAATGATTTTATTTTTATATTTCAAAAATTCATTGTTTTTAAAACTTTATAGCGAAAAATTTAATAATTTTTTTATTAAATATAAAGTAAATATTATTACTTATTTAATTTTACTAATTTCTCCCATTTCTTATATTCTTTCCGTTTCTCCACCAGCTGCATTTTTTATTTATGAAACAGTTGAAACCGATTTTGATTTTAATTTAAACGTAAAACTGTTGTATGAAAGTGAAAAATTTGAAAAGCCAAAAGTTGATTTTGCTAAAGGAAAATATATTTTAGCATTTGTGAGTCTTACTTGTCCGCACTGCAAATTAGCTGCTCTCAAATTGCATGCACTCAAATTTAACAATCCTGAAATGCCAATTTGGATGGTTATAAACGGAGAAACCGAAGATTTAGAACCCTTTTTTAAAGAATCAAAAGCAAACAATGTTCCTTATTTTAGATTAAACGGTCCTGGATTTATAGAAATAACAAAATACGAAGTTCCAACCATTTTAATGATTTCTGATACAAAAATCAACAAAAAAATAGGAATAAGACAACTTGATGAAACTACAATTCAAAAATGGTTAGAAGAAAAATAGAAATTATAAATAAAAAATTAATTTATTACGAATTAAAAAAGCAAAAGTGATAGAAAAATCTATAATCAGACTTGAATATTTAACAAATATAATTCCACAACTTCTTACAAAAATTGGAGAAGACGACTTTTCAATTAAAAAACATCCTAATAAATGGAGTAAGAAAGAAATTTTAGGACATTTAATTGACAGTGCAACAAATAATCATCAAAGATTTATAAGAGCTCAATTTGAACAAAATCCTGAAATTGTTTATAATCAAGACAAGTGGAATCAATATAGTTATTATCAACATATCAATTCAAATCAAATTATTTCATTTTGGACAATTTACAACAAGCAACTAATTGAAATAGTAAATAGAATTCCGAACGAAACTTTGAAAAATCAAGTTAAAGTTGGTGATAAGTTACAGTCTTTAGAGGTCTTAATAATTGATTATGTTGAACATTTAGAATATCATTTAAAGCAAGTTACTGAATATCCATGATATATTAACTTGACGTGTATTTATAAATAATTATTTTTTCAACTTATTGATAATCAACACTTTACGTGAAATAAATTTATAGATATTTTGACGTCAAGTTAGTATTTTATTTAAATTGAATAATTTATAAATTTTACCTTTTTACTCCACCACCAATTTATAAACTTTTCCTTCTTTGGTTTTAAGTATATAAAACCCTGGTATAATGGCAATATTAAAACTATTTTTACCTATTTTTATTTTAGCAATATTTCTTCTATTTCTTCACTTGCTTTTTTGAGCAAGTCTTTGGTTTTGTCTTTAAGTGCCTGGGCTTGGTTTCTTATGTTTGTAATATGTTCAGCAATTTCTTTTTGTTTGTCAATAGGCGGAACTACAACAATAATTGACTTTAAAGCGTCTTGGTTTATTTCGGGAATTACTCCACCGTTATTATTTCTGAATATTTGAATTTGTCCGATTGTGCTTCTTAAAAATGCTTCCATATAAATTGGTAAAACCAATTTTGTATTGAGTTCTAATTTGAAAATATGAGATGAAAGAATTGAATTAATTGTTTCATTATCTACGATGTTTACTAAACCCAATGAACCCGAACGGGAAACTAAAATACAGTCGGCACTTAGTTTTATGCGGTCTGGAATTTCATTGTCTGATGCTACAAACTTTGGTGATTTATTATTTATTCCGTTTTTGGTTAAGTCCGTAACTCGTAAATATCTTATACCTACTTCAACATATTCTCTTACTTCAATTCCATTTTTTAAGTCGATGATTAAATGTTGAATTAAGCCCTTTTTGAATTTGGATTTTTGTATTGAATTTATTGTTTCTGTAAATTTTATTTGATGATAAAAAGGGTCAAGTCGTTTGCCTGAAATTCCTTTTATTGTTGTCGTAAACATCCTATTTTTCAACATATTTTCAGGTGGTGTAGGCAAAGTAATTTCTAACTCTTTCAACAAATAATCATCAATACTTGCCAATAGTTTTTCGGCTTCGGCTTCGTTGGTTTGTTTTTGGGAAATGAAATCAAAATAAGTTTCAATTACTTTTTCCTGTATTTTTTTATCAGGAAGAGGGATTTCCAAACTTCTATATTCTTCTGCATTAATGTTAGGTTGTCCTGTTGTACGCTGTATTGCTTTTACCCATTTTTTATAAAGTTCAGTTTGAGTATAAGCAAAAATATATTTTGGTAAAACTTTCGTTTCATCAATTTTAAACCTAATCATATAGCCTGCAAAAAAGCAATCGTATCCCTTGTTTTTATGTAAATAAGATTTGCCAACTGTATTTCCACTTCTTGCGAGTAATAAGTCATTTTCTTGCAAAAAATATTTTTCTTCAATAGTTGATGCTGTTTTTCCTAAAACATTTTCTAATTCGCCAAATTCATTTATATCTGTAATTCGGATATATCTTGGCTCAATATTAGTTTCTCTATTTATTCCGATTTCATTTGCTCCATATTGTGGATTATTGAGAAGCAAACTTTTAAATGCAACTTTTTTATGCTTAAAACCCTGAATTGATTGTAAATAAACATACCAAGACGGGTCGTATCTATTTTCCAATTCGCTTTTTTGCAAAATGAAAACACGGTTCGGTTTTAGTTTGGGTGAAATAGAATAACTGCTCATTACTTTTTAGGTTCCTTAGGGTTTAGTTTTTTTGCAGTATTTTCTATTTGCTTTACAAAGTGTTTTTCCCCTTCCGATAGTTCGTTTTTGGTTTTCTCTTTGTATTTTTCATATTCGGCATTTGCTTTTTTTAATGCCTGTGTATGGCTCACTGTTCCTGCATTTTGTAAAATATTATTGCCTGTCATTCTCACAAAATCGTCTAAGCGTTCAATCCAATCTTTCATATACATTGGCTTGCGGTTCAGTGCCTGTAATTCGGCTAACTCTAAGTAAGCCGTTACCATTCTATTCAGCACATTCAGTTCGTTTTCGTTTAAATAGTTTTTAGCTATTTCGGTTTCCTGTTTTGTTGGCTTACTTCCTTTAATATGGGTTAAACCAAGATTATGCTTTTTAGCATCAATGCGTTGGTAAATAATTTCGGCTGCTGTATGTCCGTGTGCTGCCCAGTGCATTTTATTTTGCACGGTTTGAAAAAAATGAATGGATATTTCTAACGTGGAGTCGTAGTCAATACTGGTAGCATAAATATCTAATACCTTTCTCCAAAATACTTTTTCTGATGAACGTATATCACGAATACGTGCCAATAATTCTTCAAAATAATTACCACCACCTGCTTGTTTCAGTAAATCATCGTTCATTGTAAATCCTTTTACAATGTATTCTCTTAATCGGGCTGTTGCCCATTGGCGAAACTTTGTTCCCTGTTGGCTTTTTACACGATAGCCTACCGAAATTATTACGTCAAGGTTATAGTAATTGGTGGGTTTGGTAGAAAAATCGGAATTTCCGATTTTTCTCATAGATTGTTCATTATCAAGCTCTTTTTCTTCGTAAATATTTAAAATATGCTCATTGATAGTGGAACGTGATTTTTGAAAAAGTTCAGCCATTTGGTCAATGGTTAGCCAAACGGTTTCATCTTCTAAACGGGTTTCTATTTTTGTGTTTCCGTCTTCGGTTTGATAAATAATTATTTTTGTGTTTTCCATTTTTACTTTTCGGTTTTGTTGATGTGAGCAATAAACTTGGAAAGTTCAATTCCTATTTCTGTCAATTCGTTGTTGTTGGTATTTCGCCCTGTGGCATCATAGCCAATGTCTTCAGCTATTGCCATAAAAATTGGGTAGTCGTCTAAAGCGTTTTGTTTTGCTAAAAAATATTTCTCTGTTAGTTCTTCCTTAAATAAATTTACTTTATCGGTAAATGCAGATTGAACAGCCGATTTATCGGCTTGTATCATTTCTGTAATTTCTTTTTTGTTTGCCTTTGGGTTCTTCTTTTTGGCTGCGTCTTCTAATTTTTTTATTGCAGTTGCTTTTTCTTTATCCCACTTCTCAATAGTAGCAATGTAGTTGCTTTCCGTTTTTACGTCTTCTTTCAGTTTGGCTTTTTGATTACTGATTTTTTCGGATTGTTTGTTTTTGTGTTTACGCAAAAACAAAACTGAACTTTTAACACCTGCACCAGTTGCACTAAAAGCGGTTTGAGGCATAGAAACAACGGCAACAATGCGATACATTTCTTCAATGTTATCTCTCACATATTGCAAACTACTATTGGTTAAAATTCCGTCAGGAATTACAACAGCGATGTAACCTTGTTCAATTAAAAACTTATGGCATTGCTCCAAAAACAAAACTTCTGTGCTTTGGCTATCACGCAAAGCGGCTTTGCCGCTTGAGGTTGTATTTAGCCAGTCCACTTCTTTTACTGCTAAATTGTATTGGTGTATATAAGCCTTTTCGGTTTGCTTTATGCTACTTCCAAAAGGTGGATTTGTTATTATGAAATCAAAAGAATTGTTTTTAAATTCCTTGTGTCCTGTTTTGCCTTGAACGGTGTTTTTATTGTGTAGTTCTCTGCGTTCAAAATCTTCTTTTGTTTCGTTTGATTTGGCTTCCCAATAGTCGCCACTTAACAAGCCATCGCAAGCAATTACGTTGGTGTGTCCGTCATCGTGAATAATCATATTCATTTTGGCGGTTCGTGCTATTTGGTCGTTTATTTCAATTCCAAAAAGGTTTTTTTCTGCAAAGTCGTGCCAATGTTTGTAATGGTCTTTTTCGTTTTTTATTGGGTCGTAAAACTCGTTTGCCTGTTCTCTAACTTTGTCCAAAGCATACAATAAGAAACCACCGCTTCCGCAACTGGTGTCAAGCACCCGTGCTTTGTGTGTAATTGGCAAACTGTCAACTATAAATTTTACGATTGGTCGTGGAGTAAAATATTGTCCAAAGTCGCCACGAAAGTAACTGCCCATAAAAGTTTCAAAGGCTTTGCCTTTGCTGTCAAGGTCAGTTTTATTAAGGTTTATACGTTGAAAATATTTTACAATGGTTAGCGTTTCTTGTGCCGAAAGTGTAATACCGTCTTTGAAAACTTCGGGTGCTTCTTTTTCTCCAACTGCGTAAATTTTCTTTACTCTGTTTAATAAATCTTCTGGGTCTTCGTCACGGAAAATTTGAAAATCGTAGGGGTCGCCTGTTTTTCTTGGGTGTTTCTCGTCCCAAATTTTGCAGAAAATTAATTTGTCCAATTCGTCAAACGCTACGCTTGGATTACGTTGTCCACCGCCCCAAAGTGCTTGATGTGATTGAATAAAAATCTTTGTCAATTCACTTTCGCTTACAACTTGTAATTCAAAAAATTTCTGTTTTACATTCGGGTCGGGTTCACTTGCAATGTTTGTTTCCGTTAGTTCTGTTTCTGTTTGCGAAAAACCACCTTTTACATATTTGTATGGTGCAAGCTTGTTGATACCAAACTGCGGAATATCAGGAATTTCAATTCTGCTTTTCGGTTTCTTGTCAGGAACTTCGTAATACTGGTTTTTAATTCGTGAAGTTGTCCAAACGTATTTTGCACCTTCTGCAACTGCGTAACTGTATGCTTGGTCAACCGCAATGTTAAACTGTTGGTCGGTTAGGTCTTCTTTTTTGCACTCAACTAAAATGTATGTTTCGTGGCAGTCATCGTCTGAATAAACTGCAATGTCGGCTTCCTTTGTTTCGGAACCCATTTGAACAGGAATGAATTGTTTAATTCTGTTTTCGGGGTAGCCATAAATTAAAACCAAAGTCAAGAATGTTTCGGCTTGCACTTTCTCTTCGGGATTGTTGTAATTCCGTTTTTTGTTTTGGTGTATGTATGTTATAAAGTTTCTTTCTTCGTCAAAGCGAATAAGTCCCTTTTCAATTCCCGTGTCTATTAGACTCATTCTATTCTCACTTATTTAAAACTAAATTTTGCCAAAATAACTATAAAAACTAACATTATTGTGCATTTTTTTAATTTTAACTTTATGAAATATTACTTTTAGTTTAAAATTTGCAATTATTTTTTAAAAAATCACAAACTCCTCAACATTTACCCTTTTTTTAAAACAAAATGCTTGTTTTGGATTAATAAAAACGATGTTTAGGAAATCTCAGATAAATATTTCAAAAAAACCACTGACAAATTCTGCTCCGATTCCGTAAAACCCCACCAAGTGGGAGGGTTACATCGGAATAGAGATTTTTAGGAGCTCCCATTACTCAATAATCAATTTTTGAACTTTTCCTTCTTTGGTTTTAAGTATATAAAACCCTGGTATAATGGCAATATTAAAACTATTTTTACCTGTTTTTAAATCTGATTCATATATTATTTTTCCATCTAAAGAAAGAATTATAAAATTAGTTTCAATCGAACTTCGAATCTCAAATTGCCCTGAATTAGGGTTTGGAGATATAGTAAACACGTTTTTTAGATTTGAAATTGACTCAAGATTTAAGGTTTGTGTATTTTCTACATTCGAGCGAATGGCATTAAAGGCTTCAGTTCTGGCTGATGGGCTGCATCCAGAAGTTGCAATCTCAATCATATAATATAAAGTGCCAGAACTTGGAGCAGTAATATCTGTGTAGCTAGTCATACTACCCGAAACGCCATCTAAATAGGCTAAATTTGATGATGATGTACCTCTATTTATGCGATAACTAACGACATTTTTGCCTTGGTAAGGCGTCCAGATTAAATTCCAAGCGTTATTTAATCCTTTATTGATAGTTAAGTGCATGGTTTGATGAATATTTCCTTCCGAAACATTGTTACAATTATCTTTTACATCAACTCTATAACGGTACGATTTTATCTTTGGATATGAAGCCCCATCAATATATGTACTCATTTCATTCAAATTAATGGTTTTGATAACGTCATAAATATCTGTACTGCTTGTTTCTCTCAAAATATCCCATTGTGAAATGCGTGAAACGTCAGATGGTTTGTTAAATACAACGATGTTTTGTCCTGTAGTTTCATCCACACCTACCATACAAATATTTTGAACGGGCGGACTTAAAACGGTTGTAGAAACTGGGGCAGATGTGATGCCGCAATTTTCACCTGCCGATACTGTAAATGTACCACTTGAAGTAACGACAATATTTTGAGTTAGCTCTCCATTCGACCAAATATTTCCAGTTGTTGCCGAAGAAGAAAGTGTTACACTTGAGTTTTTACAAAACGATAAATTTCCGATAACCGAAATAGTTGGTGCAGTTGGTGGAGTAGTAGAAATTATGGTTAAACTGCGGGCTGCACTTTTGCAACTTCCTTCAACAGCTATAACTGAAAGCGTGCCAGTATTTGACCAGTTTACGGTAGCTTGATTTCCATTACCCACTAAAATACTATTTCCAACACCTGAAATAGACCAAAGGTAAGCAACGCCAGCAGTGTAATTAACTGTATAAGTTGCATTTCCTGGACACACAGTCGTTGCATTTTTATCAAATATACTTGGTTGGGCAGGAGGCGTACAAGCATTCGCATTTATGCTTATAATACTCAAACTTCTTGCTAAACCTGTACCGCAATTATTACTTGGCGTTACTGAAAGTGTGCCAGGCACAGCCCAATTTACATCAACTTCGTTGCCTCTAATAGAATTTATGTAATTTCCATTTCCAGAAACTGCCCAATTATATGTAACTCCAGCAACAGATGATACATAGTAAGATTTCAAACCTAAACTCACCACATTGTCATGGTCGTTAAAATTGCTTGGTTGTGAAGGAACACTACAATTTGTACTATTATATACAAAGTAATATCCTGTCGAAACTATATTGCTTACACTATTATAAACTGTAACTGTGTAAGTTCCTGTATTAGTAACATTATTCAAAAAATAATTGTTTGAACCAATGTCTGTATTATTAAATTTCCATTGATATGAAGCTGTGTTTTGAAATGATGTTTGTAATGAAGTTGATCCTGTAGCAAAAATTATGGGAGTATTAAGTGATGGCTGAGAAAAAACAGATCCTAAAGTAATACTTTTAGAAATATTATTATTAACATTATTACATAAGTTGTTTTGAGGCGTTACATAAATAATAAAATTACCAGTTTTTGACTGGCTAATAATATTCAATTTATTTGCTGTTAATGTTACTAATTGCAAGTCTAAATCTGTACTATTAGTAAAACTGTTTTGGTAAAACCAATCGTTTGTTGTAATTCCCGAAATAGTATTAATTGTATAAATTTCACTTGAATTTGTTTGTAAAACATCGCTTCCAGTAATAGTAAAAATACTTGCATCAGGTGCATTAAAACCGTTGGTTGTGTAGTTATATTTCAAAGGTAAACTTGAACCACAAGCGTTATTTTTTGTTACTGAAATTTCAAAAAGTCCGGAACCAGATAAAGTTAATATTTTGAAAAAACTGCCATCACCACTCCAATCATTCAAATTTTCAACTACATTTCCCATGTAAGTCCATGCGTAATATTCATTATTTACTAAATCAGGATTTACCATTTGGTAGGTAATAGAATTTTGACACATTATTCCACGGTCGGCTAAATTAAAAATTAAGGAAGGCATACTTGGCACCGTGCAATTAGCAATATTTATTGTATATGAAATACTTTGAGCTGCCGAAAAAGTACCATTTCCAGCTTGAGATGCTGTAATGGTAACTGTTCCTATGTTCCCTCTGAAAACCAAATTTGTGCCATTTATTGAAACTAATGAAGTATTTGAACTAGTTACTTGCAATGGCAAACCTGAACTTGCACTTGCTGAAGCAAAAGAAATGGGCGTTTGGGTTGTTAAATAACCTGAATTTAAAATTGGAAAACCAGTAATAGTTTGGCTTGAAGAAGTTACATTAACGAAATATACAAGACTTGGGGCTGCAGAATAGGTGCTATTTCCGTTTTGAGATACTGTAATTGTAGTATTCCCTGTACCTCTAAAAACCAAATTTGTGCCGCTAACGGAAACTACATTTGTATTTGAACTCGTAACAAGTGGCGTTAAGCCTGAGGTGGCTTCTAAATTACTAAATGAAATAGGGCTAGTTGAAACCGAATAACTATTTGCCAAAACTGGAAAATTAATAATACTTTGGGGTTGAGAATGTACAATTGTAGAACCACAACCTAGTGGATAGGGATTTCTAATATTAAAAGTATTACCATTACAAGTTGAAGTTATCGTATTACTATTTGTAGATGCAAGCAAAACTACTGTATAACTTAAAGAAGGATTATAAATATACGAACCTGAAAGTGTAACAACAATAGCTGAAGAAAGAAGAGAAAGTATATGAGCATCAGGTGTTGAACTCAATACAGTACTACCTAACGGAGTACCCAAAACTTTTAAAGTTGTAAGTTCAACAGGAATAATTCCCGGACTAGTTGTATTATAAATATCAGCATATTCGAAATATAAAGACATCTTATCACTTATTGAATAACTTCCTGCCCTCATCGTATAAAACCCTTTTCCATTTACCGTATTTGGATATTTTGAGCATTGATTTATATATTGATAATTGTTTAATGAAAAACAATTTACAGGCGATTGCTGTGTAATATTGATGGTTTTAGAACTTGTTAAACCATTGGCTATTGAGGTTGCTGTAACTGTAACAACAAAACTCTCAACCATTGCTTTTGAACGAATGGCTCCAGTTAAAGTGTTAATTGTAGCATAAATTTGTGAAGTAGCGTCTAAAGAATATTTTACTCCAGACGAAGCACCACTCGGATTTGCAACCACAGATGGGGAAGAAAAACCCCAATTAGTGGATATATCATTTGCTGAAATCTCTAGAGAACTCGGCATTAATTGGTTTGTAATAGTAATTACTTTTATGGTAGAAATATTAGAATTTGCCAAAGAACTAGCCACTACTGTAATAATTCCGTTATTTAAAGGCGATAAAACACCAAATTCTGAAATAGAGGCTATTGGAAAACCGCTCGAAATAGTCCCAAGCACAGACCAGCTTACTAAAGAATTTGCTCCTCTGGGAGAAATTAACATACTCATAGCCATGGTTTGTCCAGCCACACTAATTAAACTTGAATTGCTATGAATGGATATGCCTATTAAACTTATTTGTGAAGATATTCCGTTCAATTTCATAGTTCCAAAATGTCTTGAAATAGTCCAATTACAATTCCAGCAACATTGATTCCACATTTTTTGTGCAGCTCTCTCCGTACCATTAATACTCGTAATGTTATTAGCAATATCAAACCTAAAAGGTATTCTTGTGTTACTTGGTTTTTTAGAAATATCTGTGTATTCTCCTGAAAGATCATCTATAAATTCCTTATTTATTTCTTTCCATAAAATTCTTCCTTCCATGATATATCCATCAGTAGTATTTTTAATTACAGCACTTGAACTTTTTAAAAGTAAACCATGACCTAAACCTTTAGCTTCTATTGAAGAAACAGAAGGAGAATTTTTATAATTTAAAGGTACTTGAGCATCTCTATAAGGATTATATATTTGTGGAAAATAAGGATCTCCTGGGTTGATTGTAGTTGTACCGTTTCCATTATTAATAAAAAGTTCAATACTTTCAGAATATGGAAGTGTAGGTGAGTTTGGTCTTAGAGAGGTAGCATTGGGAGCAATTACCTTAACAGCCCAGTATAAATAATTTTCATCCCAAGCCGTTGAAAAAGTGGCTGACTGTCCGTTTGGATTATTTGGGAGTGGACTAACTCCATCAGCTTGTATAGTAATACTGTTTCCTATGATGTGTTTAAAATTCCCACTATTATCCAATACATTTTGTGAATTATCAATTCCCAAAATCGTTGATTCAGTCCAACAATAATCATTTAGTTCGCCATCTAAAACAGGTGGTGCGGGTGTAAATACAGGATTAATAGTTAGATTGCTATTGTTAATTACTTGGCTGTGAGCTATTTGAGTAGCTAGCAAAATATTTAAACCTAGTAAATATTGAGTAGTTTTTAGATATACATTCATAATGATATTACTTTGAAAATTTATTTAAAAGCAAATATATAGATTTTTTTAAAAATAATCATAATTTGGATTTTAAATATAAAAACTTACGTTTCAAAGATTTTTTTGAATTCATTTTATCAATAAACCCACATCAATATTATAATCTTTAAAAATAAAATATTAGTAACATTTTATAAATCGGGAGGTTATCTAACCTTTTGTATTCAGCGGTTTCGTAGCAGAAATAGGATAGGAGTGAAACTTTTTTTGAAATAGCTAAGTGATTTTTCTAAAAGTAATTAGGGAACTCTTAAAAACCTCAATTCCATTGAAACCATCCCACTTGTATTCTGCGGTTTCGTAGCATAAATTGGTTTAGGTGGGGTTTTTAAAAATAATATTGGGGGTTTTTAGAGGTTCCTATTAGACTTTAAATAAATAAAAGAAATATTTTTACTTATCAGCACTCAAAATAATTGGACTACTTTTGCCACCACTCATAATAATTATTTTTGTATTTGGCGAAATGGCAATATCTTTTTGGGCTTTTATCATTTCATATTGCAACTGTTTATCGGTAAGTCCGTTACTCATAATTTTTTGATAATCAGCAATTCCTTGTGCCTCAACTCTTTTTCTATCAGCCTCTTGGCGTTCTTTATCCAAAACAAACTTCATTTTTTGTGATTCTTGCTCAGCATTTATTTTAGATTCTATAGTTTGTTTAACCGATTCTGGTAAGTTTATATTTCTAATTAAAAGCTGTTCTAACTGAATGCCACGGTTTTTAAAATCTTTTTCTATGTCGTTATAAATTCTTGTTTGAAATTCATTTCTTTTAGTTGAATAAAGCGAAACAGCATCATAATAAACTGCATTATCACGTATTTTGGTACGAGTGATGGGTCTTACAACCACATTTTTATAATCAATTCCTATTTGTTTGAGAATTTCAGGCGTTTTTGCAGGAATCACTCTATATAATATAGTCAAATCTATTCCTACCTCTAAACCATCGGCTGTAAGAACTCGAATAGCGTCATCTCCATTTTTATCGCCTTCATCATGCACAGAAGACATTGTATAATTTTGTGTTTTTTTATCGAAATTTTTAACTTCAACAAGTGGATTTATTAAATGCAATCCACTCTCCAAAATTTCGCTGTTGACATTTCCATAAAGCGACTGAACACCCACTTCGCCAGTGCCAATTTGAATAACAGATGCCAAAAGAAACCCCAAAACAATCAATAATCCGCCAGTAGATTTTATTAAATTTCCAAATCTATAATAAAATTCAGAAGATTTATTGATTATAAAAAAAACTATAATAAGTATTGTTATACCAATAATTGCTAAAAACATTTTTTTAAATTTAATTCTCTGTAAATGTAAGTATTAAAATTCGTTTATTATTGAAATAATTAATTTAATTATTCAATGATAAAAATTAATTATAAATAGTTTAAAGATATAATATATTTAAAATAGAATCATTTTTTTAATATTTTGATATTGTGGAAGATAAAAAAAAATAAAAATGTAATATTGCTTTTTAGCTACAATAAAAATGTCGATAAAGGCAAATATATTATTAAGAGTAAGAATAGCATTTTTAATATGTGTATTATCAGGCTTTGCTGTAATAGCAAAAATTGTTTATATTCAATTTGTGCAAGGGGATAAATGGCGTAAAAAAGCCGAACGAATTAGCCTTAGATACATGAAATTACCTGCAACAAGAGGGAATATTTATGCCAATGATGGCAGCTTACTCGCAACTTCAATGCCTTTTTATAAATTAGCAATGGACCCAAAAATTCCTCACGATACCACTTTCAACAAAGGAATTGACAGCTTGGCAATTAAATTATCTCGCTTTTTTGGCGACTTGTCGGCTCAGGAATACAAACGAAAAATTAAAAATGCTCGCCTCGAAAAAGATGAAAAATATATAATTTTAAATACTCGAACTCTTAATTTTCAAGAAAAAAAAGTCATTCAAAAATGGCCCATTTTTAGGGCTGGAAGGTATAAAGGCGGAGCTATATTTGAAAAACAAGAACGAAGGTATCATCCTTATGGCAATCTTTTGGCTTTCAGAACCATCGGTTTTGTAAACGAAGACAAAAAAGGCGTTGGTTTGGAAATGAGTTTTAACAATTCACTTGGCGGAAGAGATGGGGAAGCGCTTTTTAGAAAATTGGCTGGCGGTGCCTGGAAACCTATTCACGATGAAAACGAAGTTTTGGCAGAACATGGTTTGGATATCAAAACCACAATTGATATTAATTTGCAAGATGTAGCTGAGAGTTCGCTTTTGCATCATTTATCCAAAAACGATGCCGAATATGGTTGCGTAGTGATGATGGAAGTGAAAACTGGTGAAATAAAAGCAATGGCTAATTTAGGAAAAGCAAAATCGGCTGGTTATTACGAAGCTTATAATTATGCCGTTGGTAATCAAGGACTTACCGACCCTGGCTCCACTTTTAAATTGGCTTCCATGATGGCACTTTTTGAAGATTCGGGCTTAGATTTAGACGACTCGGTTAATTGCGAACATGGCAGCTACAAAATTTATGACCGCATTTTAAGAGATTCAAAACCCGAAGGCTATGGCAATTTATCGGTAAAAGATATTTTTGCAAAATCATCCAATATAGGTGTTGCTAAATTGGTTCAAAAATATTTTGGCGATAATCCACATAAATATTTTAAATATATTAGAGCTTTTGGTTTAGATCAGCCTATTGGTTTTCAGATGTCGGGCGAGGCAATTCCTTATATTAAAAACCCGTCTGACAAGACTTGGAGCGGTATTTCTCTTCCTTGGATGTCGATTGGATACGAACTTGCTTTGGCTCCCATTCATACCCTTACTTTTTATAATGCAGTAGCGAATGACGGAAAAATGATTAAACCCATGATTGTAAAAGAGGTTTATAGATCGGATAAATTGATTAAACAATACGTAACCGAAGTAATAAAAGATAATATTTGTTCGGAATCTACGCTCGAAAAAGTAAAAACCATGATGCTAGAAGTGGTAGAATCGGGAACAGCAAAAAACATTCATACCGATAATTACATGATTGCAGGAAAAACTGGAACTGCCCAAATTCGTAAGAAAGGGCTTTATACAAAAAGTTATTATACTTCCTTTTGCGGTTTTTTTCCAGCCGATAAACCCAAATATAGTTGCATCGTTGTAATTAGCGATCCTAAAGGATTTAATCAAATGGGTAGCGATGTTTCGGCTCCCGTTTTTAAAGAAATGGCTGATAAAATATATGCCCAAGATGCAGAAATGCACAAAGAAATGAAAGATCCTGAGCATAATTTGATGTTTAATTTCCCACTTGTGCGTGCAGGAAATGCCAAAGATTTAAAATATTTATGCAACGAGTTTGGCATTTCTCAGCACGAAGGTGATGAGGAATGGTTGATGGCAGATATTTCTAATAATGCAATCACGTGGCGAAATCGTAAAATGATTCAAAACTTGGTGCCAGATGTGAGCGGCATGGTGCTCAAAGATGCCCTTTATATTCTTGAAAACAAAGGTCTGCAAGTGAATTTTTCGGGCAAAGGCAGGGTGCAATTTCAAACCCAAAGACCAGGAACTAAAATTATTAAGGGAACTACGATTGGATTAAAACTTGGGTAAGTTTATTTATTGATTTCATCTAAAATTATTTTTATCATAACTGTAAAGTCTATAAATTGTTTTATTTCGCAAACAACTCATCGAGCGTTACAACTTTATCCAAAGTAGCATAATAATAATCGTTTTTATTTATCGGTTGATTAGTAATTAATGTGGTAAATAAATTTTTTTTTGTTTTTGTGTATTGCTTAAACAATTCCTTTCTTTTGTTTAATAATTCCGAATATTGTTTGCTTAATTCAAAAGGTTCGTTGTAATATTTGCACTCGCAAATATTGATGGTTTTATCAGCTCTGTCTAATAAAATATCTATTTGAATGCCCTCATTTTCAGCTTCTGCTAATTTATAAAAGCTCGATACTTCAGTATATACATTGGCAATACTTAAAGCTCTTTTTATTTGTGGCAAATGCCTCATACACAGTGCCTCAAACGCAAAGCCCAACCAAATTTTATAAGGCTGCGTTTTGGATATTTCTTGCCAAATACCTGATACGGCTTTTTTGTGTTTACTAATAAACCGATGATAAAAAACCGAAAACTCGTCTGTTAATCGATAAATCATACCTTGTTTTGTTTTTCCATAAGGATGCTGTTCCGCCACAAATCCCGAAAGCACCAAATCCTCCATAGTGCGAGTAAATGGTCCTCCAGTAGCTACTTTAGATTTTTTACTCAATTCGGTTCTGCCCAATCCGCTTTTAGATTTTCCCAACACACTCACAATCGCTTCATGATTAGCCGATTGATTAAACAATGCTTTGTATAAATGTTCATACTCTTTTTTCAGTAATCCACCATCTGCAAAACATAACCTATCAATAGCTTCCGTTGCTGATTCGCCTTTTCGTATCAACTCTAAATAGTAGGGAATACCGCCCAATGCCATATACAATTCGCATATTTCTGAATCAACTAATTTTATTTTATTATTTAAAAGAAACGCTCGGGTTTCTTCTAAAGTAAATGGCGGAAGTTGTATATGATGGGTGATGCGGTTATGAAAACCACCTTTGTCGCTAATTATTTTTTTGCTAATCCAAGAGGTTGCGGACCCGCAAATTGCCAATATAAAATGTTTTTCTTTTGATAAATAATCATTCCACAAGTGAGCCAAAAGTTGAATAAAACCAGAACGTATGGTAGCCATCCAAGGCAACTCATCTATAAATAGTACTTGTTTCCTATTTTTGGGAAGGGTTTCAAGATGTTTTTTTAATAATATAAATACTTGCTGCCAATTTTGAGGCATTGATACAATCGGAATGTTGCTATGTTCCGCTATTTTTTGAACAAAATTTACGATTTGCTCCTTTTGATTTCCATCCTGAATACCAGTAACTCTAAAGCAGATATTATCTTTATATACTTGGTCTATCAAATAGGTTTTTCCTACTCTTCTTCGACCTGTAACCGCAACAAAATATGATTTTTTCAATGACAAAAGATCAGCCATTGTTTCTGTTTGTGCTTTTCTACCTACCATAATAGCCATTATTTATTCACAAAGATAATAATAAATACAAATGTAAAAATCTATACTTGTATTTTTCTATTATATTTTACATAATAAAATACAAATATAAATAATTTAACTTGTATTTTTCTATTATATTTTACATAATAAAATAGAAATATAAATAATTCAATTTGTATTTTTCTATTATATTTTACATAATAAAATACAAATATAAATAATTCAACTTGTATTTTTCTATTATATTTTACATAATAAAATACAAATATAAATAATTCAACTTGTATTTTTCTGTTATATTTTACATAATAAAATACAAATATAAATAATTCAACTTGTATTTAATTGCACTTTTTATACATAAAATCTAATCTTAAAATAAGTTTTGAACTATAAAACAGCTTTCCATTAAATCTAAGGCATATATAAAGTTTAATAAATAATTACAAATTCCTTTCTTATTTCCCCATTGGGGAAATAAGAAAGGGGTTTTATGAAAATTTAATTGTAAATATTTATTAGACTCAATATAAAAGCGAAAATTTAAGGGAACTCCTAAAAACCTCAATTCCGATGAAACCCTCCCACTTGGATTCTTCGGTTTCGTAGCATAAATTGGTTTGGGTGGGGTTTTTTAAAATAATATTGGGGTTTTTAGAGGTTCTCTTAAATATATAATGGTCTGTTTGGTGTCTTACATCATATTGAAAATCAGTAATATATTCCATTTTGTGGTTTTGGAAAATTAGAACTAAATTTGTATAGGAGGTTTTTATTTGAAAATATTTATTCTTTACAATATCAACAATAAAGTTTAATACTTAAATATATAATTCAAAAGAAAATTCAAAAAATAAACAATCCGTTTTTGTATTATTTAATTTACAAAAAAAATACACATTCCAAATTTATAAACTTGGAATGTGTAAGAAAATTATTACTCAACACTAAAGCACTCCTAATTCTCGCTTCAAGAGCGTGTATTCATCGTTGGTTGGAGTTCTATTGGTGCTACAACCGACATCTCCCGCTTTTTTGTTTATATTCTCAACTCTGTTGCCCGGATCAGGATGCGTACTTAATATTTCGGGAGGCGTTTGAGCTCCGCTTGCTACTATTTTTTCAAAAAATGCACCCGCAGAGTTGCAAGGATAATCAGTTGCTGCCAAATATAAAACCGATGATTCATCTGCCTGAATTTCGTGGCAACGGCTATTTTTCAAACCTCTCAACTGGTTTGCCATCGTTGTTAAAGCACCAGGATTTCCTCCCGTAGCAATACTTAGTAAAAGCCCAACACCATTTTCATTCATAATTGTAGTTACCGAATGTCTTAAATCAGCATGCCCCATTTCATGTCCCATCACGCCTGCTAATTGACTTTCGTTATCTAAAACTTTAATTAAACCCGTGTAAACATAAATAAAACCACCAGGTGTACAAAAAGCATTTTGCGTATTGGGGTCGTTTATAATTCTTAATCTCCAAGGAAAATCATCTTTGTGTTTTACTTTGCCTGAGTTTAAAATTTTATTTCTAATTTTATATAAAATCCTATAAGCAGTAGGTTTTGATACAGAATCTACTAAAGGAAACTGTGCTGCGTCTGCGTCAATTTGAGCCGCAGTTTGAGCACCAAGCGATACATCGTCACTCAAAGAAAATCCTACAATAGGAATATCAATACAGTTTTTAATATCGTTTTTCTTACAATTATTAAAAACCAAAAGCGAACTAATCGCAAAAGCAGAAATAATATATTTTTTCATTTTATTATTAAGTTATATATCTAAGAGTTAGTTTATATATTTAAAAAGGTAATTTTATTTTATTTTTAAGTAATTTTTCAGCTTCTTGCTTGGCTTTTTCAGCTCCTTGCTGTTGAATTAATTTTGCAGCCTCTTCCTGAGCTTTTTGTAAAGCCTGTTGTTTTAATTTTTCGCCTTCTTGTTTGGCTTTTTCTTGCAAAGCATTTTTTGCCATATCTTCGGGTTTGCCTTTGTCGGTAGTGATTCCTAAAAGCGAAAATTTAGGACTATCGTGCGAACCTGTTACTTTTATATTGGCTAAAACTTTTGAAATTCCCATATTTTGTCCGCCCAATTTCGACATTATATCATTAATTGCCGCTCCTGCTGTTGCTGCAGGCATTTGAGAAACTACATCAAAATCAAGTGTTTTGTCTAAGCCGCTGCTACCGCCCATGTTGATAATGTTATCACCAATTTTTATATCAAAAGGCTTAAACTTTATTCTTCCGTTGGCAATATCAAATTGAATTCTAGTGTTTCCAATATTTACAGCATTATTTCCACCTGAATTTGGACTTGAAAATTTAGCTGCACTGTTAATTTTGTTCATAAAACCACCATCTTTCATTTTTGCATCAAATGTAATGGCTAGACCATTTCCAAAAAGCGTATTATAAACGGGTTGATATCCTTTTGCTAAATCACTTTTTATGGCAAAATTAGTACTCATTTTGCCTTCAATTTTTTCGGCAATTGGAGCAAATTTTTTGATACTTTCAAATGTTTTTACAGCCGCTTGAATATCCACATTTTTCATATCCAAATCATAATCGAATTTTGGATTTTTTGGATTTTGTGTGTTGTAAGTGCAATTTGTGGCAAAATGACCACCAATTAAATCAAAATTGCCATTTGTTAGTTTAAAAATACCATCTTTCATTGTGATAATGCCAGTCATATCTGTCATGGTCATATTTGTATAAAGCACTTTTTTGAGCTTTGAATTCATTGTAAAATCTATATTTTGAGGAATTGGCGTAGGGTCTTCTGCTTTCTCTTCCGCTTTTGGAACGTTGGGATCTGTGGCAGGAATCCATTCATTTACGTCAAAATTTTGGGTGCTAAAATCTAATTTTCCTACTAAAACTTTGCTCTGAAAAAGGTAAGCCATGTAGTTACTGAAAATTCCTGAAGCGGCAAAATCGCTTTTTCCTAAAAATCCATTCATATTAGAAACCGTAATTTTTTGAGGATCAAAAGCCATGTGGGCTTGCGTAAGTTTCAAACCTTGAGGCATTGAAGCACTTACAAAACTAAATTTATTAAAATCCATACTTCCGCTAGTTGGTAATTGGTCGTATTTTCCAGCTTTTAAAACCGACATTTTGCCAGAGGTAGTAATATCAGTCAATATTTTTCCGCCCAAAGTCATATCTTTCATTGGATATATTTTAGTAATTTTATCCATATCTAAATTTCCTTTTACATTTGCAGTGTAAGTGTAATCATCAAAATTTTCAACTTTGGCGTTGGCAGTGAATTTTTCGCCATCCAAAAGCATCGTATAATTATCTAAAGTAGCGACCATATCTTTCATAGTTCCAGTAGCATTTTTAACTGTAGAAGAGAAATTTATTTGCTCCAAAGGTGTATTTGGCATTTTTAAGGTTTTCACATAGCCGTCTTTCATTGCCATTTTGACATCTAAAGCGGGAAGTTGTTTGGCGTTTTTATATATACCTTTCACTTTTGCATCCAAATCAAAAGTCCCTTTTAAAGTCAAACTATCCAAAGGAAAAATTTGTGTAACTTCAGCCAAGTTTAATTTTGCTTTCAATTGTCCGTCCAAATCCATTGATTTTAAACCTTTAACAATCATTTTGGCATCAATAGGATTGCTTCCCATCAAAAAATGCAAGTTTTTAAGATTAATATAAGTGTTATCAATAATTCCGTCTTTATTTTTTACGTTTAAATCAATATTTACATCTTTTACAGGCGTTGGCAGTTTAGGATATTGAAATTTCCCATCTTTAACTATTAAATTTACGCCAAAGGCAGGTAATTTTTGCTTAAAATAAGTTCCTTTTGCAAAACCATCAAAAGCCAGTGATCCATCCGATTCTAAATCTTTAAAACTTTCGGTGTACATTCCTGGAATGAGCGAAAGTAAGTTTTTAAATGCTGTTTCCTTTACTTTATAAGTCAAATCCATATCAATAGAACTGTCTTTTTTCATTTGCAACCATCCATCAAAGGCAAAAGCAAAATCATTTATTGCAATCGAATTCTCTTTAAATGTGTATTTTGAATTAACATTATCCATGTTTAAAACCAATTTAACATCCATTTTTTTATTTTTCAAATAAGAAACCGAATCATACTGAACTGTGATTGATTCTATATTGGTTTGTGTAGCTAAATCTAAAATATCAGCAGAAAAATCACCTGAGCCAGAATGGTTTAAGTTTAAAATTTCGGCATAAGTTGGCGTTACTTTATCATCATAAATTACTTTTCCGTTGATAATTTCCCATTTATTGATAGAAGTTTTTGAAGTAGATTTTTCGGTTGGTTTAGCAGTTGTTGTGTCCGAACTTGGTTTTGAAATATCATAATTGGCAACGCCATTAAGATTTTTTTGAATATTAATATAAGGTTTGTTTAAAGAAATCTTACGAATAATTAAATTTTCGCCTTTAATAGCAGACATGATATCCACCACAACTACAAATTCTTTGACATCTACTAAAGTATCGCCCTCAAATGGGGCATAATTAACAACGCCAAAATCGCCAAGCGTCAGACTTAAATTAGGGAAATTTTTGAAAAACGAAAGTCCAAATTTATTGATATCGTAATAAACTTTTGCATTTACATTTTGAGCGATTGCCTCATCAACTTTGGCTTTAATTTTATCTTTAAATAAAAAAGGAGCTATTCCCAAAGCCACTAAAACAAAAACGAGAAATCCTGCAACTATTAAAAGAACTTTTTTCATTATTTATATTAATTTTTTAGTTTTTTTTGAATAAATTTTATTACGTTGAATAAAAACGTAAATATATTTTAATTCACATTAAATAAACATATTTTAATCGAAAAAATTTTAAAATAGAGTTTAATTTAAAATTATGAAGTTGAAAATAAAAATTGTTTTTGAATAATGTATGTTTCTAAATTAAATTGTAAAATTATAAATCAAAATTTTATAAAGTTTTTTGGGTTTAACAAATAACATTATATTTGTTGGTAAAAAAGTTATGAGCCAAGTAATATATCAAAAAAATGATGAGATTTCTAGTATTTTAAAGCATTTAGGAGTCAAAGAAGTAAATCCAAGCTATACAACTGGTAATGTTTGGGGAAGCGTTTCAAATAAAGTTATTGACATATTTTCACCAGTAGATGGTTTTAAAATAGCATCTGCAGGTATGGCTACAGCCGAAGATTATGAAAAAGTAATGCAAACGGCTTTAGTTGCATTTACAGAATGGAAAAGAATACCAGCTCCTAAAAGAGGTGAAATTGTTAGACAAATAGGTCAAAAATTAAGAGAATATAAAGAGCCTCTTGGCAAACTTGTTTCTTACGAAATGGGAAAAATATATCAGGAAGGTTTAGGAGAGGTTCAAGAAATGATTGACATTTGCGATTTTGCAGTTGGGTTGTCACGTCAACTAAATGGATTAACTATGCATTCTGAACGACCAGACCATCGAATGTATGAACAATATCATTCTCTTGGCATAATTGGTTGTATTTCTGCATTTAATTTTCCAGTAGCTGTTTGGTCTTGGAATGCCATGCTTGCAGCAGTTTGTGGAAATGTAACTATTTGGAAACCATCGGAAAAAACACCTCTTTCAGCCATTGCTACTCAAAATATAATAGCATCGGTGTTGAAAGAAAACAACTTACCTGAAGGAATATTCTGCATGATAAACGGAGAAGCCGAAATTGGTGCTTTACTTTCTGCAGACAAACGTGTTCCACTAATTTCAGCTACTGGTTCAACCAGAATGGGTAAAAAAGTAGGTGAAGTTGTTGGGAAAAGACTTGGACGAGCTTTACTAGAATTGGGAGGAAACAATGCCATTATTATTACTTCAAATGCAAATTTAGATTTAGCAATAAGAGCAGTTGTTTTTGGAGCAGTAGGAACTGCTGGACAAAGATGCACTTCTACCCGAAGAGTTATTATTCATGAAAGTATATACAATGAAGTAAAGGAAAAATTATTAAAAGTATATCCAACTTTATCTATTGGCAGTTCTATGGATGCTAAAACACTAGTTGGTCCTCTTATTGATAAGGCAGCAGTTAATATGTTTAAAACTGCTTTAGAGGAAGTAAAAAAAGAAGGTGGAAAATTAATTTATGGTGGTGAAATAATTACTTTACCAAATTTAGAAGGAGGAAATTATGTTAAACCAGCCATAGTTGAAGCAGAAAATCATTTTCAAAAAGTGCAAGAAGAAACTTTTGCTCCAATTCTTTATATCATAAAATATAGCGGAGAGGTCGAAAATGCTATTTCGATCCAAAATGATGTAAAACAAGGATTGTCGTCTTCAATTTTTACCGATAATATGCAAGAAGCTGAAGCTTTTTTAGCATCTTGGGGTTCTGATTGTGGCATTGCTAATGTAAATATAGGTACATCAGGAGCCGAAATTGGTGGTGCTTTTGGTGGAGAAAAAGAGACAGGTGGTGGCAGAGAATCTGGTTCTGATGCATGGAAAGTTTATATGAGACGCCAAACTAATACCATCAACTATGGCAAAACATTACCATTGGCTCAAGGAATAAAATTTGATATTTAGAATTCCTTGTATTTTAGTGGCTTTAGATTGTTTTTTTATTAAAATTTGCTTTTAGAAAATTATTAACTCGACTTCATTATATCTATGACTTCATTCAACGTAAAGAATTGATTCTCAATAAGTTGTAAAAAATAATTATAGATTAATAAATGTTAGGTTAATAATTACTGTCGTCCGACAACTCATTATTACAAAAAGTACTATTCTTAGAAAAGTACAATTTTTAAAAATATAGGTGTGAATTATAAAAAAACAACACC
>REAG01000312.1 GCA_004294265.1 Cytophagales bacterium | reverse complement strand
GATTTTAAAGAAAATATTAATGTAAGTTTTTAGTGCAATTTTAATTTTTTGCTTGTGAAAAAAAAGGCGGGAAAAACTATGTTTTTTTCATTCTTTTTTTTGATTTATTTTAAAAAAAAGTAGCACGAAGCAAGCCTTGTGCCACCTTATTTTCTTAACTTAATGGGTTTGATGCAATGTTGTGGGCTGTTTTTATTTTCGCACTTGTTTCGTTTTTACGGATTTGCACAAAATTAGTTACGCTTTACCTCTCCGTTTACTTTCAATTTGATAACTTCAATGTTTTCAAGTCCTTCATTATCAACTACTTTCACTGCAATTTTATGTTCTCCTGCTTTGAATAAATACGTTTGTTTGCCTGTTTTGTCGAGTAAAATTTCGGGTACAAAATTCGTTTCGTTGTAAGCAAAATCCCAAGCAAAAAATTCGATGCCTGCTTCACTTTGTCCTGTCGCAACAAACGAAATCTGTCGTAACTCCTTTACTTTTCCTAAATCTTGCATTTCGACTTGCAGAGTTGGCTTTTTCGCAATAGGTACGATTTCCTCAACCGTAACTAATTTTATCAGCACATTTTCCTCGTTTTTAAGTCTTGCTATTTCTTCGATAGCACCTTTTCCAAACGAAAACGCAATAATAAATCCAACAGGTTTATTTTCTAATTTATGCTTTTCAAAACTTACTTTGTCAAAACGCTGAACTGCTGAAAAAAAGTTGTCGATGACGTTTCTGCCAACATTATCACTTCGCTTGACTTGTATGGCTTGATTTTCTCGTGTTCTTCCGTCAAGTCCTAAATCTCCTCGCTGTTTCGAATTTGAAAGTCCACCAAATTGTCCCACTATCCACGTTTCAAATTCAAACGCATCTTTGTTGCGTAAAGTGTCGTAATCGTATTTATGAAGTTGCACAGAAAACGGTTTTGAGAACAAATTTTGCTGTTTATTCAAACGAAATTCGGTAACTTTTACTGCGTTTACACTCTGGTCGATACCTATCCAATGTCTATTTAATTTGTCTGCAACCGAAATTGTTGTTCCACCACCTACAAAACAGTCTAAAATTACGTCATTTTCATTACTTGACATTTTGATAATCCTTTCCAAAAGTTTTTCAGGTTTCTGAGTTGGATAACCAATTTTTTCTTTTGATTGAGATTGAACATTATTTATGTCAGTCCAAAAATTACCTAATAAAATTCCTTTTGACGTATCTAAATATCTTTTAAATCTTGGAGTACCATTTTTTGTAATTTCAATTAAATTATTTTCATACAATAATTCTAATTTTTGGATTGTTGTAAGTTCCTTTGCTTTATCTATTCCTACCAAATTTTCAACAGCAATTACAGGTATTGCCCAATGTCTATTACGTTTTGCAGGATTATATTCTTTCCATTCTAAATCATTTTTATTAATTCCTGCACCTGTCAAATCACTCGAAGTGTATTTTCCTTTCTCATCTCCTAAATTGTAATGGTTATCTTCTTTATGTGAAACGTAAATTTGGCTATAAGTAAATATTTCAGATTTTGAATAATACCAAATTGTATCAGTCAAAACTGCTAATTTTTTCTTTGCATCATTATGTGCATTATGTCTTTGCCAAACAATATCACCTCTAAAATTTTCAACACCAAATGTTTTGTTCATAATAGAAACCTTAATTTCTGCGTCTGCGTGATAGTCGCAATGCACGAAAATTGAGCCTG
>REAG01000311.1 GCA_004294265.1 Cytophagales bacterium | reverse complement strand
GGGAGTGTAAATCAAACTGTGTCAAATTAATAAAATTACTTTCAAAGAAAGCCTAAATTAAATTAGGTCTTCCTTATCAAGTCTAGTTAATTTTCCTTGACCCGAAAGTAATAAAAATATTTACCATAAGGTATTAAATTTTTAAAGGGAGCCTATCGCCAAAAATAATACTTAACTGCGAGACCGTTACACTCCAATTTGCTAAAGGTTTTGTCCATTTTTTTTCTATATTTTTAGTAGTTAAATAAATCAATTTCAATAAAGCCATATCGCTGGTAAATGCACCTTTAGTTTTGGTTACTTTTCGGATTTGCCTGTGGTAACCTTCGATGGTATTGGTGGTGTAAATAAGGGTCTTAATAGCTTCAGGATATTTGAAATAAGTGCTTAGTTTCTCCCAATTTCTTTGCCAAGATTCAATCACTATTGGATATTTTTTCTGCCATTTTTCCGCTAATTTTTCTAGTTCTAATTCTGCACTTATTTTATCAATGGCTTTATATACAGGTTTTAAATCCTGGATAAACTCTTTTTGGTCTTTACTGGCTATGTATTTTAGTGAGTTACGTATTTGGTGTACAATACAACTTTGTACTTCTGTTTTAGGAAACACGGTAACAATCGCTTCGGCAAAACCTTTTAGGTTATCAATACAGGCTATAAAAATATCTTTTATGCCTCTTTTTTCAAGCGTAGTTAAAACCGTTAGCCAAAAATTAGCTCCCTCGCTTTCGCTTGTATAGCAGCCTATTACTTCTTTTTTCCCCTCCACATTAATGCCTAAAATATTATAAACACAGCGGGTTAAAAATTTACCATCTTCTTTTACTTTATAATACATGGCATCTAACCAAACAATACAATAAGTTGATTCTAATGGTCGCTGCTGCCATTCAATTACCAAGGGTATAATTTTATCAATAATAGTAGATAACGTAGTGGCTGATATATCTGTATCGTACATATCTTTTATATGTGCTGATATGTCACGTAAACTCATCCCTAAGCCATATAAGGCAATGATCTTATCCTCTAAACTTTCCGCTAAAATCGTCTCACGTTTGCGTACTATTTGGGGTTCAAAATCGCCCTCTCTGTCGCGTGGTGTTGTAAGTTCAAAACTACCCTCTTTCGTTTTTAGTACCTTTTGGGTAAGTCCATTCCTGCGATTGCCATTATCTCGACCCGTTTGGGTTAAGTGTGCCTCCATTTCGGCCTGTAATGCAGATTCTAAAAAATCTTTAAGTAGTGGCGCAAAAGCACCATCTTTCCCAAATAAACTTTTGCCCGAACGAAATTGCTCTAGGGTCTTTTGCTTTAAGGCTTCGTAATCGAAGCTCACGTTTTTATTTATCATCGTTTAAACTGTGTTTCAAAGTTCTAAATTTTTAAACTTTGACACAGTTTATTTTACAGCCTCCTATTTCAAGCTTCAAAACTGTCTTCAAAGCATCCATTGCCACTTATTGGCAAAATATTAAAAACCGTTCGGACAGTTATGAACGTTGGTATAAACTTGCAGGGTTCTTTGCTTGTTTCCTTTTTGTTTTTGATAGTTTATATAAGCCAGTACATCGTTATAGCTTACGTTTTCGGCTTCTATGTTTTCTATTTCCAACCAATCTATAAACCGTTTGGCGGTTTTGCAAAAGCTGTGGGCGGTGGTGCTGGTATTGCCTTTAATAATCAACCATTCACTAAACTTATCCCCC
>REAG01000310.1 GCA_004294265.1 Cytophagales bacterium | reverse complement strand
ATGAGCAGAGACATATCATTTATTGCTGAATTAATTCAGCAAAAGGAAAGTATCCAAATCGAATTTGTTGGCGATTACAAAGTGCCGCAGATAATGAAGGTAATTTGTTCGTTCTTGAACACACAGGGCGGTTGGGTTTTAGTTGGCTTTGATGGCAAAGAATTTAAAAATATCTCCGAAGGAATTGAAAACAAAGTATCGGAACTTAAAAATTTAATTGTTGACCAAATCTTTCCGCAACCCTTGGTAGATATTCGTTGCGAGCAATACAAAAATCAAAATGTTTTGCTTATCAATGTTATTAAAGGCTCTCGACAACCTTATACGTATGAGAAAAAATATTTTGTAAGATCTGGAAAACAAACACAAGAAGCAACGGCTGATGAAATAAGCTTGCTACTGAGAACTTCAAATGAATACGCTTCAACTTGGGAGAAGCAGACGGCTATTGATGCTACATTAGAAGATTTGGTGCAAAAGGAAATTGAAGTAACGATTAACGAAGCAAATAAAATTGGTAGAGGAAGAAGTTTGCCGAATGATATTCCAGGGTTTTTAAACTATTTTCAGTTGGTGGATATGAGTTTGATTAGAAACGGAAGTATCGTATTGTTTGGAAAAGACCCAATAAAATTTATCTCTCAATGTCAGATTCGTATTACTGTAATGCCACACGGCAAAACAGGAAGCAGATTTGATGATACGGTTTTAATTGAAGATAATTTATTTGCAGCTTTCAATCGCATTCAGGAGTATTTTACTCGTAATCTTCCAATGATTAGTGAATTTAAACACGATAAGTGGGACAGAACGAATCGTGAAAAATATCCAATGGATGCCTTAGATGAAGCTATCTTAAATGCTATGGTTCATAGGGATTATGCTGACATTTCAGGTGACATCACCATCAATATTTATCCTGATAAAATGGAAATTATAAATTCGGGAGAAATACCACCTGATATTATTTCAGGGAAGAATAAAATTAAAGAGCATCATTCTGTTCTTCGCAATCCAACCATTGCTCATATGTTTTACTTGAGAGGTAAGATTGAAAAGCTTGGAAGAGGGTTGAGTTTAATTAAAGACAGATTTATTGAGTATGGTTTAAAAGTTCCTGAATGGACTTCACAAAGCGGATATACCACACTTACGCTTTATGGATCTTCTAAACCCATTGATGTGAATGAACGAATGTTTACATTTTTGAAAAAACTTAAAGTAGGAGAACAGTTTTCGAGAGAAGATTTTGAACGGTTTTTTGAAGGCAGTATTTCCGAAAAAACAGCAAGGAATGATATTAGTAAATTGTTGGAAGGTGAATGGGTCGAGAGATTAGGTGAAGGTCCCGCCACCAAATATTTTAGAACGAACAAAGAATTACCGGAAATTACCGGATAGGACGTATAAAAAAATGAATAAAGCTTGTTTTTCAATGGTTTACACGCTTTTCGGAAATTGGCAACTTTCCGGAAATTACCGGATAACTGAAAAGAATTGCCGGAAAAAATTACCGGACTTACCAGATACAAAGTACAAAGCTATTGAAAACAAGACATTTATAGTAAAAACGATTTACCGGTTATTGCCGGATTAAAAGAAAGTAAAATGAGCAACAACACATCAAGTATAGTAAGCAAAGTTTGGAGTTTCTGTAATCCCCTGCGTGA
Source organism: Cytophagales bacterium (assembly GCA_004294265.1). Lineage (GTDB taxonomy): Bacteria > Bacteroidota > Bacteroidia > Cytophagales > UBA9547 > REAG01. The sequence continues at coordinate 64 of REAG01000310.1, read as the reverse complement.
TGTAGGTGTGGGATATGGAGATTATTTAGAGCAACTCACTTATTTGCTTTTCCTAAAAATGGCT
>REAG01000309.1 GCA_004294265.1 Cytophagales bacterium | reverse complement strand
ATAATTAAAACTAGCTCCCAAAGATATTTTTTTACTCAACTCATAACTCATAAAAAAATTTAAAATATGCCTTCTATCTGAACTAGCTGCATATTCCTATCCTTGATTAATATCGTCTGTTAATCTTGTACTTTTGGAAAGTGTATATGATACGCTTCCGGTTAATCGTCCGATTTTTTTAGAAAATGAAGTTTCAATTCCGAAACTCTTACCAGTTCCCGTTCTAATTTGAGTAATAAAATTTTTATTTAGAAAAATATCTGAATTATCAATAAAGTCTAATAAATTATTCCTTAAATTCAAAAATATATCAGAATTAAAACTTAAAGTATTACTAAATATATAATTTAATCCAACCGAAAATTTGTCAGAATATGATGGCTCAAAATACCTAGTTGTTGGCATCCAAAAGCTAATAGGAAGCGGTGTAATGCTTGTTATTATTTGATTTATAAACTGATAATTTCTGTTATAACTTGCATTAAAAGTAATTTTATTGTTTAATAAATAAGTAATAGTAATTCGTGGTTCAAATTTCAATATTTTATTAAATATTTCATTGTTTTCATACTTTATAGAATCAATTATTTCAGGCGAAAGCAAAGTTTTATTATCTTTATAGAAAAATTCGGTATAGTTGCCTAACTGACAATAATTTGGAACTCTAATTCCTAACTTGATACTGATTTTTTGGTTAAAATAATAATTCAAATCAACATAAGGCGAAACTTCTAATGTTTTATATTTTTGTAGTTCTATTGGTTTGAAAATAGATCTTGAATTTATTGGTTCATTTTGTGTTGGATTAATATTTTTGTAAGAAACATCTAATCCAACATTAAAAGTTGTATGTTTTAAGTTCTGTTTAAAATAAATTTTTGAATGAAAATCATTTATTCCGCATTTCCAACTTAAATTTTTATCATTATCAGCAATTTTAAGTTGAAAATAAAACATTGAATATCCTGCCTGAAAACTTATTTCATGTTTTTTATTTTTGTAAATAGTTTTATAATTTATGTTTTGATTTCCCCATTCCAAATCAACAGTATTAGATAATTTCAATAGATCATTTCCGTAATAAACTGAAATAAATGAATTCCATTTATCAGACTTAAATTCTATTTTTGAATTGATATCATAAAAATCTAATTCATTGTTTTGATTAATTTTGTCTGTAAAAATTTTTGCACCTGATAATAAATAATTAATGTTTGATTTTCTTGCATTAAACATCAAGGATAATTTATTTTTAATAATAGGAATATCTGTAAATATTTTTGAAGAAATAAATCCAATTCCTAATTTAAAATTAGGTTTTTTAAAATTACTTACTTTTGAGGTTAATTTCAATAACGATGATAATTTACCTCCATAAGCAGCCGAAACGCCATTTTTCAATAAAGTTGCTTCTGAAATATAATCTGAATCAAAAACAGAAATTAAGCCTAAAATATGATTCGGTTCATAAATTAGGGAATTGTCCAATAAAATGATGTTTTCATTAGCTTCTCCACCTCTCACATGCAATGAACCACTTCCTTCGCCTGTAATTGCAACGCCAGGCATCTGTTGAACAAACTTATAAATGTCCGTTTCACCAATCAATGTTGGTAATTTTTTGATGTATTTGGTGTTTATTGTAGTATTAACCTGACGAGTATTTATCTATAATTATTTTTTTATAACTTATTGATAATCAGTACTTTACGCTAAGTAAATTTATAGATATATTGACGTCAAGT
>REAG01000256.1 GCA_004294265.1 Cytophagales bacterium | reverse complement strand
TGCTTAAAAACAATCAGCAATAATTAATATTTTTAATTATCGAAATAAAATTTATAGGCAAAACTTGAGTGTGCGTTTCTTCTGAAACAAGCGTTGGGAAAATATATAATTTCCCTTTATTTATTACTAACTCGTTCATATAAATTAAAATGCTTCGATTTTGCGTATTTGATTTTCAAATTTGGAATTTTCAAGAAAATTGAATTCATAATATTCCAATCATCAATGATTAAATCAGGAGGATTGTTTTCAAAAGAATTTGAAATAAATATTACCTTTTCATAGGTGTTAATATCTTCTAAATATTTTTTACTTAATTTAGGTTCTAAAAACGGTGTAGTAGAGGTATTATCTAAAAAAACATTATAATCATCTCCAAAATAAGCAATTTTTTTATTTTCAGAAATCACATTCCACTTATTTCCCGAAACAAACTGTCCAGAAAAATCATGATTAAAAGGTTTGTAATTACTTTCAAATATAAAACCATAATACCCAAAAAGTGTTAGGATGAAAAATAAAGCAAAAACTGTATTTTTTAGTTTTTTTTGTGGTAATAAAATGAAAAATTGACTTATGAAAAATGCAAAAAAAGGTAATAATACTATATAATCAGAAGTAGTTTTTGAATATATAAAAAACACAACAATAATTGTAAAAATCATCCATAAAAGCATATTTTGAAAGCAAACAATTTGATAATTTATATATCTTTTATAAGTAAACGATAAAAAAACACCCATTAAAACTAAAAAGAAAGTATATGAAAAATAAATCAGAAAGCTCTGAAAATCAAATACTTGTGTACTTAAATTTTGATAATTAAATAAAAAATATTCTAAAAAGTAGTTTTGAGAATCAAATAAAAAATAAAAAGTATAAACACTAAATATAGGAAAAACAAAACCAAGAACTTTGATTAAATAAAATCTAAAATTTGTTCTAGTAAAAATTATAAATGTAATAATTGTAAAGAAAAAAAACAGAATTGTAAATTCGTTAAATAGAAATGCAATACCAAGATTTAATCCTGTATAAAAAATTTCATTTTCAGTATATTCTGATTTTAAATGTTTAAAAACACGTCCCAAAGCAATAATCAAAAACGTATTTGCTAAAAAAGCATTTGATAATATATAAAAATCAAGTAATAAACAATGTAAAATGATGAATATTAAAGCTGGAATATCGCCTTTTTCACTTAAAATTTCATTCTCGTTTAGTATGTTTTTAAATAATATTGATTGAAAAAAAAGCAGAAAAAGTGATACAATTTTAAATGTAATTATTTGATAATTAAAAATAAATCCTATGAATGTGTAGAATAGAGCGGAAAGTGGGGGAGTTCCATCAATAATTTCTTGGTAAATTAATTGACTATTTAAAAGTTTTTCTGTTAATATTTTTATGTGAAGTTCGTCTAATAAAATTGGGAAATCCAAAAACAAAACGGGGATTTTGAAAATAAATATTAGTAATAAAAGTCCGCCAAGTTGAACAGGTCCTGAAAATTTGAAAAATTGTAACAATTTTATTGTTTTTTTGCTTTTGCAAATCTAATCTTATTATTGAAATCTTCCACCATTTCTATATCTGAATAATGAAATAATTCTAACATTTCTTTTATTTGATTTGATTTGATGGGATTTATTTCAAAAAAAACAAATCCATTTGAATTTAAGTATTTTTCATTGAACTTTAGTATGTTTTCATAAAAAAGTAACGAATTTTCATCTGAAACAAATAAAGCATTATGTGGTTCATAATCAAGTACGTTTTTATTCATTTTAAGAATTTCCGAATTTAAAACATAAGGCGGATTACTTACGATAATATCAAATTTTTTTGTAATATTTAAAGTATAATTTTTTAAAATATTATATTCAAAAAAAGTAACATTAACATCTAAAATATTAGCATTTTCGTTGGCTATTTTTAAAGCTTCTTTTGAAATATCTAGCCCTGAAATATCCCAATTTGGATTCATTTTTTTTAAACTTATTGGAATACAGCCGCTGCCTGTGCCAATATCTAAAACGCTTAAATTAATATTATTTTTAAAGTATTTATCTATTAAAATTACTAATTCTTCAGTTTCGGGACGTGGAATTAAAGTGTGATTATTAACTTTAAAGAAATTATTTAAGAAATAAGCTTTTTGGCAAACATATTGAATAGGGCAATGGTTTTCAAGTAATTTTATGTCATTTTCTAATTTAATTTTATCTAATTCTTTCCAAATATCATTTTCTAAATATTGAGCTTGTTTTATAGAAAGTGCATCTTCAAAATATATTTTAGTAATTTGTGAAGCTTCATTTTTTGAATAAATAAGTTCAATTTTTGAAACTATTAAATTAAAAAGTAATTTAGCATTATATTTTTCTGTCATCTTTATGCACTTTAATTTTCGATTTCAAAATCCAAATAAACATTTTATTGAAATTTCTACTGAAATTATAATAAAAGATTTGAAACCATTTACGCTCGAACTTGCAACTTGGCGTCCTGGACGTTATGAGAAACAAAATTATGCTAAAAATATTGTTTTTTTTCAAATTTATGATAAATATAAAAATCCCATTCCTTTTAAGAAATTAAATACAAACCAATGGGAAATTTCACCTATAAAATTAGATATTATTTTTATTTCTTATTTTTATTATGCCAAAGAACCCAATGCAGGTGGAAGTTGGTTTAAACATGACTTAATTTTTATTAATTTTATTAATTTATTACTATATAACCCTCAAAATTATCTTACTGAACCATGCTCTGTTGATTTATATTTTAACCAAAATTATGAATTTGATACTGCTTTAAAATTCATTAAATATGATAATAAATTAACCCTTTTTTCAAATAGTTTTTTAGAACTCGCTGATAGTCCTTTTTTATCAGCACAAAAATTAATAAAAATTATTTTCAATATAAATAGCACACAATTTTCTTTAACTTTTTTTGGTAATATTAATCCTAATTTATCTAAAATTAGTTCAGATTTTGAAGCTTTTATTTTGGAGCTAATGTATTTATTTGAAAGTTTTCCAGAATATTACTATCATTTTCAGTTTATTATTCCACCATTTGAAAAATATCATGGCGTAGAACATTCTAAAGGTACTGTTATTGTTTTAGGTCCTGATTCAGAATTTGAATCTTATGATTTTTATAAATCCTTACTTGGAATTAGTTCACATGAGTTATTTCATGCTTGGAATATTTGTAAGATTAGACCTAAAAACTTACTTCCTTATAATTTTTATGAAGCTCAATATTTTCCTGAAGGCTTTATTGTAGAGGGAGTTACGACTTATTATGGTGATTTAATGTTATTAAAATCAGGTGTTTGGAGTTTTGATGAATTTGCAGTTGAGTTTTCAAAATCAATTCAAAATCATTTACATAATAACGCAAAATTAACTGTTTCACTTTTAGATTCTCATACTGATTTATGGACAGACGGATATCAAATTTCTCATCCATTTCGTAAAATATCAATTTATGATAAAGGGTCAATTATTGCTTTTATTTTAGATATTTATATCAGGAAAGCAACTCAAAATAACGGCAGTTTGAACGATGTTTTGCGAATAATGTGGAATAATTTCGGTAAAAAATCTATTGGTTATGATTTAAATGATTATTTGGAAATTGCTAAAAATATTTCTGGTTTAAATCTTACAGATTATTACAATAATTTTATTGCAGGAACCGTAAATATTATCCCAGAACTAAACTCTTGTTTTGATTATTTAGGTTTAAAACTTAATTTAAATTGTTCATTTATTACACATCAATCTAAATTTGGTTTAAAAGTAAATATAAATGGAATTATTACTGAAATATCTGAAAAATCAGAAGCGTATTTTAAATTAGATGTAGGTGATAAAATCATAAAATTTAACGATGAATTTTATGATTTTCATACTTTTAATTCATTTGAAAGCGAAATCTTAATTTTAACAATTGAAAGATTGGGAGAATTATTTTCTTTTAAATTGTATGATACAAATGAAAATTGTTTTCCTTTTATTTCTATATCAATAAATGAATTTATTACTTCAGAACAAAAAGAAAACTTTTCAGATTTTTGTGTAAATCATAAAAAATTAATGAAGTTTTAGTTTTTCAAACTTAGAATATAGATAATTGTAATATATAATTTTAAATTACTGCTAAAATAGTAATTAATTTTTTAAAATAACTATTAATTTAAAATCCACCATCGCTACCGCCAGTATTATATTCAGCTTTTTTAGCCCGTTTAATATTCAATTCTTTACCAAATTTATAGGTAAAATTGACCGTAATTATCCTTGATTCGCCTTTTCTTCTAAATCCACCTTCAAAATTTCTATTTATTTCATTGTTGAAAACCACTCCAAACTCTCTAATATCTAAAATATCGCTTATATTCATATTGAAAGTTCCTTTTCCTTTCAAAACATCTTTTCTTATGCCAATATCAATGCCATTAAATCCTTGAAAAGTGCCTTGAAGCGTTGCTCTTGGCAACATATAAAATCCTGAAAGTTGAATATCAAAACCTTTTACAATTTTGAAAGTGTGCATTTGTCTAATATCAGCCGTGATACTTTTGTTGGTTATCGTATCCAAATTTATTTCATTTCCGAAAGCATTCAAATTTGTTGTAAAGCTCCAAATTTTATTTACAGTCGTTCTCAAAACAATTTCTAAACCATAATTTGTAGAGTGATTGGTGTTTTTAAAATCTGTAATTGCAATTCCACCATCACCAGTTACTGAGCGTACTCTTTGGATAGAATTAGTTGTTCTTCGGTAATAAATGGTAGAAGTTATGCCATGATTTTTACCATTTATACTGTACGAAAGTTCGGTAGCATACACATTTTCAGGTCTGATATTTGGATTGCCTTGTCGTAAATCTCTCGGGTTATTCCAAGTAGGAAACGGATTTAAAGTTTCATTTCCAGGGCGATTTATTCTTTGGCTAAAGCTTAACTTTATCTCTTGTTCTTTTGGGAGTTTCTTACTAATATGTACGCTAGGGAATAAATTCACATAATCTTGGTAATTTTTTGGATTATTATTTAAAAATTTTGATTCCCCTAAAATATGCGTATATTCGCTTCTAAGCCCAGCTTGTATAGCCAAAAATCCAAAATTATGATTTACTATGCCATAAGCTGCATAAATATTTTCAGTAAAACTAAAACTATTTGTTCGGTTATTATCAATAGTAAAATTGGCTGTACTATCGGCATTTAAACTTGTGCCAATATTACGAAAAGTAGATTTAGCTCCAAATTCTAATTTTGTTTTTTCTGTTAAAGGATGCAAATAATCAAGTTGGGCAACCCCTACATTATTGAAATTATTATTTTGAATTCTAGATAATCTATTTTCATAATTTGATTGTAAAATTGCACCTGAAATAAATCTTTCGTCAAAACTATTCAAATTTTGAGCTTTACTATGTGAGAATGATCCACTTATATTTAATTCTTGACCTTTTTTTGCCATTGTACGCTTGTAATATGTATTTGCATCAATATTATATCCATCTCCTAAACTGGAAAAATTTCTTCTAGAAGTCGAATCAGAAATTAAATAGTTTTTTTGTTTGGCATATCTAGTGTCAATGTACTCTGGATTATCACCATTATTGTAACCCACAGTAGCTCCTATACCTATACTATTTTTATCATTTATATTATAGTCCGCATTTATTGAACCAGAGTGAGTTTGTCTTTTTAAATGATTACCAAAAGTGATTTGATCAATATTGAAATTCTTACTTGGATTATCAAAAACATTATATCTTAATTGTTCAATATAATGCCAACCTTCATTATATCTATACCCATAATTGCTTGAAAAATTCCATTTGCCAGTTTTTATATTTAGAGAAAAACCTGCATTATATTTATTCAAAGCAAAATAATTTTCTATCGGAAAATGTGAAGGCATTCGAGTTCCAGTTCCTACTTGCACACTACCATTGATGCCGTCTTGTCTATTTTTTTTGAGAATAATGTTTATAATTCCACCCATTCCTTCTGAATCATATCTTGCAGATGGATTAGTAATAAGTTCTACTTTTTCAATCGTGCTTGCAGGAATTTGATCAAGAATAGCAGCCCTATTCACACCTGTCATTCCAGATGGTTTTCCATTTATCCAAACTGTAATATTTCCGTTTCCTCGGACATTTATATTTCCGTCTTGATCCAAATTCACTGTTGGCACTTGCCTAAGTACGTCTTGAGCCGAACCGCCTGTAACAATGCTATTTGAACCTACATTAAACACTGTTTTGTCAATGCTATGTTCTATGTTGTTTTTTTCGCCATCAATTTGAACTTCTTTTAGTTGTTGAGAGGATGTTGAAAGTTGTAAACTTCCAATTTTAACATTATAATTGTCTGATTTTAAGGTAATTACGCCTGAAAAAGTGTTTTGATAACCTATAAAAGATGCCTTTATTAAATAGTTTCCAAGTTTAAGATTTTCAATTACAAAAACCCCTTTTTCATCAGCCAAAGCTCCTGTAACTAAGGTAGAATCTTGAGCATTTAACAAAGAAATTGTAGCATATTCAACAGGTTTGTTATCTCTTACATCTTTAATTATTCCTGAAATCTTACCATTTGAAATAGGATTTTCGTTTGAATTTTGTTGAGGTTGAGCGGAAATTATTGCTGTAATAAATAGCAAAAAAAAGCTGTATTTTTGTAAAATCATGATAAAATTAAATTCTAGAAAGCAGAAATAATTTGTTTATTTCTAATCGTATTAAATTAAATAACTAAATTCATTGATATTTAGTTCCTTTAAATTTATTTCCGATTACAAATTTAATTAAATTTTCAAAAAACATCTTAGTTTAAAACAATTAACTTTAATTTTGAATCGCTATAAATTAAATATGATTTCTAAAAATACTCAAAATGAATTAAAAATAGATTTGAAAAATGGAAAAAAGTTGTTTTTTGCCTCAGATTTTCATTTAGGAGCTCCTCAAGGTAAGATTTCGGAATTAAGAGAAAGAAAAATAATTTCTTGGTTAGATTCTATAAAATCTGAAGCTCAAGCGGTGTTTTTTGTAGGAGATATTTTTGATTTTTGGTTTGAATATTCTTACACAATTCCAAAAGGATTTTCAAGATTTATGGGCAAATTAGCCGAAATTTCTGATGCTGGAATAGAAATTTATATTTTTCCTGGAAACCACGATCTGTGGATGTTTGGCTATTTTCAATCTGAATTTAAGGCAAAAGTATTCAGAAAACCAATAAAACTAAATTGTCAAGGCAAATCATTTTTTATTACTCATGGCGATGGCTTAGGTCCTGGTGATTATTCTTATAAATTACTTCAAATAGCTTTTGAAAGTCGTTTTTTTCAGTATATTTTTACTTTATTTCCAACAAATTTTTGTTATTGGATAGCTGAAAATTGGTCTCAAAAAAGTAGAATTTCAAATTTAAAATTTGAAGAAAGATTTTTAGGAGAAAAAGAATGGCTTTGGCAATTTTCAAAAGAGATAGAAAGTAAAAACCATCATGATTTTTATATTTTTGGGCATCGTCATTTGGTATTAGATTTGCCTGTAAATCAAACAAGTAGATATATTAATTTAGGAGAATGGTATTCTGGAGAAGGAAATTTTGGGGTTTTTGATGGCAATGTTTTCAATCTTGAAAAATTTAATTCGCCTGTTTAATTTAAAAAGTTTTTATATTTTTTGAATTATGTCTATTTATTTGTTGTTAATTATTTTTTAATCTTAATTTATTTATATGAAAATTTTATTTTCTTACCTTAAAAATTACAAACTTCTTATTTTTATTTCGTTACTTTTAGCAAGTATAAATCAAATATTTTCATTGTTAGATCCTTATATTTTTGGTAAAATAATTGATAATTATGCCAATAAACCTAAAAATTTCAGCACAAATGAATTCCTTTATGGCATGGGAAGTTTACTTTTGGCGGCTATTGGCGTAGCGATGGTTAGCAGAATTGCTAAAGCTTTTCAAGATTATACTGTTAGCTTGGTTATTCAAAAAATGGGTGCTCAACTCTATTCAGATGGCTTAAAACATTCTTTAAAACTGCCATTTCAGCAATTTGAAGACCAAAGAAGTGGCGAAACGCTCAATGTTTTGCAAAAAGTTCGTGCCGACTCCGAAAAATTTATTTCTAATTTTATTAATGTTTTGTTTGCAGCCTTGGTAGGAATTATTTTTGTGATGGTTTATGCCATTCAGCTTGAGGTTATGCTAGTTGTGGTTTATTTTATTGCAGCTATTTTATTGGCATATATCACAAGTCTATTGAGTAAGAAAATTAAATTAGTTCAAAAAGAAATAGTAAAAGAAACCAATGTATTGGCAGGAGCAACTACAGAAAGTTTAAGAAATATAGAACTTATTAAAAGCTTAGGTTTAACGCATCAGGAAATACAAAGATTAAATCTTACAACCTTAAAAATATTAAAACTAGAATTAAAAAAAGTAAGAAGTATTCGTTCTATAAGTTTTATGCAAGGTACTTTTGTGAATCTTTTAAGACAAAGTATTTTATTTTTGTTATTATACATGATTTTTCAAGATAAACTTACGGTTGGGCAGCTGATGACATTGCAATTTTATTCATTTTTTATCTTTAATCCTTTGCAAGAAATGGGAAATGTAATCATGTCGTTTAGAGAAGCTGAAGTTTCGTTGCAAAATTTCAAGAAAATAATTGATACGCCTATCGAGAAAACTGTCGAAAATCCTAAGTTAGTTTCTGATATTTCTACCTTATCTTTTAATAAGGTTTCTTTCAAACACAAAACTGCAAAAACTTACGCAATAGAAAATATTTCTTTTGAAGTAAATCAAGGTCAGTCTATTGCTTTTGTAGGACCTTCGGGTTCGGGAAAAACAACCATGGTCAAACTTTTGGCAAGTTTATA
>REAG01000308.1 GCA_004294265.1 Cytophagales bacterium | reverse complement strand
TGTGTCTTGATTTATGAATCAAATTATTTTGGCAAATGTGCTATCAATTCTACCTCTAATTTGGCGTTTTGCTCGTAAAGCCTTACCACCTGTATCCATGTAGCGGCAGGAAAATCATTATTGTAAAATACCTTTCTTGAATTATTGTATTTTTTCATTGCCTCAATGTCAGTAGTATATAAATTTTCTTTCACTACATTTTGAAATGTTGCTCCAAAGCTTTTTAGAGACCGCTCCAAAGCCTTATAAACATTAGTTATGCCTTTCGGGGTAATTTCTGATGTAACGGCTCCCGAAATATATAGCACATTATCAACCTTTATCACCTGTACGTATCCCGCTGTTGTGTCTTGTTTTGATTGGTTATCCCAATGCCACTTTTCTTTTTCAATTTGTTTCTCTTGCGAAAAAGCGTTAGAAAAAAATAATAAAAACGGAAGTATTATTAAGTATTTCATAGTCATTTAATTTAAAAATTTTATTGGTAAAAGGATTTGGCAAATTTTGAATTTATTGGTGCTTTTTTGCATAAATTTCTACTAACTTTTAAGCACCTAATCATTTAATTTTACCAACATTTTTTTTGCTTTTTCCGAGTTTGGGTTTTTGATAATTACCTCATTAAGAGTTGCTTTGGCCTTGGTTTTATCACCCAATTTTACATAATAGTCGGCAAGCGGTAGATAAAGGTCCTCATTGAAATAATATGGCTTTGCCAATTCAATGATGTCGGTGGCTTTTTTAATTTTTACAAGGTCGTCTTTTGCATACATAGCTTGGTAATATCCATAAACCGCAATCAGTTCAAGATCGTACTTATTTGCGTTTTGTTTTAGCTCATCTTGGGCATAATTTAATTCACCCAGAACCGCTCTTTTTACAAGCTCCATACTTAATTCATCTTTATATTTTACCCTCGCAACAGGTATTTTTCCCAAGGATTTTACAATTTCTTCGGCAACCAAAGTAACCGAATATGGGTTTTGCCCTGAAATATAATTGTCGTCTTTTATCATAAATGGTAGCATAGATGGCCCTTTCTGAAATTTGGCACCTCGTAGCAAAAGCCTATCCTCTAATAAAAAAGGAAATTCAGCTCCTGACTTACCAAACTGTGTTTCTTCTTCATTACAAAATCCAGTTAGGGCTTTGTTTTCTACCAAATATTTTTTGTCTTTTTTGATATTGGCAAGTGCAATAGTTCCATGGCAAACGGCGGAAATTACGGCTTTCTTTTGGTCTAATTCTACTATAAAATCTTGCAATGATGGATCCACAACAAGGTCAAACATAGGGCCTTTGCCACCCACAATATATATGGCATCATAGTTTTTGGCATTGAGCAATGCGGTGGGTTTGGTTTTTTTTAAGAGACTTGATGCCATGGAATCTTCTAAAATTGCTTTGTTGTACAATTTTTCCTTATTGAACTGCCCCGCCTCTACGGCACCACCTTTTGGGCTTGCAACATCAATAGCAAGGCCATTTGCCTTAAAAATATAATAGGCTTGCGAAAACTCGTCCATCTCGAATCCTGGTCGTGTTTTACCCATATCTTTACCATAGCTACTCACTACCATTACTATTTTTTTTGTTTGCCCCATTATAATTGAGGGTGCTATGAGTATTAAAAAGGCTACTATTTTTTTCATTGTTTCTTTATTTGAATTAAAATTCCTGGGTTATTAAGTACTTACTCGTAATTGTTTGTAATTACAGTAATTTGTTGTGATTGTCCGCGTCAGCGCGGGG
>REAG01000255.1 GCA_004294265.1 Cytophagales bacterium | reverse complement strand
GTTATTAGTTATTAGTTATTAGTTATTAGTTATTAGTTATTAGTTATTTATAATTAACAATTAACTTAGTCTTCGTGTAATTGTTCTTTCAAAAAGAAAAATGATTGAATATATTTATTCATTAAAGTCCATAAACTTACAAAAGTCATCATGCAAATCAGCAAACATAATCCTAAAATAAAATTATTATAATGATCAGTATTTATAATTGAGTTAGGTATAGAAATAAACTGCGTACCAATCTCCATCAATAAACCATTTATTAGAACCGCAACACCATAATTTTCACTTAATTTATTTACTTTTTCTTGCAATTCGGGGTCTTTTGGTGGTAATCGTTTCCAAGCAATTCTTGTGATGGTGTTTCTGGATTCTAAAAATACACCTAATCCAACAAATAATGTTGCAATACCATCTGTTGCGGTAATTAAATCGGGAACGCTTGTACGGCTTGTTGAATTCGATAATTTATTAATAAAAAAATCAAAAATTGAAATCAAAATTGGAAAAGAAATGTAAGATATAACAGAAATCATCAAAAGTAAGCTCACTCTTGAAGTTATCAATATATATACATAAGACACAAATCTTTTTCTCATTTTCAATAGTGTTGGTTTGTTTTTTTTGTCTTATTTTATCATAAAACATTTAATTTTGGCAATATTAATATAATTTAATTGATTTTTTGACAATTATTAATTAAATTTTCTTGTTGAAATTATTTAGAATTACAACTTTTTTTTAAAATATAAAGCCATTAACTAAAAAAATAATTGTATCAATTAATTTAATTTTAAAAATATTAAATTCTTATAGTAATCTTTTTTTCAAGTAAATATTTTTTTAAATCATTAATACCAATTTCTTTAAAATGAAAAATACTGGCTGCAAGAGCTCCATCGGCACAACCTTCGGTAAAAGCATCAAAAAAATGCTCCATTTTACCAGCTCCACCCGAAGCAATTAAAGGTATTTTACTATTTTTAGAGATTAAAGAATTTAGTTCGTTTGCAAATCCATTTTTAACGCCATCATGGTTCATGGAAGTTAATAAAAGTTCGCCTGCACCTAAGTTTTCTACTTCTTTTGCCCACCAAATTGTGTGAAAGTCAGTTAGTTGTCTGCCACCGTGCGTATGCACAATATGGTTATTATCAAAAAAACGGGTATCAATAGCAACGGTTACAAACTGCCTCCCAAAGGTTTTGGCAAGTTCTTCAATAAGTTTTGGGCGTTTTACAGCTGATGAATTTACAGAAATTTTGTCAGCTCCATTTTGTAACAAAATTTCTGCATCTGATATACTTGAAATTCCACCACCTACTGTAAATGGAATATTGATTACTCGAGCTATATTTTTTACAAGTTTTGCTAAAGTTTTTCGTTTTTCAACCGTGGCAGTAATATCCAAAAAAACCAATTCATCGGCTCCTTCATTGGCATAAATTTGTGCTAATTCTACAGGGTCTCCTGCATCTCTTAAATTTTCAAAATTTATTCCTTTTACAGTTTTTCCATCTTTTATGTCCAAACAAGGAATGATTCTTTTTGCTAACATTATTATTTTTTTGAGTTCTCTGAGTGTAATTTTTTCTGTAAATATTTATAAAAACTTTAATTATCTCTTATTTTTAAACTAAAATTGTTCATTTTTTTAAATTCTTAATTTAAAATAGAAGAATTTATTTATGCAATATACAAAACTACGTTAAAAAAATACAAACATAGTTTCAATAAACGATTGCATTTTTAAGAAATACCTTTAATATTGCTCTTCAAGGAAAGAAAGAGTAATATTTTTTAATATTATAAGTAAAATTTTTAAGAAATATACTAGAAATTTAATTTACAATAATTAAATACTGAAAAGAAATCCTAAAAACCTCAATAGTTTTTTTAAAAACCCTCATCCAAACATCTCTCGAATTTGGAGGCATCATACGAAATTCGGTTTTTAGAGGTTTCTATATATGAAATAATATCAAAAAATATTATGATTTATAGAAATAAAAAAGCGACTTAAAATAAATTTAAGTCGCTTTTTGATATTTATTAATGAAAAATTTAGTTATGAAGCCATTACTTTTTTAACTACTTCCTGAAAAGCAACATTGTTATTCATTGCTAAATCAGCTAAAACTTTTCTATCTAAATTTACTTGAGATTTATTTAATTTACCGATAAAAACGGAATAAGAATATCCCATTTGTCTAACTCCAGCATTGATACGTTGAATCCAAAGGGCACGAAATTCTCGTTTTTTAGATTTTCTGTCACGGTAAGCATATTGCAAACCTTTTTCTACTCTGTTTCTTGCTACTGTGTATAAACGACTATTGGCACCGTAGTAGCCGCTAGCCATCTCTAAATATTTTTTTCTTCTAGCTCTCGAAGCTACCGAATTGACCGAACGTGGCATATTTTAAAAATTTTTGAAAAAAGGCGGTATGTTTACACTTTAATTGCCTGATTTCGGGTTGAACATTGAACCTAGATTTTTGTAAGGTATCTAAAACCTACACTTTAAATTTGTAACTTTTTGAAATTTAAAACCTTAAAAAGTTGTTTACTATATTAAACCTCTAAATAACATTTTTATTCTTGGCTCATCAGCAGGATGAAGGATAGATTTGTTTCCCAAGGCACGTTTTCGTTTTTTTGACTTTTTGGTCAAAATGTGATTAATAAACGCAGATTTTCTTTTTAATTTACCAGTACCAGTGATTTTAAATCTTTTGGTGGCCGATGAATTGGTTTTAATTTTAGGCATTTTATTTATATTTAATCTTGAATATACTATTTTTTACTGTTTGGTTTTGGAACTAACATTATCATCATTCTTTTGCCTTCAAGTAAAGGTAATTGCTCAACTTTGCAATATTCCTCTAAGCTTTGTGCAAATTTAAGCAATAAAATCTCTCCTCGCTCTTTATAGACTATCGAACGTCCTTGAAATTGCACATAAGCTTTCACTTTTGAACCTTCTTTCAAGAAATTTTGAGCATGTTTTAATTTGAAATCAAAATCATGATCATCAGTGTTTGGTCCGAATCTTATTTCTTTTAAAACTGCTTTTTGAGCTTTTGCTTTAATTTCTTTTTGCTTTCGCTTTTGCTCATATTTGAATTTAGAATAATCTACAATTCTACATACAGGCGGCTCTGCATTTGGAGCTATCTCTACCAAATCTAAACCTAATTTTTCTGCCATTTCAATTCCTTGAGCAACAGACATAACTTTAGGTTCCATATCATCGGAAACTACACGGATTTGAGTAGCAGTAATTCTGCCATTAATTCGATAAGGTTCTTCTATTTGTGGCTTTCTTGGACCTCTATTTTGACTATTAAAAGGTGGTTTTGGCCTGTTAGCAGAATTGTTGAATGGTGGTGCGATAGGTATTGATGTTTAAGTTATACAAATAAGTCTGCGAATTTAAAATATATTTTTAAATAAACAACAAAAAAGGGAGTTATTGCTCCCTTTTTATTAAGTATTTTTAATTAAGCAGATATTACAGATACAATACTTTTATTAGCTATTGATTTTCTGAAATTAACAACACCTTCTGTTAAAGCAAAAAGTGTATGATCTTTCCCAATACCAACATTAACACCTGGGTGGTGAACAGTACCACGTTGTCTGATTATAATATTGCCAGCGATTACGTTTTGTCCACCAAACACTTTTACGCCAAGGCGTTTGCTATGTGATTCACGACCGTTTCTCGAACTACCTACACCTTTTTTATGTGCCATAGTATTTAATTAGTTTATTTTTTTTAATATTTATTTTAAGCTGTAATAGCTTCTATTTGAAGCTTAGTTACTTGTTGGCGATGACCATTTGTTTTTCTGTAACCTTTTCTTCTTTTCTTTTTGAAAACGATTACTTTATCACCTTGAGCATGTTCTAAAACAGTAGCGGTAACTTTAGCGCCTTTTACGGTAGGAGTTCCTACTGTAATTTTGCCATCATTATCTACTAAATAGACATCATCAAATTCAATTTTTGCACCGACTTCCTTGTCTATTCTGTTAGAATAAAGATACTTATCTTTTTCTACTCTGAATTGTTTGCCAGCTATTTCTACAATTGCGTACATATCTTCCATTTAAAGGGTTGCAAAAGTAATCAATCTATTTGGAATATTAAAATTATTATAAAAAAAAATTAAGAAATTTTTCTATCGGCATCAAATTTCTCTAAATAATCGGCAATTCGCTTTGCAAAAGAGCCTCCAAGTGCTCCATCAATTATTCTGTGGTCGTAAGAATGAGAAATCATTAATATATGTCTGATGCCTATTGTATCACCTTGAGCGGTTTCTACGATATAAGGTTTTTTCTGAATTGCTCCCATCGCCACAATTCCGACTTGAGGTTGAACTAAAATGGGTGTTCCCATCACATTTCCAAAACCACCGATATTTGAAATTGTGTAGGTGCCATCCGACAAATCATCGGCTGTAAGTTTTCCAGCTTTTGTTTTTCTTATTAAATCATTATAGGCTTTTGTAAGTCCTGCGATATTATATCTATCGGCATGTTTCAAAACGGGAACTATCAAATTTCCGTCATTTAAAGCTACTGCAATACCTATATTTATGTCTTTTTTGATAATTATTTTTTCACCATCCACAGAAGAGTTCATTAAAGGATAATCTTTTAATGATTTTGCAATGGCTTCGATGAAAACGGGCGTAAAAGTAATTACTTCGCCTTCTCGTTTCATAAATTCATTTTTGATTTTCCCTCTCCATTGAACCATGTTAGTTACGTCAGCTTCCACCCAAGAGGTAACAGTTGCTGATATTTTTTGTGATTCTAGCATGCGTTGGGCAATGATTTTTCGCATTCTATCCATCTCAATAACTTCAAAGTTGCCATTGAATTGAGGTTGATTTTTTTCTGAAATTGAGTTAGGTTGAGGCGTAAATACGGGTTCAAAAGCTCGTTTTTCAGTTTGAACTTCCGTTACTTTTACTTTTTCAACAAATGTATCATTGTTTGTTTTTTCTGGTTCTGGCTCCTTGATCTTAATTTTCTCAACTAAATTGTCTTGATAAAAAATTTGTTTTGTTTTCTTTGTATTAAGATAGTTAATGATGTCGTTTTTGGTAACTCTATTTTCGGCTCCAGTTCCTGCAATATTTTCTAACTCTGAAATAGAAATTTGTTCTTTTTTTGCAATATTTAAAACCAAAGGCGAATAAAATCGATTAATTTCTTCGCTTGATATTCCGCTAGAATAATTTTGAGAGATTTGATTTATTTGATTTTCAATAACTGATACAGCTTTAGGTTCGTTAATAGCTAACTCTTCTATAGCTGGAGTTGGTAAATTTGTATTTTCAGATGAAATATGTGCCAAAGTGATTCCTACCTTTACGACTTCGCCTTCTTTAAATAAAATTTTAGTAAGAAAACCAGCCATAGTTGCAGGCACTTCTGTATCTACTTTATCGGTGGCAACCTCTAAAATAGATTCATCTTTTTCAACTTTATCGCCTTCTTTTTTTAGCCAACGAATGATAGTAGCTTCAAATATACTTTCGCCCATTTTTGGCATAACCATTTCATTCATCGACATTGGCATTTTTTTCTTCTATACTTATATTTTATTTATAAATATTTATATTATTTTGATACAAAAATATAACTAAATTTTTATTTCAAAAACTTTATTTTTTATAAAGTCTTTGGCTTAGATTAGTTGTTTAACCAAATGCCTAAAACTTAAAACATAATTTTTAATATAAGATTATTTTTATGGAAAAGCCCATATAATTACATATTAAAAAAAAGTGTTATATTTTCCAAATAAAATTTGGTTAATAAAAAATAAAGATATGATTGAGTGCTTTAAAGGGGAAAATGAAATAGAGTTTAAACATAAATTTGCAACAACAGATGCTTATTTGAGCTATTTGTCAGCATATCGTTGGAAAAATATCCCGTGGCAGGTGTCTTCACCTGACACAAATTAGAGTGTCAGGTGAAGACACCTGCCACGGAGTAAATTTTTAGCTATTGTGCTATCAGATGCAATAACTAACATTTTTATTCTTCTCCCAGTTTTGCAATCGCCAGCTTTACATAAATCTTTTTCTCCGTCATTCAAAATTAAAAGTTCTTTTGGTACAATACTTTTTTTTGAAAGAAAATCTTTTATGTTCAATAAAGTTAAAGAATCTTTTAATTCAATATTCCAAGGGTCCATTAGTTTTGTTTCGTCATAAAAATAACTAGCAAGTTTTACTTCACTCTCCTCTTTTATCCCAATATTTTCTTTTTTGCATGCCCACAGCCCAGCTGCAAGCACACTTATCAAAACTATTTTTTTCATTTTCTTTTTATTTAATGTTTAATTTATTCTACAATTACCATGCGTTTGCTATCAATAATATTACCATCAGCTACCAAAGTATATACAAATAAACCAGCATAGAGTTCGTTGGCTTTCAAAGTTACAGAACTTTCACCTTTGGTTGTGATGGGTAAAGATTTTAGTTGCTTTCCATTCAAATCTGTAATGCTAATAAAAGCAGATTTCGTTTTTATTGGTAATAATAACCAACAAAAACGAAATGTAATTTGCCTTTTTTTTATTTCAAGTATTACTAAAGGTAATGTTTGAAGTTGGTAATATTATTATTTAATTTCTAATTCAAAATTTAATTACAAGCGGTTTCAATTCTCAATTCAAGTTCGCTTCCAAGTTGAGCTTCAAATCCCGGCAACAAATCAATGCTGTTTTGACCTATTATTACTGCTTTTTCGCCATTTTTGAGAGGATCTGTTGCGTTAGAAACTGTAATTGTCCGAGCTTGATATAGTACTTGAGGATAACCAATAGAAGTAACATTTAAAGTATTCAAAGCATAACTGCAAAGTTTATTTAGTGGTATTTCATTTTCAATTGTCCAATGCATTCTGCCCAATTGGCATGGTGTAAGAGCGTTTCCGTTGTTGTAGGACATTAAATTATTGGTGCATTGGCTAGGTACACCGTTCCATTGGCAACATGGATTATAACCAAATTGAGTTTGAATTGCACTTCCAAGAGGAGTATCACTGCAATAATCTTCAGAATTGCAAGCACCTGTATTCATAGTATGATATAAGCTTAAGTCGTGTCCTAATTCATGAAAAATTGTTTTCCCAAAAATATCATAACCCCACCATCTTTGAAAATTTGGACCCTCTGGTGTCAATAAGTCATTTTGGTAGCGTTGCCAAGTTCCAGCCATAGTTATATATTTTTCTACATTGCCAATAGTAGCGTTGCCTGTAAACCAAGCTGGCCCTATCAAAAACATATTTATGGACCTAGTTCGATTAATACCAATTTGACTGTTAAAATACCTTGACCGTATATATCAGTTGTATTATTATAAACAGAAGTATTTTTAATAAAATTTACAGACTCAACCTCAAACTCTATTTTGGTTGGTAAGTTTTGAAGAGAATTTCCAGGTGGCATAGTTGAGTTAGATTTGTTGTTAGCATTATGTGAATAAGAAGCTAAAATATCATTTAGATACTTATATCCATTATAATTTGTATTGCCATTTCCATCGGTTGTTTCTGTAAAATTACCCGAACCATCATTTTTTTGAACAAAAAAAACATTGAGTCTGAGTTTTTTAACAACAGTGTTTGTATTGGGTAAATAACTGTTCCAATCAACTATATCTCCATATCTTGCATTTGGATTTTGAGGTGGCAAAGCATTTGTACCACAAAAATTAGGTAATGGACTTTGTGCTAACATTATTTGAGCAACAAAGAAAAATAAAACTATTTTTTTCATTGTAATATAATTTTAAAGGTTTTTAAATAATTTTTGAATTTTATGTAATAAATGCCAATACTGTAATCTTTAAGACATACTTCAAAAGCGTTAGATGATTGATTCTGAATAGAAAACAAAACTTTATTTCCTAACGAATTGTAAATTTCAATTGGTAAGTTATTAGAAGTAATGCCACTAATTTTGATGCAATTATCAAGATTTGGATTAATAACAATTATTTCAGAATCTGATTTTATGTTTGTATTTAAACCTGTAAATGTTGGTAGTTGAAAATAATCACAATCTTCATTTTGAACTTTTAAAGATTTAAAAGCATCTGAATAACAATTAAAACTTTCCGAATTGCAAGCATCAACAACAACGGCTTGAAAGGCAAATTTGGCATTAAATCCATGTTCACTTCCTAAATTGTAGTAATATAAAATTGTTCTAGAATCTGTCATAAAAAAATAACCATTATCTAACATTTCTAATTTACACCATTTAGTTTTTTTTCCATTATACGAAACTGAACCAGTATCAATAATTTTTACATTTCGGTTTTCAGTTGCTGCATTACTTAAATTTATGTTACAAGTCGTGTTTTTTGTCCAAACTGTATCGTATAATGTAACCCAATTTGTACTATTTAGTTTAATTTCTCTTCTGCTACCGTTGGTTCGCATCAAAATACCTAAAGTAGTAAAGCTCTCTCTTAAAATGTTGCCACTAAAAGGAGAACTTAAGCTACCTGGGGTAGAAATAAGCCTTAATTTTTTAGATTTAAAACCATCTATTAATGTATCTTTTAAAACAGAATATTCATTAAAACCATAACTCATCGGACCGCACAAACCACCAGTTTGAAGTTTGTGGGTCCATTTTGCTCCCACAGGTGCAAAACTCTGCCCAAACCCAAGCCTTGCCATCATAACAAGGCTTAGTATTATTACTTTATTTTTCATATTTATTCTACAATTACCATACGTTTGCTATCGATAATATTACCATCTGCCACCAAAGTATATACAAAAATACCAGCAAATAATTCATTGGCTTTCAAAGATACTGAACTTTCGCCTTTGGTTGTGATTGGCAAGGATTTAAGTTTTGATTTTATTTTAAAGCAAATATGGTTATTATTGTAATTCTTACAAAAATAACCATATTTTATAAAAATTGTTACCAAGTTACATCTGGAATTCTCAATAC
>REAG01000254.1 GCA_004294265.1 Cytophagales bacterium | reverse complement strand
AAAATATAGAATTTGAAAACATCTGAAATAAAATTTACAATCCAAACAGACGATAAAAATATTCCTAATAAAATATTTTGGGAAGCAACCGAAAAACAACCTTCAGGAAAAGAAGAAGTAAAAGCAATTTGCGTTTCACTTTGGGACGGAACTCGTCAAAATACCTTAAAAATCGATCTTTGGGCTGAAGATATGCCCGTTGATGACATGAAAAGATTTTATATTGAAACCATTGGAGGCTTAGCGGAAAGTTTAAATAATGCAACTGGCGACCAAACTATGGTTTCTGAAATCAACGATTTGTGTGATAGATTAGGTAAGTATATTGAAAATCAATCCAAAATATCTTAATGAAATTTAATTCTGAAATCATTGTTCGGGTTTTTGAAAAATCTATCAAAGATTGGCATTTAGACATTTTTTCTAATCCTTTTTCTGAAAATTCTTTGGAATTTTTATGTTTTAAAAAGAACCAAATAGATACTTTTCAATGGCATGAAGAAGATGAGATCAGGCGTAATGATATTTCTACAGAAGCTTTTGTGGCTTGCAAACGCAAAATAGATTCTTTAAACCAACAACGCACCGATTGGGTAGAAGAATTAGATGATTTAATTTATAATTCTTACCAAAACTTTGCTCGAAAAAATACAGCTAAAATGAATTCGGAAACTCCCGCTTGGTTGATTGACAGAATGAGCATTTTGGAGCTAAAAATTTATCACATGACCGAGCAAACCGAGCGTCAAGATGCTGATAATGAGCATATTGAACGTTGTAAAGTCAAATTAAATGTGTTGCTAGAACAAAGAAAAGATATGTGTAGTTGTTTGGACGAACTCTTAACAGACATTGAAAATGGTGATAGATATTTTAAAGTCTATAAACAAATGAAAATGTACAACGACAAAACCTTAAATCCTGCATTGTATTCTAATCAATCTAAGGCATAAAAGGATTTAAACTTCCTAATTTATTAAATCTTTTTAGTAATATTTTATTATAACTTTTTATTAATTTATTTATAAAACTATTTTCATTTTTTTCAAAATTCCATTTCCATTTTTCTTCAAAAATTGCTTGATTTTTTGAAAAATCATACTTTATTTCTTTGCGAGTTACACTCACATAATGAAAAGCCAAAACCGAGCCTGTAATTCCAACTTTCATTCCTTTTTGAATGGCGGTTTCCAAAAAGTCAAAATCTTCCAAAGAAAGCCAAAACCTCTCATCAAAGCCATTTAAGTTATTAAAAGTAAAAGTTTTTCCAAAAAATATTACACCACCAAAAGTTCCATTTCTGATTCTTTTTTTATTTTTAGAAACATAAAATTCGTAATTTTTTAGTCCATTTAAAAAATTTTCTAATGTATAATTCTTTAAAATATGAGTTTCGAGTACAAAGGGCGAAAAAATATCAAATTTGTTCTTTTGAGCCACTTTCAATAGTTCTTCATCCCAATTTGGCATCATTACGCAATCATTATTAAGCACACAAACGAAATTTGTTTTTACAAAACTAAGTCCTTTGTTCCAAGCTTTTGCTACACCTGTGTTTTTACTTTCAGTAATAATATCAAAAATATGCTTTTTTTCTTCAGCTTTATTTTTGAGTTCTAATAGCCCAATTTTTGTTTTTTCGTCCGAATTATTATCAATTATAAGCCAATGACAAGGTTTTTTTGCATGATTTATGTTTAATAAAATACAATATTGAATGATTTCAATTTTATTGAAAACGGGAATAATGACAGAAATTTCCAAATTCGAGTTTGTTATTTTACAAAAATAGTAAAAATGAATTTTAATTTGAGGTTTAGGTTTTTTATTTTAAAATTACTTCCACTTTTTAATCTATATTTTTATATTTTTGTTATTATTTTAATTTTATGATTTTAAAAATAGGAACAAGAGGAAGTAAATTGGCTTTATGGCAAGCCTATTTTGTGCAAGATTTATTACTAAAATCGGGTATTGAATCTCAAATTGAAATTATAGAAACGAAAGGTGATAAAATTTTAGAAGTTACGCTTTCTAAAATCGGAAGTAAAGGAGTTTTTACTGAAGAATTAGAACAAAAATTAATCTCCTCAGAAATTGATATTGCAGTACATAGTGCCAAAGATTTACCTTCTCATTTGCCCAATGAACTTGAAATTATTGCATTCACAAAAAGGGAAATTGCAAACGATGTAATAGTAAGTTTTGATTCTAATTTTATTTTAAAAAATGATTCCTCGATTACAATTGGTTCTTCTAGTACAAGAAGAGTAGCATTTTTAAGAAAATATTACTCCAATATTAAAATTATTGATATGAGAGGAAATTTACAAACACGCTTTCAAAAACTAAAATCAGGCGATTGTGATGCCATGCTTTTGGCTTTTGCAGGTGTTCATCGTTTGAATTTAGAAGAATATATTGTTGCTCATCTGCCTTTAAATCAATTTATCCCGCCTGTGGGGCAGGGGAGTGTAGCGATAGAATGTGCTAAAAATCTTGATTTTAACTTAAAAAAACTTATAAAAAATGCTTTAAACGACTTGGAAACCGAACAATGCCTGTTAGCAGAACGAAGTTTTTTGGCTGAAATGAATGGAGGTTGTAGTATTCCTACTTTTGCTTATGCTCAATTTTTAAATCAAAAAATTGAAATAAATGGGGGAATTATTAGTTTAGACGGAACTCAAAAAGTAGAGTTAAATCAGATTGGAAGTGATGCAATACAAGTGGGAAAAGAATTAGCAACAAAAGTTTTGAGGGCAGGTGGAGATGCTATTTTAAAAGAAATAAAAAGATATTAGTAATGGTTAATTGTTACTTTTTTTTCAACTTTATTGTAATAGAAATTCTGAATGTTTTTCGTTAAATTTTCACTAAAATAATAAATTTTTATTATGAAAAAACAAATTAATTTTCAGTATATTTGAAATAAATTTTAATTAATATAAAATGAAAACTATCAAGGGTCCAGCTATTTTTTTAGCACAATTTTTAGGCGACAAAGCTCCTTTTAATACTTTGGATGGGTTATGTAAATATATGTCTGAATTAGGCTACAAAGGGATTCAAATTCCGACTTGGGATGCAAGTTGCATTGATTTACAAAAAGCGGCTGAAAGCAAAACATATTGTGACGAATTTAAGGCAAAAATTAACGGTTTTGGTTTAGAGATAACAGAATTATCAACACATTTGCAAGGACAATTAGTAGCGGTTCATCCTGCCTATGATGTTATGTTTGATGGTTTTGCTTCTGAAAATGTGCGTGGAAATGCCTCTAAACGAACTGATTGGGCAATACAACAACTTTTGTGGGCAGCCAAAGCAAGTAAGAATTTAGGATTAGAAAATCATGTTACTTTTTCAGGATCTTTACTTTGGCATACCGTTTATCCTTGGCCACAACGTCCGTCTGGATTGGTTGAAACGGGTTTTCAAGAACTTGCAAAGCGTTGGTTGCCCATTTTAAATCAATTTGATAAGGCGGGTGTTAATCTTTGTTATGAAATTCACCCAGGCGAAGATTTACATGATGGAATCACATTTGAACGGTTTTTAGAAGCCACAGGAAACCATAAAAGGGTTCATATTTTGTATGATCCTAGCCATTTTGTGCTGCAACAATTAGATTATTTAGCATTTATCGATCATTATCATCCTTACATTAAAATGTTTCATGTCAAAGATGCAGAGTTTAATTCAACAGGAAAATCAGGAATTTATGGAGGTTTTCAAGATTGGATAAACAGACCAGGTCGTTTTCGTTCGCTAGGCGATGGTCAGGTTGATTTTAAATCAATTTTCTCAAAATTATCTCAATATAATTTTGAAGGATGGGCAGTTGTGGAATGGGAATGTTGTATCAAACACCCAGAACAAGGTGCAGCCGAAGGCGTTAATTTTGTTAATAATCATATAATTAGAGTAACAGAAAAGGCTTTTGATGATTTTGCATCTGCTGGAAAAGACGAAAATTTAAATAAAAAAATCCTTGGAATTTAGTTAAATTCTACACTAAAATTGCTAGGTAATGTTTGAACTATACAAACAATCATTTCTGAATTTTTTAAATTTTGAAAAAAGATATAGTTCAAACACGATTTTATCTTATAAAATTGATTTAGAACAGTTTTTTGAATTTATTTTAAAAAATAATTCCGAATTAGAATTTAAAGATATTACTTATATGTCGATTAGAGCTTGGATTGTTGATTTATCAACAATAGATAATTTACCAAGAACTATCAATAGGAAAATTGCTTGTTTGAAATCTTTTTTTAAATATTTAATGCGAGAAAAAAAAGTTGAAATAAATCCAGCATCTCGGATTAAAGCACTCAAAATTCCTAAAAAATTACCAGTATTTATTGAAGAAAATCATTTAGAAAATTTATTAGAAACTCAAATATTTTCAGATGATTTTATTGGCGTTAGAGATAAATTAATTTTAGAACTTTTTTATGCCACTGGCATTCGACTTTCAGAATTAATTGATCTAAAAACCGAAAATATAAATCTTTTTCAACTTACCATTACTGTAATAGGAAAAGGAAATAAACAAAGGACAATACCTTTGCATAAAAATGTAATAGAATTAATAAAAAAGTACAACCTTATAAAAAATAATACGTTCACTAATTCAAATGAAAAATCTTTTTTAGTTACTGAAAATGGCGAGCAATTATATCCAGTTTTAGTGCAAAGATTAGTAAAAAAATATTTGAATTTAGTTAGTAATGCAGATAAAAAAAGTCCTCATATTTTAAGACATAGCTTTGCAACACATATTTTAAATCATGGAGCAGAACTTAATGCTATTAAAGATATTTTAGGACATACTTCTTTGGCAGCAACTCAAATTTATACACACAATTCGATGGAAAAGCTCAAAAAAATATTTGAACAAGCCCATCCCAAAGCTTAATTTTAATGTTTTACCCTTTAAATTTATAATACCAATGAAACTTAACATTCAATCCATTCACTTTGACGCAGATCAAAAATTATTAGAGTTCATCGAAAAAAAAGCTGCAAAACTTGACACTTTTCATGAGAAAATTATTGACGGTGAAGTGTTTTTGAAAGTTGATAAAGATTCGCAACAAGAAAACAAAATCGTTGAAATAAAAGTTAATATTCCTGGGCATCATTTTTTTGTAAAAGAGAAATCAAAATCTTTTGAAGCTGCCACAGATGAAGCAGTAGAAACATTGAAATTGCAAATTAAAAAACATAAAGAAAAAGTTCTAATGCATTAAACAATTAAAAATGGTTTGCATAAAAAAAAGATGTGCAAACCATTTTTCCTATTTACCTTTTTTATAATTATTCAATTATAAAATCTTTTGATAACAAAGTGTTTCCAAATCATGTATGATTATTTGCAAATACAAATATTTTAAAAATATTTTAATTTGTATATTTATAAAATATTATAAAAATTAATGAGAAAAAAATACACTTTACTTTTATTGTTTTTTTTCCTAGTTTCATTTTTATCAAATGCAGAAAAAACATTTGACTTATGTACTATTAGTCAAATTTATGATGCTAAAACTACCGATGGACATCTTACATATTTGAAGAAAATGTTAGATGGTAATGGTTTTGAAAATATAAATAATCACGTTTTCAATCAACATAATAAGTCACATTGGTTGAAATTTAGAATAAAAAATAAGACCAATGAAATAACAGAAAAAGTACTAAGTTTTGGATATACAAATGAATATATAATTATTTATCAATTCATTAATAATCAGATAGTTAGTGAATATAAATGTGGATTATTAGTAAAAAAATCACAAAAAAATATAGTAAACAATCGAGGTGATTTTTCAAGGATTTTTTTGCCCGCAAACTCTGAATCAACCTTTTTAATTAATATTAATAACGAGGGACTTTTTTCAAAACAACTATTTAGTTTTTCATTCAAAGATTTTAAACTATATGATACAGATTCTTACTTAAAAACTTTTTCTATTTTAAACGATGTGAACCTCATGTTTTACGGAGCCATCGTTGTAATGTTTCTTTACACCATTTCATTGGCTATTTCACTCAAAAGTCGAGCTTATTTTTATTATTCTATTTATATAATACTTTTCGCCTTTTTTAATTCTTTTACCGATGGAATACTTTTAAGTAGCATGTCAGATTTTATGCCAATATTGAATAAAATGCTTCGATTTTTAGTTGTTCCAATAATGGTTATTTCGTTTTTACAATTTTCTCGCATTTACTTAAATACTGGAGAAAATACCCCCAAAACCGACAAAGCAATTTTAATAACAATGTTATTGTTAATGCTCACTTATGTTTTATTTTTTAAAAGTTTTTGGATGTTTGGACGTAATTATTTGTTAGTCGTAGTAGCATTTGGTGTTTTATTAACAGTTTTTGCAGCTCTTCAATCTATGCAAAAAGGTAAATTACCTTCTTACTATTATCTTTTAGGTACTTTTATTGTTTTTTTTAGTTGCATGATTTATATGTTATATATGTCTTCAATAGTACCTCACAATATTTATACAAAACCAATAGAATATATTATTCAGTTAGCTTCAATGTTAGAATTATGTGTTTTTTCTGTTGGATTATCTGCAAGAATTAAAATAGTTGAAAGGGATTTGGTGCAACAAAGATTGAACAACGAAAAAGAAAAACAGCAACTCATAGAAGAAAAATCTATGGAATTAAAATATAAAGTTTTAGAAAGCACAAGAGAGCTGCGTAAACAAAAAGATGAAATAGCAGCAGTAAATGAACATTTAGAGGAAAAAGTAAGAGAAAGAACAAAAAAACTACAAAAAGCTTACAGAGATTTATTAAACTTAAATTATGAATTAGACTCTTTTATATATAGAGCTGCTCACGATATTCGTGGTCCAATCACAACCATTATGGGATTGTGTAACATTACACTTTTAGAAACTGACCCCAAAAAAATAAGAGAGTATTTATTGATTTTAGATAAGTATTCACATAGTACACAAATTACTCTAAATCGTATTTTAAGTGTAAATGATTTAAAAAATAATCCAGTAAAATATTCTTTTTTTAATTTGCAAGAACTTACAGAAAGTGTTTCTACACTCTTGTTAAATAATCAAGATAGAAGTAAAGTAAATATACAATATGAATTACCAAACGAACTTACAATTTATTCAGATTTTAAACTATTAGAAATTATTTTATTAAACTTGATTGATAATTCGATTAGGTTTAGAACTACGAATAAAAACTCAAAACCTTACTGCAGAACTATAATTCAATCTTCCGAAGAAGAAATAATTTTTACTGTAATAGATAACGGAGATGGCATAGATGATAATATAAAAGTAAAAGTATTTGATATGTTTTTTAGAGGTTCGGAATATGCAAGTGGTTCTGGATTAGGGCTTTATATTTCAAAAATTGCAGCTAAAAGATTGGGTGGAGATGTTCATCTGATTAGTAGCATACAAGGCGAAACTATTTTTGAATTAACAATTCCAATTATAAAAGAAAAGCCTCAAAAGAAATTGGCAGAAATGGCTCTTTTAAACTCAAAAAATTAAAGTATTTATTTTAATTTATTACTTTAATGCTTTTGAAATTTATACATATTTTCAATTTTCTAATAATTTTATTGAAAAATTAATTGCGTTTAAAATTTAATTTATTAATATTGTATTATTACAGTCTATACTAACATGAACAAAGTAAAACTAAAAGGCTCAAGATATATTATCAGATTATTAGAGTTATTACAAATAAAAGATATTTTTGCCTATCCAGGCGGAGCAATTTTGCCAATATATGATGAGATTCCACACAGCAGTATGCGTCATATTTTAGTTAGACACGAGCAAGCCGCAGCTTTTGCAGCTGAAGGTTATGCAAGAGTAACGGGTGAAATTGGCGTTTGTTTAGCTACATCTGGTCCAGGAGCTACTAATTTAGTTACAGGAATTGCGGATGCTTGGGCGGATTCTATTCCTTTGTTGGCACTTACAGGTCAAGTTATGACGCATTTAATTGGAACTGACGCTTTTCAAGAAACGGACATGTCTGGTATTTGTATTCCAATTACTAAAAAAGCATTTTTAATGAAACACATCAAAGATGCTCCAAAAATATTGTCTGAAGCCTATAAAATTGCTCTTTCAGGTCGTCCTGGACCCGTTTTAGTTGATATTCCACGCGATGTTCAAGGTATGGAAATTGAATTAGACGAAGGTTGGGAACAATTTATTAAAGTTCCAATAATTGAAAGGTTAGACAATACAGATTCGGAGCAATTAGAAAAAGCAAAATTATTAATTTCACAAGCCAAAAAGCCTCTAATTATTGCAGGACATGGTAATTTGCTTTCAAATTCTTGGAAAGAAATTAGAGAATTTGTTAAAAACGAAAGAATACCTGCTGTTTCTACTATTTTAGGAATTGGAGTTTTTGAAGCAAATAATCCACTTTATTTTTCTTGGTTAGGAATGCACGGCATGAAATATGCCAACGATGCAGTTCAAGATGCAGATGTAATTATTGCCCTCGGCATACGTTTTGACGATAGAATTACTTTTAAATTGGATAAGTTTGCTCCAAAAGCAAAAATCGTTCATGTTGATATTGATAAAAGTGAGTATGGGAAAAATGTGCCAACAATGGCATTTATTCATTCTGATTTAAAATTGTTTTTTAATAATTTTCCAAACATCTTCTTGTTGATAATTTTTACCAAAAGTTGTCAAATAACTACGTGCATATTCTTCTACAAATTCTGTTTGATAGTGTTGTGCAAGTTGTTGTGAAATCGTTGTTTTTCCTGTCGATTCTGTACCTGTGATAGCAATTTTTATTATTTTTTTCATATCAATACAAAAGTAATAAAAAAAAATAGCAATTTTAATGTTTTTTTGTGAATATTTACGTTATAAATAATATAAATTTCAATTTCAATAGTCATCTCATTAAGTTTTAATACAATGAAAAAAATACTCACACTTTTATTACTTTTACCAATACTTTTTGTAACACTCAAGGCGCAACAAGTTACGGTATCTCACTATTTTACTGCTGATG
>REAG01000253.1:2090-11182 GCA_004294265.1 Cytophagales bacterium | reverse complement strand
TTAAACACTTTTAAAATTAAATTAATCAAGAAAATGAATAATTTAGGCTTGATTATTATAATAGCGAATGGTAAGCCAAGCTAATTTGAGGTCATTTTTCATCTCTTCTTCCAAATTTTAGGATTACGTTTGGTATGAAATACAGAATATATGACAATTTTGGTATCATATACAGCATATATGATTTGATATGGAAAGTCTTGAATGAATACAGCTCTTTTCTTTTTATAAATTATAGGGTTTTATAATTTATGGATTCAAATAAAGTAAGGGTACTAAATAAATTATCGTTGGCAACTGGTCCTTTAATAAGGTCGTAAGTATGCGATTTATTTGTATTTCGATTTAAAACCACAAAATCTAACCATTCTTCGTTGGCATTTTCAAAAATTTTAATCTTATATTTTTTGTTTCTAAATATATTTTCATCAAAATTAAATTCATTAACAAAAGCTTTACTAGTATATCTTGTTCTTTTTTGTTTGATTAAAGCCCATTTTGAGGCTTGTTCAAAGTTAGATGTGGTATAAAAACCATTTCCAAAATCTGTTTTTTTTGTGGTTTCAAAAAGCATCGGTGTTTTTATCAATTCCGTACTTCCGTGATATAACTTCATTTTTAATGCTTTTTATTAGCCAAATAATCTTCAATATCAGCTAAAATATATTTTTTACCTTGCGTATGCAAAACTTCAAAGCCTTGAATTAAATAGTCGAATACACCATAATTTTCAAATATCTTAAAAGTTGAAATGCCATCTAAATTTGTATTTTGACGATAAATTTCTAAGCAAAAAACTAAAAATTGTTCAGTTTTATTGAGCGTTATCATTATTTTCGTTCTCTAGCATATCAAATAAGTAATAATTACTCATTTGCCACATTTTTGTTTCTTCGTTTTTAAGTAATTCATACACATTTGAAGCATATAATTTTTTTAAAGAGGCGTTAAAATCGCTATTTTTCTCAATAATCAAAGATAAAAAATCTTCTAATTTGATTATTAAAAGGGCTTCAAAAGATTCTTTTGTCATTATTTTTCTAGGAAGTTCTTATATATTGAATTGTCTATTTAAGCAAAAACAAAAGATTAGAATTTGACATGAAAGGGTTTAAAATTATTTGTATTTAAAGTAATAATTTTAAATATTCTAACTGAAATAGCTATTTATTTTATTTCAACGATTTTTGTGCAAAATTTGGGCTTAATGGATTTACAATCATAGTTTGTTCACGTGGATTTATTACTACATCCAAATCCTCCATTGGTATTGCTCCCAATAGTATTTCAGCATCTCCAGGAAGCACCATAGCACGGCAAGTGGTACTTCTATTTTGAAATCTTACCTCAACTGGTCCAACAATATCTAATTTTATTTTGCTTCCGTCCGCCAACTGAGCAATTTGATTATCAATAACTGTTAAATCAAGCTGTGCTTTTACGTTTTCGTTGATAGCAAGCATATAAGCTCCGCTATCTACCAAAGCCGTTACGGTCATTTTTTTTATTTGATCTTTTGTAATATATCCTTTTCTTGAAAATGCAATATCATCTGCACTTACCAATTCTATTTCTGCGTGTACTAAGCCCATAATTTTATTTATTATTTACGTAAAATTAACCTATTTTATATAAATTTCAAAGTTTTAAATTTCATTTTTTCGATCTTTTTTTTAATCAAATAAAGCCATAACATCGTCTTTAGAAAGTTTTTTTATGGTGCCACTTTCAATATTTACCAAATCATCGGCAACGGATTTTTTCTTCTCTTGTAATTGTAATATTTTTTCTTCAATGGTATCTTTACAAATCATTTTATAAGCAAAAACACTTTGCGTTTGTCCAATTCTATGGGCTCTATCTATGGCTTGTTGCTCCACTGCGGGGTTCCACCAAGGGTCAATCAAATACACATAATCGGCAGCCGTAAGGTTAAGACCAACACCACCCGCTTTGAGCGAAATTAAAAATACTTTGCAGTTTTCATCTTGCTGAAACTGTTGTACTTGAGCCTCTCGTTGGCTAGTTTGCCCTGTAATCCAAGCATATTGGATATGTTCTTTCTTAAATCTTTCTTTTATTAATTCCAACATTTCCACAAAAAAAGAGAATATTAATACTTTATGATTTTCTGCAATCACAGGCAACACGTTTTCCATCAAAGTATCTATTTTTATAGAATCATGCACCGTATTTTCATCATTTGTGAGCAATGCAGGCGAATTACACACTTGCCTTAATTTGAGCATTCCTTGCAAAATGGCAAAATTACTTTTATTGATACCATCTTTAACAATCATTCCTTCAATATCTTCCTTGATTTTATCACGCACTTTGTTATATACTTTGCGTTGATTTTTAGACATTTCGCAATAAATAATAGTTTCGGTTTTGGGAGGCAAATCTTTGGCAACTTGCTCTTTTTTTCGTGATAAAATAAAGGGATAAATTAACCTGCGGAGCGATTCTGCAGCTTGCTCGTTCCTATCTCTATCAATTGGAGTGGCGTAACTATCTCTAAAATTTTCGATACTTCCGAGCAAACCTGGATTTAAAAAATCAAATTGAGAATACAAATCGAATGTATTATTTTCAATTGGTGTACCTGTCATGATTAGCCTATTTTTAGAATTTAAAATTTTGGCTGCCTTTGCCGTTTGCGACATTGGGTTTTTTATTGCTTGACTTTCGTCCAAAATAACATAATCAAACGCCACTTCTTTAAGCTTTTCTATATCAATTCTCAAAAGGGCATAAGTAGTAAGAATAACATTATATTGTTTAAATATTTCAAATTCTTTATCTCTCGCCACTCCCGTTTGGTTGAGCAGTTTTAATTCGGGACAAAACTTTTCGGCTTCTCGTTGCCAATTAAAAATTAGCGATGCAGGCACCACAACAAGTATTTTTATATTAGGAAATTCATTTACCTTACTTTGAATAAAAGCCAACATTTGAAGCGTTTTGCCCAATCCCATATCATCGGCAAGGCATCCGCCCCATCCAAATTCATCCAAAAAATGAAGCCATTGATAGCCGCCTTGTTGATAATCTCGCAAAGTTGCTTTTACATTATGAGGTATTTTTTTCTTATCAATATTTTGAAAAGAAAGTAATTTTTGTCTTTTTTCGTGAAATGCTAAAAGACTTTTATTATTACCAATCTCTTCATATAAATGATCTATTAATCCATACTGAATTTGATTAAATTCTATGCCATCTTTTTTGATTTTCCCGCCTTTTATTACCCTTTCGTATTTTGCAATCCATTCTTCGGGCAACATTCCTAAAGTTCCGTTGCTAAGAGTTACATATTTTTGATTGTTCAAAAGTGCTTTTTTTAGCTGAGCAACCGCCACTTTCTCGGTTCCAAACGATAAATCAATTTTTAAATCAAACCAATCAATGCCACTTCCTGCCGAAACGCTAATACTGGCTTTATGGGGCGAATATTTAAGTTTTTTGAGTTCTTTTAAACCCAAAATCTCAAAACCTTCGGTTTTTAAATAATCAAAAGCGGTAAAAAACCAATTTCCTTCTAATAATTTTTCATGCGGAAGATAAAAATAAGACAAATCTCTTTGTTCTTCAAAATCAGGATGCAAAGCCCGCAAGCCTTCTTCAATAGCATTTTCGGTTTCAATATCTCTTTCTATTAATACATTGCCATCCGAATCCTCCAAAGTAACCATTTTACTTTTGTCCATTTCGCTTTCAAAAAGCTGTCCGTCTTGCTCGTACATAAATGCAGGTACGATTAAGAAATTATCTTTATCTTCTTTTAAATAAACTTTTTTGCCGCTCAACATCAACCGTTTTATTTGCGGCTTATATTTTTCAGATTTAAAATCGATATGATGCTTATCTAAAATATTAACAAAAAGACTTTCTTTTAGACTTTCAAAAACATCTTCTTTAATGGCTATATTATTACCTTTTTTATCCCAAAGTCCTACTAAAAGCACCGCACTTTCAGAACTAATTTTGTAATAAACGCCTTGATATAAAAATAAATCAGAACCTATTTGACTCGACTTAGGAAAATCTAGTTTTAGTTTTGTGCCATTAAGTTCTACATAAAAATTTGGTTTTAAAATAACTTCTTTATTACCTTCTATTAACTCAACTTCTAAAGAAACAATTTCTGGGCACAACCGAATAGGCAGTAAATCATTGCCGTATTTATCGCCTGCAAAATAGACTTTATTGGAAGATGCAATTCTATTCCAATGGCTCGTTACTGTATAATGCGATTCTAAAATCCCATTATAAATCGAACCATTGCTGTAGCTCGAATAAATTAATCCATCTTTTTTTAATCTTTTGTAAATATCTTTTGAAAGGGCAATGTTATCATCTGAATCGTTTACAACCGTAAAATCGGATACATCACTAAATTCTAATATTTTTTTTGATAACTCACCATTTTTTTTGAGTTTCCCCATTAAAGGTTTGAAAAAATAAATATCACTATATTGATACACAACAAGCTGATAAAAAATATAATCATTGGCATTGCTTGCCGAACTAGTAAGTAAATTTTTATTTGTTTTTTCCTTTTTAGCTTCTAAATTTGATTTAAAATTAACCAATTGAAGCAAATTAGAATAATTTTCATTGATGGGTGTAACTTTTGCTGAGTTGTTAAGATCGAAATTTATTTTA
This sequence comes from Cytophagales bacterium, assembly GCA_004294265.1. Lineage (GTDB taxonomy): Bacteria > Bacteroidota > Bacteroidia > Cytophagales > UBA9547 > REAG01. The sequence goes on along the minus strand of REAG01000253.1, from coordinate 6,517 downwards.
AAAAAAGAATGAAGTTTTGGAGGAATATTTAATTTTTCAAAACCTATTTTTTTATGTTTTTCTAAATCTTCTATTACTTTTAAAAAATCTAAATTATAATTTTTAATTGTATTTAAAACCGTTTTTTGATGAATACAAGGCTTTTTTAATTTACAATCACAACTTATTTCTGCATCCGAATCGGACAGACGAACTAAATGAAGTTTGTGTCTGCTTGAATTACGAACAAAAATAATTTCAGCTTCATTTTTTGTAGTTTCAGAAACCGAAAAATATTTATTAGCACTATTATGTATATCTAAATCGTCATAATTATTAATTGAACTTCTGAAAGCATCAGAAGAAGGCGAATTCTTAATAGTTAGCAAATTAGATGCAACTTGTTTTGGTGCTTCTTTTTTTAAGGGCATTGCTTTTTGATTTTTCTGAAGTTCTACTAATTTATCCATTGCATTATCGTTTTTTTCGATATACATGGCAGCGGCTTTGATATGTTTGCAGGTTGTGGTTTCGTTGAAATGCAAACAAGTGCAAGTTGTTTCGAGTTTATAATTATGATAAAAAAAACTTAATTCATACTTTTTAGTTTTATCAGATTGACTTTTACAGAAAAAAGTCATGCTTTCAGTTACTTTTTTTGTATCTAAATAAACAACATTATTTTTAACATGCAATAATCTTGCACCATCGATATTTGATTTAGGAGAACTATTAATAATTTCTTTTAAATCTTCTAAAACACTTTGTGGCATTAAATTAAGTATTAAAAAGTGTGTTTAAATTTAATTTTAAATCATACAAAGTGGTTTCACCTTTTAATATTTCATCGAATGAAACGATAATTTCTTGATTTTCAAAATAACAATACGTACATTTTTCTTCAGGATTTATAAGCCAAGCAAGTTTACAGCCGTTGGTCATCCATTCTTGCATTTTAGCTTTCAAATGTAATAAATTATCAGAATTAGATTTTATCTCAATCACAAAATCAGGGCATAACGTAGGGAATTGTTCCTTTTCTTTATTCGATAAAGCATTCCATCTTTCATTTTGAATCCAAGCAGCATCAGGAGAACGAACTGCCGAATTTGGAAGTTTGAAAGCAGTGGATGAATCAAAACAAATTCCTGTTTTCGATATTCTATTCCAAATACCTATTTCTGTTAATATTTCAGCATTGTAATTCCCAATTTTTCCTCTTGAATGAGGAATTACTATAATATTAGATTTTGCATCTCTCTCAAATTTTTAATTTTTGTTATCTAAACAAAAATGATAAAATTCATCGTCAGAAAAACTACCTAAACGATGTGTATCTAAAGCTATCGAACCTAATTCCTCAAGCATATTCATGTTTATTCCACATTTTTATGAAGCAATATACTATTTATTATTAAATTAAACCGTATCAATAAACGTTTTTTCTACTTTATTAAATATCAAAACACCCAAAATGGTAATCAGAAACGTAAATTCTGTAACTTGTTGAATATTATTTTTTTTGCAAAAAAATGAGAAGGAAATTCAACTATATAATAAAAAATCAAACTAAAAATGAACATATTTACAATTTTTAAAATCCAAACAAAATGAAACGAGAAGTCTAAATCATAGTAATTTTCAAAGATATGTTTAGAAAGTTGATGGATAACATAAATTGAAAACGAATATTTACCTAATTGTTCAAAAAAGTAAATTGGAGAATTTGCATTAAAGTAAATTATTTCAAAAGCTAACCAAATTGATGCAAAAACTGCAAAGAAATTCAAACTCAACATAAAACTGATATGAAAATGAAATCTTAAAATAGAACATAAAATTATTAATGCAATAATTAATAATCTTGCCATATAAAGTTGTTTTATGCTAACTTTCAGTTTTAAAATATTTTCTAAATTATTGGAAATAATAATTCCTAAAATAAAACATGGTAAACCAATAAATACAGACTTGTAATAAGGTATATTTTGATAGTTTCCATTAAAGCCTAAATACGATTTATTTAATGCCATTTTTAAAACAGGTGTATTTATAAGCACAATCATATATGACAGAACAAAAAAGAACATAAACAAATATTGCCATTTAATTTTTATTGAAATGAAATTTAAAATTGGATAAATTGTGTAAAAAAACAATTCATATTTCAAACTCCAAAGTACAATTGTTATTTCTCTATTTTTGAAAAATGTTGAAAGATATACAATTTCAATCATTGGAATTCCGATTCTTATATATCTCTGAATTATGAATTCATACCATTTTAGTGGTTTTAAAATGGTATATGAGTAGTGAATTACAATTCCTGAAATGATAAAAAATATTACTACAAATATCTGCCCCGTAAATATATTATTGTAAATTAATTGACAAATTTTTAAAATCAGACTATTTGATTCAAATATTTCAAAAACAGGAAATTTTCCAAAATGTGAAATTACAACTCCAAAAGCAAGCAGAAATCGTATTGTGTCTAATCCATTTATCCACATTTTTTATACCGTATCAATAAACGTTTTTTCAACTTTGTTAAATATCAAAACACCCAAAATGGTAATCAGAAACGTAAATCCAGTGCATAAACCAAGATAAGTCCAGGAAAATGAGCCTTGACCTAAAAATCCAAAGCGAAATGTTTCTATAATGGCTGTCATTGGGTTCAGTGCTATTATAAATTTGTATTTTTCGGGTGCTGTTGAAAGTGGATAAATAACGGTGGTTGCATACATTAATAATTGTACGCCAAAAGTTACTAAAAAACTCAAATCTCTGTATTTGGTAGTTAGTGCAGATATTATCATGCCTAATCCCAAACCTTGCAAAGCCATTAAAAGTACTAAAAATGGAAAAAGCAGGATATACACATTTGGATTAAAACTCGAACCAGTAAATTTAAAATAGATAATTGCCACCAAAAATAATGCAAATTGAACTCCAAATTTGATAAGATTTGAAGCCACAATACTCAAAGGCATGATTAAGCGAGGAAAGTAAACTTTACCAAAAATATTGGCATTATCTTTAAAAACAGTGGAAGTCTTACTTAAACATTCCGAAAAATAGTTCCAACAGGTAATTCCGGCTAAATAAAATAAAGGCTTTGGTAAATCATCTGTGCTTATTCCTGCTAAATTTCCGAAAATAAAAGTGTAGGTTATGGTAGTGAAAATAGGCTGAACGAAAAACCAAATAGGACCCAACACGGTTTGTTTATAAAAACTCACAAAATCTCTGCGAACAAAAAGCACGAGCAAATCTCGGTAATGCCATAAATCTTTTAGCGGTAATTCAAAAAGCGAACTTTGAGGCTTAATGACAGTATCCCATTGTTGGGATGGTAGATTGTTTTTCAAAATTTATTTTTTTATTATTACTAGTTATACTATTTCTCTTTCGTAACTTTCAAGTTCTTCTTCCCAACTTTCGTGATGCAAATTATCAAAATATAATGCTTCGACTTCAGTAGGATTTATTGTAGAAATTTTAAAATAGTCAATTTTTTGGTTACAAAGTTCGGCAGCCTTGATTTGAAAAATTAGATACATGGTCCATACCATTAAATCTCCATAGGTATCGTCTTCACCTACAATTTCTTGTACTTGATCCCATTTTTTTTCTAGTTTTTTAGAATAAAAGTTATCTTCAGTAAAAGTGGCATCATTATCAACAGTTTCAGCATCAGAAAAATTAATGTTGTTACCCCAATGTGGTAATATTCGGTCGTAAATTTCTTTAAATTTCATGTATTATTCAAAAAATGAAATGGCTTTATCTATTAAAAAATCTTTAATCTCTTGTTCGCTTGGCGGATTGGGAATAATATATTCTACTTGCTCTTTAAAGTCTATATCTTTATGGTAAGCTAATTGTTGTCTTATCAACTTTTGAGAAGACTGGTTTGGAAATATTCTTTCAACTTCGTTTGCGATTTCTTCTATAGTAAAATGATTTTTAATTAAAAAGAATAAATCAACATAATCCTTCCATTTATACCTTCTTTCTAAAGCAAAACCTTTCATTGCAGCCAATGTCAATAGGTTTGGCATAGTTAATACATCATTAATTTTTACTTCGTGAATAATAGAATAAGTATATTCAAAAAATGTTAGTTTGACATCTAAAACATCTAAATGTATTTGATCAGTATCTTGAAATCTTATTTTTTTTTCAAATGGTATTTTAGAAAGCCCTTCATGAATTTTTTTAAAAACTAGTTTTTTTGCAGAAAACAAATCAAAATCTATGGATTTTCTGTGCCCAATTTGAAGTGCAATTGCTGTACCTCCAACCAAATAAAAACTTTTTTTATAAGGTTTTAGATATGGTAAAATTTTTGTTTGATTTTCAGAAAGTATATTAAAATGCATGTTTTTTGAATATCAAATCAAAATAATTGTAAGTAAGTTCAAAGTAATTGTTTTTTCTTC
>REAG01000253.1:0-2082 GCA_004294265.1 Cytophagales bacterium | reverse complement strand
AGTATATCTAAAAATTTTTCCAACTGTTTCTAACCCCAATATTTTTATAAGCTTTACCACCGCATCCAAATCTCCATAGTTTAAAATATGTTCCACCAAAAACTCATGGTCAATATTTTCTTTTTCTGCTTCTGGGGTGTACCAAAAGAGAGAACTATTTTCTTTTATGAAAGCCTTTACTTCAGGTGAATTTTCCATTTTTTTATAAATATTTTTTGAAAATATAGTTTTCTATTCTATCAACAGCGTTCATTAAAAATTCGGTTGAAAGTAAGGTTTCTTCAAAAATTGAATCAATAGATTTTAGAACATAATCATGTGCAATCTTATTTCTCAACGCTCTAATTTCAATTAATTTTTGTGCAGATTCGATCAATTCTTTCTTTTCAGCTGCCATAATTCTATCTCTGACAGTTAATGATTCTTCTAAATCTAAATAGTCGATTAAGCGAAATGTTTTTTGAATAATTAAATCACTTAATCTTGCAAATCGACTTGTAAATGCTTCTAAATGTTCGTGCTCCTCATCCGAATAATCAGAATTTAAAGTAATTTTTTTACATTTTTGAAAAGAATAATCTAAAACATTTTTTGCTTTTAAAAGAGAGTTTAATTCGGTTAGAATATATTCTTTTGTAATATTACTCATATTTCAATTCGATACAATCATTTTTAATCATATTTGCAAAAGGTTCAGAAAAATCTTTAGTGAAAAGTAAATCAATTTTTTGTTCCTCTAAGTTCATGAAAAAGTAATATTGCAAACGATTATAATCTTTTTCGCTAACTACATTAGATTGTATAATTAAATCAATATCTCCGCCTTTTTTTGAGTCTAAGGCACGTGAGCCAAATACAAAAACTTTTGCAAATATATCTAAATTACTTACGGCATCTAAAAATACTTTTTTTTCTTCTTTGGAAATTCTCAATGATTGTTATGGAAATTCAATTTAATTGTGCTTTTTTTCGCTGTACATTTTTACGAAATTTACAGGCGGAATTATGAAATTACCAATGCCAGATTTAAGGCTTAAATTAGAAAATTGCTCTCTAATGTATGGATAAAGTATGGCTGCTCCATTAATATAACCAAACTCTTCAAGCGTTTGTTGTGTATCACCTATTTTTTCAAAAACACCAATCATTTTTATAAAAACCGAAACTTCAACTATATTATTTATTTTATATTCCAAAGTTAAAGTTTCTTGCACAATTATAGTGCTACCTTCAATCAAACATTCTATATTAATGTGGTAATTAGGAAGTTCATTAAAATTCATAAATGTTACTTGAGCAACTCTACTAAAGTTGCTTTCCATTAAAAGTATATTATTTATTTTGTACCCCGATTCCATATTTTAAATTTCTAAAATTATGCTGCGTTTGCTAGTATTGTTCCAATTCCAATGAAAAAACTATTTTTATTAAGTTCTAAACTACTTTTTAATTCTTTTGAATTAAGATTTATAATTTCTTGTTTTTCAAAATTGTATGTATTTACATTTAAGTAACAATTATTAATATTAGAGTCTAAATTTTTTTCTTTCAAATATGGAATAAAAACAGATAGAGGACTTATATTATTATATACCTTATTTGAAAAATAATTTTTACCCACTATTTGATAAATTGGATTTTGAATAGGCACAAATACTTTATCATCAATAAAAAAGAGTCCTTCAAAAGGAAATAATTCAGTAAATTCGTTATAAACTTCCATTGAAGTTTTATAAAAAGTAGGACTGTTATAAATACTTGAAGGTAATATTTCTATCGTATGTGAATTATCAAAATTATCGAATTCATACGAACATTTAATTGTAGGAAAATTTAAAACTAACGTATTTATTTTACTTTTTAAATATTGTAAAGCTGTCATTGTTTTATCGCAAAAGCGGTTTTTAGTGTTTTGTTAATTTCTATGGCTAGTTTAAGAGCATTATCAGAGTTGTTTTCTGTTATTTTGATTTGAGAGTAATCAGCAGGGCAAACGCATTTAAGATAAATAATTATTTTTAAATTAAAATATTACTTAAATTAAGCCCATTAGTTTTTCTCTTTCCATTCCATTAAGCAAAG
>REAG01000307.1 GCA_004294265.1 Cytophagales bacterium | reverse complement strand
GAACTTTCTGGCTTTTGAGCAATTTCTACTCCTATGTTTTGCGCCAAAGCCTCTTGTTCAAACAAGCCTTTATAAGTACCATCAACAGCAACTACCTTGATATCTTTATAATTTTTCTTTACTTCTTTTAACAATTTAACACCTTCATTGCCGTCATAAACATTGGCAGCAGTAACAGAAACACCCAATAAAAAACCCTGAGAATCAACAACAATATGACGCTTACGACCATTTATTTTTTTGTAACCATCTACGCCTTTATCTTCACTAATCAAAGGGGCTATTTGACTGTCAATAGCACAAATACTTGGACAAGCAGAACGACCTAAAGCCTCTCTATTCTCTACTACAAGGCTTTTTAAAAAAGTATCAAAGTATTTATTTTTACTAAATTTATCATAGTAGTAACGAACAAGTTCCCAAGTAAAGTCATCAGTTGGTACATTTCTCCACTGACAACCTGTTCTGCAAAAATACAAAATACTATTGAAAATAGCACGCAAATCTTTTTTTCTTTTTTTACCTTGAGATTTTTTTCTTTTTTTACCTTGAGATTTTTTTTTCTCAAAAAAATTACATACTTTTGCCCATTGATTATCTGTAAGGGGACTAAAAGAACTTACCTTAAATTTTTTTGTACTCATAACTTTATATAATTTGTTGTGATTTTATACAAAGTTAATACAAATAATCTTTATTACAAAATAAAGTAGTGTTACTTTTTAAACATGCTCTAAAAGAGTATTATACTAAATTGAATTCAGATCTTTTAATCGCACCAGTTATTGGAATTGAAACGTTGTTGGTTGATATTCCAATACTCCGCCTGATTGTCTTTTAATCGCACCAGTTATTGGAATTGAAACAACTCTATTAGGCACTCTTAATTCCTCTGTTCCTCTTTTAATCGCACCAGTTATTGGAATTGAAACTTGTGTTTTGTGTTTTGAGTGAATATTTTAAATTTTACTTTTAATCGCACCAGTTATTGGAATTGAAACTACTTTTACATATTTTTCGTTTTCCATTTTTTTTTGTCTTTTAATCGCACCAGTTATTGGAATTGAAACTTTGTTATATTAGCAGCTTGTGCCGCAACTGTATTGCTTTTAATCGCACCAGTTATTGGAATTGAAACACGCAGATGACAGTGAATAAAAAATAATATTCTACACTTTTAATCGCACCAGTTATTGGAATTGAAACCTTGAAAGAAAATAGCTTTATCAATAATATATTGCCACTTTTAATCGCACCAGTTATTGGAATTGAAACCTTGACCTCGTTGTACGTAAATTATGCATATGTTTCTTTTAATCGCACCAGTTATTGGAATTGAAACATTCTTGGATTTGCCAAATTTATAAACCGTTATACCTTTTAATCGCACCAGTTATTGGAATTGAAACAGTTTTTGATGCGACTTGGGACACAAATAGCGTAAATCTTTTAATCGCACCAGTTATTGGAATTGAAACTTTTCTCGCGTATTTCGTTGTCTGTTTTTCCCTCTCTTTTAATCGCACCAGTTATTGGAATTGAAACATTTTTGGATTTGCCAAATTTATAAACCGTTATACTTTTAATCGCACCAGTTATTGGAATTGAAACTAACATTACTAATAACATTTGCGACAATATTGAGCTTTTAATCGCACCAGTTATTGGAATTGAAACCTTTTTTTCGGTCAAATTATTGTTCAAAATGCTTTAACTTTTAATCGCACCAGTTATTGGAATTGAAACTTTGCCAAAGGAGTTTATGAAATTCTTTTGTACTAACTTTTAATCGCACCAGTTATTGGAATTGAAACAGTGGAGAACTATCTGCTTGAATTTGAACAGAGGTCTTTTAATCGCACCAGTTATTGGAATTGAAACTTTCTGTTGTAAGTTTGATAACGCCTCCCAATAAACCTTTTAATCGCACCAGTTATTGGAATTGAAACTAAATAGAGAAGGCAGGTAAATTGCATTTTTTGTATCTTTTAATCGCACCAGTTATTGGAATTGAAACCTTTTTAGACCTTCAATTTTTGCGGTTGGGTCTTGCTTTTAATCGCACCAGTTATTGGAATTGAAACCGTATAATCTTTTTTTTATCTCGGTCTTGTTTATCTTTTAATCGCACCAGTTATTGGAATTGAAACTTTAGAACACGGACATCTTGGTAAAAATTTGTAACTTTTAATCGCACCAGTTATTGGAATTGAGAGCATGTTTAAAAAGTAACACTACTTTATTTTGTAATAAAGATTATCTGTATTAACTTTGTATAAAATCACAACAAATTATATAAAGTTATGAGTAG
>REAG01000139.1 GCA_004294265.1 Cytophagales bacterium | reverse complement strand
AATTCTGATTTTGTGCCAAGCCATGATTTAGCACTTAGCAATATTATTTCAAAAGAAATTCAATCCATAAATGTTGATTTGAATTCTGCTATTCAATATTTAAAAAGAAATGATATTTCAAACATTTTAAATGAATTTGTGTTAAGAAAATCGTGGTTTTTAGTCAATTTCCAAGAAATAAATATAGGATTTGCAAAAAATATTGGCAACAGAATAAATAACTATTATCCAAAAGAATTGAGAATACTTAAAGATTTTTAAAAACTTTTTATTTCTTATTGTGTATAAGTTATTTGTATATATATTTGAAAAATAAAATAATTAACGTAAATCGTACCAAAATATGAAAATACATAGAAAAACTAAAACTCTTAATTTATTTTTAGTTCTATTATCTTTGGTAATAGCAAATTTTAGTAGTTGCTCCAAAAAAGAAAAAGTAGATGATTTTTCTGAATTAAGTAAATCTGATTCAAGTGGAAAAATCAATAATGCAACCTCCGAATTAGCATCACAGGTAATAAAATCTATTCCACCACCTGTTGAAATGGAGTCAATGATTTTAAGTTCAGGAGCTCCTTATGATTTGACTATCTTAAATGGCGTTGCAGAAGCCGAAAAATACAGCACAAACTATCATAAAGCAATTAACTTGGGGATTTATGGAGCTGATTTAGCATATATTAATATATATAACCGAAAAGAAGACGCATTATCTTATCTAAATACTGTAATTAAACTATCTGAAGACTTAAAAGTTGGTCAATTTTTTGATTTTGAAACAATTAAAAGAATTGCAGATAACAACAAAAACTTAGATTCTATGCTCAACATTACAACTAGTAATTTTGAGAAAATGAATAACTATTTACAAGATCAAAACCGAAGTAATCTGAGTATGTATATGCTTACTGGTGGTTGGGTAGAAGCACTTTATGTGGCTTGTAAGGTAGGATTAGATAAAAAAAATCAACCTTTGTATGAAAAAATTGCAGAACAAAAAATAGTTTTGGACCAAATATTGCTTTTACTTTCTTGTTATAAAAACGACCCAAATGCAATGACTTTACATAACGATTTGAATGAATTAAAAGAAACTTTCAATAAAATAAAAATTGAAACTGTCTATGCAGAACCAACAATGGTCGAAGAAAATGGTCAGCTTGTCGTAAAAGATAATTCTAAAACAATCATTGTTGCTCCTGAAGACGTAATTATGGAAATATTTACATCAATAACTAACACACGCAAAAAAATAATAGGATAATTTAAACAAATATAAAAATGAAATCAGTAACTATAGTATTCGTAACTTTATTTTTGGCTAGTTTTAATGCCTTTTCTCAATGCAACACAGATCCAATGGTTCAAAAATGTTCGGGAAAACTTGGCGATTTCACTTTTTTGAAAGTCTATAAAATAGATAAAGCCAAAATTGGGGAGTCGGTTGAATTTTCTTATGTATTTAGTGGAAATACCTCATATATGCTTTCACTTTGTGATGACAAAGGAACTGATATGGGAGTAGAAGTGAGTTTATTCGATTCTAACAGGAAATTAGTTTCTACTAATAAATTAAACGGAAAAGTATATGCAGCTATTACTTATAATTGCAAAAGTACAGGCATTTATTATATGACCTATTCTATGGCTGATGTTAATTGTGGAGTTAGTGTACTTGGATTTAAAAAATAGTTTTTTCTTTAGAACATAAAAAACTCATAATTTATTTAAAATTGTGAGTTTTTTTTATAACGAAAGTGAGTTTTTTATTCTATTTTCTAATTCTTCAGGACAACAAATTTCGTTAATTTTAGATTTTAGATTATTTTTTATACAGTCGTTTATCTTAAAATATTCATGACACGAAAGACAATTTTTTGTGCCGTCCAAAAAATATTCATCAGCATTTTTACAAGCCATATTATCCAAATAAAGCTGAATATACTGAATACATTCTCCATTCTTAAGGCAAGAACGGCTGCATTTATTTTTGAATTGATTTAAAATTTCTTCACAAGATGGTTTATCGTTCATTTTTTTAGTTTATAGAATTATTTATAACCAAGTGTTTTTGCATATTCTTTAATTTTTTCTTTAAGCGCATGTCTAGCCCTATGCAATCTAGAGCGAACTGTACCCACTGGAATATCTAAAATCTGTGCTATTTCTTCGTATTTTAAGTCTTCTAAGTCGCACAAAATAATTATTTCTCTAAACTCTTCCTGCAAGGATTGCAATGCTTTTGTCATCTCATCGCCCATCATGTCATTTACATCTTCAATTTGTAAATTCTTATCAGGCTCTCGAGTTGCACCATCGGCATTGTAATATTCTTCTATTTCTTGATAATCGTATTTGAAAGGTTCTTTTGCTTTTTTACGATAATCATTTATAAAAGTGTTTTTTAAAACTCTAAACAACCAAGCTTTGGCATTAGTTCCACGTTCGTAACTTTCGTAAAATCTAAATGCTTTCACATAAGTATCTTGCACCAAATCTTTGGCTTGATCTTCGTCAAAAGTAAGTCGAAAAGCAAAACTATAAGCTTGTTTCATCAAAGGCATAAAGTCTTTTTCAAAGTCAGTATGCATGGTTTTTGATACTATCAAAGTTGTGATTTTTTATTGTTTCAAATATATTGAAAATTATTATTAAAGCTATTTTATTTTTAATTGAATAATAGAATTTTATGATTTTATATTTATGGTAATAAGTATATTTATTGAAAATTAAAAAGTTATTAGATTTTAAATACTTGCAAATATTTAAAATAATATTACTAAATCGACTATTATTAAGATCTTATTTCAGCACCTAATTCTTTAGTGAAAACTTCTATAAATTTAGACATTGTAATTTCTATTTGTTTATCGCTAAGTGTATTTTCTTCGTCTTGTAAAATAAAACTAATAGCATAGGCTTTTTTATCAGAAGCAATTTTATCACCCTCATAAACATCAAAAACTTGTAAATCTTTAAGTAATTTTTTCTCTGTTTTTAATGCTATTTTTTCTATTTCAGCAAAAGTAATGTTTTTGTTAATCACAAGCGATAAATCTCGTTTTACTTCTGGAAATTTAGCAATTTCTTTGAAATGAACTTTAGTTGAAATATATTTTTTAATTTCATCAATATGTAATTCGGCATAATAAACAGTAGCTTTTACATCAGCTTTTTTTGCAAATGTAGGTTTTACTTTACCTGCAATTCCTATTATTTTATTACCTTTTAAAATCGAAATACACTCTGAAAGTAATTCATTTTCTGGGTCTTTAGAGATTGTAAAATCAATGTTTAAAGAAAATAAAACCGATTGAACAGCAGCAGCTATATCAAAAAAAGAACTTGACTTGGAAGGAGAAAACCAACTTTCTTGATGTGTGTTTCCTGTTAAAAAAATAGATAATATTTGAGATTCTTTATAGTCTTTTACTTCTTTATTGTTAGATATTTTTTGATAAACATTACCAAACTCAAAGAATTTTAAATGCTTTTGTTTTCTATTGTTATTATATGCAATGGCTTCTAATCCGCTAAAAAGCATGGATTGACGCATTACTCCTAATTCTGGACTCAATTTATTCAGAATTTGAACATCATTTTCTGGTTTTAAACTGTACTCAGGTTTTGTTAACGAATTGGTCATTATTTCGTTAAAACCTTTAGCAACAAGTAAGTTTGCTATTTTATTTTCAATTTTTAAAGGCGTTGTTTCTGCAAAAGTTGATAAATAGGTAGTTCCTAAATATTCATCGTTTCCTATATTATTAAAACCGTAAATTCTTACAATTTCTTCTACAATATCAGCCTCTCTTTGCACATCAACTCTATAAGGTGGAACCGAAACCGTTACGCCATCTTTAGTTTCTGAATAAATATTAATTTCTAAAGAATCAAGAATAGATAAAATCTTACCTTTTGGAATGTCTATTCCAATTAGTTTTTTTATAGAATTATAATTAACATCAAATATGAAATTTTTTACTTTTAAAGGGTAATAATCTTGAGAAATTTCAATTTCTGCATCTTTGCAAATTTCGGAAATTAATTGCAATGATTTCTCTAAAGCATATACCACCATATTAGGGTCTGAACCACGCTCAAATCGAAAGGAGGCATCCGTTTTTAATCCATGATTTTGACTTGTTTTACGAATAAAATCAGGTACAAAATAGGCAGATTCTACAAAAATAGCATTTGTTTCGTTATTTACTCCAGAATTTAATCCCCCAAAAACACCTGCTATGCACATTGATTCTTCTGCATTACATATCATTAAATCAGAAGCAAAAAGAGTTCTTTCTTTTCCATCTAAGGTAATAAACTTCTCTTTTTCTTTAGCATTTTTAATAATAATTTTATTTCCTTTTATTTTTGACAAATCAAAAGCATGCAAAGGTTGTCCTAAATCATGTAAAATATAATTAGTAATATCTACTATATTATTTATAGGATTTACTCCAATTGATTTTAATTTGTTTTGTAACCAAATAGGAGAGGGTTTAATTTTAATATTTCTTACTACTGCCCCTGCATATCTAAAGCAAGAACTTGTATTTTCAATTTTTATTTCAATAGAAGGTTTCTCCGAATTTAACTTAAAATTCTTTTTATAAGCCCTTGTAAACTCAATTTCTGTACTTTTTTGTTCTGTAATGGCTGCATATAAATCTCTAGCAACGCCCAAATGTGAGGCTGCATCAATTCTATTGGGCGTTAGTCCTATGCAAAAAACTGAGTCTGTTTCTATTTGAAAATATTCTGAAGCCGAACTTCCCGCAATTAAGTTATTTGGTAAAACCATAATTCCCGCATGCGATTTTCCTAATCCAATTTCATCTTCTGCACATATCATGCCTTCTGAAACTTCGCCTCTTATATTGGTTTTTTTAATTGTAAATGGTTCACTATCAATAGGATATAATGTTGCTCCAGGAATTGCAACTACAACAGTTTGACCTGTTGCAACATTTGGAGCACCACAAACAATTGGTAAGATTTGCGAACCTATATCTACAGTTGTTTTGCTTAATTTATCTGCATTGGGGTGCTTTTCGCAAGTCAAAACTTTGCTAATAACTATATTTTTTAATCCTCCTTTAAGGCTTTCAAAATGTTCTATACTTTCAACTTCAAGACCAATAGAAGTAAGTATTTCTGAAACTTCACTAACTGAAGGAATGTTTTTTATGTAGTTTTTGAGCCAATTATATGAAATATTCACTTGTAGAAATAATATTGAATTTTAAGAATTAAAAAATAATTGATTTTAGAAATTTACTTTTATTGACTTTTTCTTTTTTGAAAAGACCTATGGCGACCGTTGTTTTTATTATTGCTAGAACCACTTGAATTGTTATTTGTATTATTTCTATAATTATTACTAGTTCCGCCAGATGAATTAGTCTTTTTAAAACTAATCTCACTATTTTGAGCCGCAGCTGGTCTTCTTTCTCTTTCTGATAAATCTAGTAAGTTTTGTTGTTTAACTTTATCTAAATCAAAAGTAAGTTTTCCTTTAGATAATCTCATTAATTGATCTCTAATTACGTAATCCTCAACTATATCTTTGCTATATTGTAAATAAAAATTTTTCATTAATCTACTTAAATATAAAATAGCATTTTCTTTTTCTTCCTCATTTTCTATATTTTCGATTTGAGAAGCAAGTAATTCTACATTTTTGCCATAATGTTTAAAAAATGGATTTGAAAGTGAGTATTTTAATTTTTCAGGTCTTTTGTTTATGATACTAATGTCTGGCTTTACAAAAGGAGAATCAACATCTAATTTAAAATTCGACATGATAAATATATCATCCCAAACTTTGTGGTGTATATCAATATTGTCTTTTAAACCAGGTTGAAGTAATCCTTTTAGCACTTCAACTAAGCCTTTTGCTTGTTCGTTTCTTCGGTTTCGGTCTTCTATTGACATTAAATTTTCAACCATGCTTTGAATATTTCTTCCATATTCTTTCAAAAGGATGTTTTGCCTTTGTGTGTTATATTCCACTGATAAGATTTTTTGAGGATTTTTTAAAATACAAAAATATTATTTTCACTTTAAATTATTTATAAAATTACAATATATTATTAAGTTACAATTATTTTTTCTAATTATTTATTTGTTTTTTTATATTTTATATTTTTAATTATTTTTATTTATTACAATTTCTTTAGGTTTTAATGCATTTATTAAAAAATAAAAACTTACTATTATAGAAATAGATGCAAACCAAAATGATAAACTGTTTTCTTTTGTTTGTATGAAATTTTGAACTTGACAACCCAACCAAACTGAAAATAATGTCCTAGGTAACATGCCTGCCAAACCTGCAAAAGTAAATTTTTTAAAATTTACTTTTAAAATTCCTAATACCACGTTCATAAGTGCAAATGGTAAAACGGGAGATATT
The DNA here is from genome assembly GCA_004294265.1 of Cytophagales bacterium. Classification (GTDB taxonomy): domain Bacteria; phylum Bacteroidota; class Bacteroidia; order Cytophagales; family UBA9547; genus REAG01. Next base: position 17,743 of record REAG01000139.1, on the reverse strand, counting down.
CGTGAAAAAAATACCACTTTAGATTCGTTTTCAGTAACATTATCTAAAAAATGAGGATATTTTTTCTTTTCTTTTAGAATTATAATTAAATTTTTGTCTATTTTATTGGCTATCCAAAAACCCAAAGTTTGTGAAATTAAATAGGTTGGTAAAATGATAATCAAAATTTTCCAACCAAATAAATAACCGCCTGCCAAACAAGTAAAAGTGGTTGTACAAATTCCAAAAGTAAGAAAAATAGACCAAATTGGTGAAAATAAACACACATATATAAAAGGTATTTGCTTTACAAGTATTTCGTTATTTATAAGGTAATAGCTTAACGCTGAGCTTGTTATAAAAGGCATTATACTAAGTAAAAATAAGAAAAATATTGTTTTTTTAATAGAATTAGATTTTAGACTTTTTTGGAATAATTAGTTTTCTTCAAAAGTTGTGTAGTAATAAAATAAAGTTCCAAAAGACATTGTTCCTAAAACTAAATGAACGGGTTGAAATAGCGATGGAAAATTGAAATAGGTCAGAATTAAGCCTGAAGTTATTTCTAAAGCTATTATTACTGTTAGTGAATTTCTAATAAAGTTTAACCCAATTTTATGGCATTTATAAATTAAAAATACATTTAAAAATACAATAATATAAGCAAACAAACGGTGTGAAACAAAAATATTTCCTAAATTTTCTATCCATAAATTTCTATTTTCATAATTCATTGATTTTGCAATAACATCTATATTTTGCCTTACTTGAGTTCCTAATAATATTTGAATAAGCGTTGCAAAAGCTGTTATTAAAAAAATAAACTTTAAATTTCTATCAACTTTTATTTTTAAAATATTTGTAAGAGAAAATGAATATAGTAATAAACATACAATAATTAAAGCAACAATCATGTGAATACTTACCATAAAAGGTAATAAATTACTAGAAACAACTTTTGAGCCTAACCAACCTTGAAATCCTACTAATATAAACGAAATAAAGGAAAGCCAAAAAATTGACTTTTTAGATTTAAGGTAAGATATTGAATAAATTAGTGTTAAAAAAATGGCAAAACCAATAGCAACTCCTATTAATCTATTGATATATTCTGTCCAAGTTTTAATTACATTAAACTCCACAGATAAATGCCCTCCTTTAGAATAAATTTCAACATAATTCGCAGGTAGTTCAGATATTTGAGTAGGAGGAATCCACTTTCCAAAGCATTTTGGCCAATCAGGGCAACCCATTCCAGAACTAGTGCATCTTACAACGCCTCCTGCAACAATTACTAAATACACCAATATTATTGTCCAAAAACTTGCTTTTTTGAAATTATCGGGATTTATTTTAAACATATTTTTAAGGAATTAATCATCAAATTCAATTCTAAATTTATCGTAGCATTGAAGAATTGCATAAGTCATATCATAGTCATTTCCTCCAAATATTACTTTGTCTGAAGGCTTACAATAATTCATAAATTGCTCTAATTCGTTGCCTTTTAATCCCGTAAGTTTATTTACGATTGATTTGTTGTATTTTATTTCAACATTTTGTTGGTATATATGTTTTGCTTCAAGTTGAGCTATTTTTTCATATTGTTTTATACGTTTATTCATATTCCAATCGCCAATCGGAATTCCAACAACGGGCATCATCATATTAGACATATTTCGATTCATATTATTAAATTGTTGGTAATTTTCACCAACGCCTAATTTAAGATCTCCCATGTCAATCGTAATATTATCTGATCTTCTCATGGTTTGAAGTGGCAATGGTTTTTGTCTAATTCTGTAATTTGCAATGTCTATTGAAGGCAATTCATACGTTTTTGAATACATGATGAGCTTTATAATATCCGATTTAATACTTTCAGGATTTTCAAATGACACTATAATCGAGTGATGACTTATGTGAGAAATTTCTAATGTATCGCCTTTTTTTACTCTCATTTTGAAATTTCCAATGCTGTTTGAAAGCGTTCCAAAATGACTAGTTTTGTTGATAATTACAGCACCATAAACCACATTTGAAGTGTCATTTTCATATAATTTGCATTTTATTTCATACCAACCTTGTGCAAAAGATAGCTGAAAACAAGATACAAGTATTAAAATATGGATTTTTAATTTCAAATTTGTTTGTATTTCTATTAATATTCACAAAATTAATTAAGTCTTTATTAATTTACTTAAAAGTGGCATATATTTTATAAAAATATGGTTGTTATTTTTAGAATTGAAAGATTTTTTTAATAAAATTTTAGTTATATAATTTAATTATTACTATATTTATTCATAAAGAGTAATAATTTTTATGAATTATTAATTTTAAAATAATATTAAACCAACATGAAAACCTAAGCGTGGTGTAAAACCTTTATAGCCATAATCCCACATATTTTCAGTGTATCTTTCGTTTAAGTCTTTTAAATCATTTGACTCAATGCTGGAGAATTTTCTTATTAATCCAAAATAAGGTTCAACTATTACTCTTTTCAAAACATGATAATTAAGACCAAAACTGAATGAAATTGCAGTTTTTTGAATGTTTTGTTCAAATTCATGATAACCATATTCTATTACTTTTTGTCCAAATTCATTTTGATTTTCAAAATATCCTTTATCAAATATTTCGGCATTTATTTTGTGAAAGTGCAAACCAGGAGAAAAGTAAATTTTAAGTGTTTGAACTTCATCTGGCGAAATTTTATAAATAAAATTTTTATAAAAAACATCTACACCAAACCCCAATATTTTATCGTTGCTAGTATTATCAAAATTAGATTTTCCAAAACCTCCATAAAAGTTTGGTGAAACTACAACTGCATGATTTTTTTTACCTATTAAATATTCAATTTCAAACCTTAAATTTCTTATAATTAAGTGTTGAGGCGTAAATTTTAATATTAATTTGTAATTTGTACTGTCAATTATTTCTGAAAATGATTGAATGAAAATAAAAAAAAGACAGGAAAAATATATTTTTTTCAAAGTTTTGAGATTTTTGTTAAACTCTCGTTTTTGAATTTATACATAAAAATATTTTTCTTTGTAGAAATGATGGCAAGTGAATCTTTTAAAATAATATCTTGTGCTTCAATAAAATTTGTTTGAGAAATTGAATCAAGTGAATATCCATTTCTTTTAAAAATTTTAACCGAATTATCACACACAAAAAGAAAATCTTTTGTTAGAGCCATTCCAACTGGGTTGCTCATTCGATAGGTTTTTTTAAGAGTAGGTATTTGTATGTTTTTAATAGAAATTACATCTAATTGTTGTAATCCTATTCTGCAACGTCTTGGAGTTAAACTTAAAGTTACATACGCAATTGTATCATCCGCCACAACTGGGTCGCAACTCCAAGGATGCATTAATTTTGAAATATAAACGGGGTTGCTTTGATTCGAAATGTCATAATAATAGGAGCTATTTTCAGAACCAATAAATAATTTGTCTTTAAAATTATAAAGTGTTTGAATTCTTTCGCCTACTTCTTTGATATTTTTATTTTGTATGTTTTGAGGATTTTCAATCAGAAATGTTAATAATTTTTTATCATCAACGGCATATAAATAATTGTCTTTAATACTAAATCTAGCCAATGAACCGCCTTGTCCAACACCAAATACATCTTGAGGAGAATTGTTAGTTCCTAAGCTAGGGATAGAAGAATCATAACCTTTGCAATTTACCAAAAGAGTAATAAAAATAAGAGTAATTGTTTTACTGCCAAGATACAATAAAGGTTTCATAAGGTCTATTTTTCTTTAAATATTCATCTGGTATTCTACCGTTGTCTGGAGGAGATTTTTCTGAAAAAATTTCTTTAGTTCTTGATATTATTACTGGTTGTAATGGGTTTTCCATACTTATTGCAATTAAATCTGGTCCTGAATCTGCATATACAACATTGTTTTTTATGGCAATATCTTCGTTACCTGGTATTAATAAAATTCCTAGATTTTTTGGTAATTCAGGAATTGTAATATCGGTTATATGAACACCGACCGAGCTTTCATTGATAAATAAATAATTTTTATATGTATAAATTTTACCAACATTTTTTAATTCTCGGGGTGGAATAATAGATATTTTCTCCATCTCACTCCTTCGCATCATTACGGGTTTGAATTTGGTAATAGGTTCTTGAGTTGGTTCATTGCATTGAAGCAATACTAAAAATGTAATAAATGCGATAACTTTATATTTTATTTTCATAATTATATTGCAAATATTGTTAATAATTTTAATTAATCTAAATAAAAATAATATTTTTTTATTAATTTTTAAAAATTAATAAAATCTAAATTTGAGTTAATAATTTGAAGTGATTTTAAATCAAAATCTTTTGAATGAAAAGTTTTCCAACCGGCAGTCATTTCTTTATTATATCCAACTATATTAATATTATTGTTGTTGATTTTAGTGATTTTATACATAAAAATTGGTTCATTTTTATTGATAGTTTCATATTTTAATAATTCGCCTTTATTTGTGAATTTCAATAGTAAAATATTAGTTTTTTCAGATGTATCGCCTGCTTGACTTTTAACCAAGTTTGGTTCTTTTCCGATGCTAGTATAATTACATCCAATTAAAAATCCTTCATATATTTTTTCAAAATCTGCAACCACACCTTTAAAGTTTATAGATTGAAACCATCTTGTTTGTCCAGTTAGGTCGTTTGATGATATGTTTACTAATTCATCATTTGTCCCAATATCTTCAATTTCGGTTCCTTTTGATACAAAAAAGTAAGTATCTGTTAAATCATCATAAATTATTTTTCTAATTACTGAACTCGAATTAATTACTTTAGAGCTAATTTCTAGTCCATTTTTATCATAACAAATAATTGTATTTTTTATAGTTCCATTAACTTTAGAGTTTAATGCTGCAATTACTCCTTCTTGATAAAAGTCAATAGAACTTATAAATTCAAATTCATTTGATGAGTTTTTAATAGGAATTATTTTAAACCAAATTATTTGATTTTGAGCATTTAGTTTGGTAATAAAGTTTTTATTATCTGGATTTTTTCCTGCAATAATTTTATTTTGGAATTTATCTTCTTTGATACTAATTATTTTATATTTTGAAATTTCATCTTTTGTAATAAATAAAGGTATTTGAATATTGTTGTAAGTAAAATTAAGTTCATTTTTTCTATAAAAATCAGCTTGATTATAAATCAAGTTAAGATATTTATTTTTGCTTTCTTTTTTGCTTTCATTTAAAAAACTTTGCTCGATAATCATCTGATTATCAAAACCTTTTTCGTTTTTAAAATGATTTTCTATAAAAGATTTATTTTTAAGTAATTCCGTTTTTTTTTGAATATTTTTTAATTTGGAAAAAGCACTATCACAAATTATTATTTTTTTAGTTTGTCCGTACATCAATGTAGCTTTTTGATCGAAGTTTTCGGTTGTAGTATTACTTAAATTATTTAATTTAGATATTTCTGAGCTTGAAAAAAATATTTTTTTTAGTTTGTAATCTAATAGTTTTTGAATCATTCCGTTAGGAGCATATTTGCTTAATAATCTGTGTAAACGAATATCTGCTTTCAAGTTTGTTATTGTGTCTTCTGAAATTTGATTATTTTGTATTTTTTCGTGATAGGAAGAATATTTTTGATATGTATAATCACTTTTTGATTTTAGTTCTTTTATATCAGTTTCTAGAATTTTGATTAATTTGCTAGCCCATTCAGTATAATTCCATAGAAAAACTTTAGAATCTAAAAAGTTTGGTTTTGAAAAACCATCAATTCTAAATGTTTCAATATTTCTTACAATAAAATCTTGATTATAAGACTTTAAAGGGTAGTTTTTAATTTGTGATTTGTATTCATTTTCATAAAATAAAACCGAGTCAAAAGCTAACGCAAGGTTATGAAGTAGTTGTTTTTCAGCATCCTCTACAAGTAAGCATAACTCATTTTCATTTTGAAATTTTTCATTTAATTTTTTATAAATTGATGAAGATTGAAAATAAAAATCAGATCCTTTAGAAAAGCTTTTGTAAATTTTAGAAACGGAATTTTTATGTGTAGTTATTTTTGTGGTTTTATACTCAATATCATTCTTAACTCTTTTTAAAACACTATCTCGGTTTTGTGTAATATTAGGTTTATTATAATATTCTAAGTAATATTCATCATTTTTTCTTATTTCTTTTTCATTCATTTGTCTGAATGCACGGTTCAGGTAAAATATACTTGAATCAGCGTTTTTAATAATAGCATCACTTTCTTTTAGCTCATCAAATGCAAGTGATTTTTCATAAAATAAAAGTCCTAATTGCATATTTACACTTGCGTATTGTGTGTCTTTTCGTGCAATTTGTTTGATTAACGGAAAAGCTTGATCTTTTTTGTTTTGTTGAATCATTAAAAATAAGTCTTTATATTTGACAGTTTGAGCTAGTATCTCACCGAAAAATCCTAAAAAAGCAATTATTATGTATTTTTTCATAATTTTAATATAGTTCACTTAAACTCATTTTTAAAAATTTATTAACGGCAATATAAGAGCAGAAAAATCCTATTAATCCACCAAATAAAAGTAATATTACAAATAAATACAACATTTGTTCAATATTTTCTAAAAATATTAATTCTGGGATTTGAGTATAAGAATATTGTAAAAGTCCGTATAAAAGTATTGATGCCAAAATCCCTCCAATAATACCATGTAAAAAAGCTCTTAATAAAAATGGAATTTGAATAAAAAAGCCTTTTGCACCTACCAATTGCATACTTCTTATTAAAAATCGTTGTGAAAATAAAGCAAGTTTAATGCTACTATTTATTAAAATATAAATCACAATAATTAATAAAATGGCAAAACCCATTAATACTAAACTTATTTTATTGAAATTTTTATTAATAGAATCAACCAATCTTTCTGTAAAATTTACTTCATAAACGCCATCAATGTTAGAAATTTCGTTTTTTATTCTCCTAAGTAATATTTTATCAGAAAATTCCGAATTTATTTTAATTCGATACGCATCTCTAAGAGGATTTTCGCCTAAAAATCTAACAAATTCTTCGCCTGTTTCTCTTGTAAACCGAGCGGCTGCTGTATCTTTAGAAATAAAAAATATTTGTTTTGTATCGTTTTTTTGAGCTACATAATCTTGATTATAAAATCTTTTTAATACATTTTGTTTATCTAAATGATTTAAACCGTGGTCTAAATATACATGAATTTCAATATTTTCTTTGATTATTGATGATAGATTATTAGTAAATATTACTAATAATCCAAATAATCCAATCACAAATAGAGCCATTGATATGCTAAAAATTACCGAAAAAAAAGGATAGCTTCCTAGAGTTTTGCGTTTTATTGCCATTAAATTATAAAATATTTTATAAACTATATTTACAAATATTGACAAAAATCTTATCAATTACAAAACCTATTTAAAATTCAGATTAGTAATTTGAATTTTAAATTACGCAATTCATAATTTTTCTAAAAACTTTGGCGTTATATTTTTTTTGTGAGCAATAGATTTTTAAGACAGTTTCAAGATGCTCAATTCTTATTTCTTGGCTTCTTGATTTTGTTTATAAAGGTGCAAATGCTGTGTTTCTGTCCCATAAAATAAAGCTAGCGAATGTTAAAAGTATAGTAATCATTATGCCAAAAGCCCAATACTCAAAGGCTCGGGTTTCAGTTTTGTTGTCATCAATTTGTTTTTGTAAATCTTTTTTTTGTTTCCAAAACCACTAAAGCATTATTATTAACTTTAGTTTATAATCTTACTAATCTTTCAATAATTTTTCGTTAAAAGTTTTTTTCTGCTTTTGATACAATTAAACTTAAAAAAAATAACACAAACCCTTAAAATATTTCATATCTAATATTTTTGCAATGTAGTATTTTGATTCTAAATTATTAATAATCGCTTGAATTATATATTTAAAACATTAAATTGGGATTAAAATTATCTAAAGTTACTTAAATTCGTATTTTAATATATTATTTCATTCTTGTATAAATGTCTAAAAACATAAAAATATCCATTCCAAAACCCTGCCACGAAGACAGAAATAAAATGCTGCCAACTTCAAATGGCTATTTTTGCAATTCCTGCGAAAAGGAGGTAATTGATTTTAGAAATTTTTCGGATGCTGATATTCAATTATTTTTCAAGAAAATGGACGGCAATTCCACCTGCGGTATTTTTAATGCACCGCAGCTAGTTTTTCCGGATTTTGAAGCTAAATCTTATACTTTTAATAAATACTTTACTCGTTTTGGTTTTGGTGCTATGGCAATTTTGAGTAGCCTTTTGTCACAAGCCCAAGTAACAAAACCTAAAAAAGATGAAACTTTTATTTCTCCTAAAATTGACAAGAAAATAGCAATTACTTTTCCTTTGATTATTACTGGAAGGGTGGTGAGTAACGAGGATGATAAAGCTATGGGAATTTTAAAAGGTGAACCTGTAATTGGAGCAACTATAATAATAAACAACTCACTAAAAGGATTTGTTGTAAATGATATTGATGGTAATTTTGGTATACAAATTAATGAAAATGATTTCATTAATGAAAGTTTGATAATAAGCATACAATTTTCAGGGTTTGAAAAAGAATTAATAACCATTAATAAAAATAATCTTACTAATCTTTATTTTGATGTGAAATTAAAATTAGATAAGAGTTCTAATAAAGATGTTGTTTTAATTGGTGGTTATAGCATGAAGAAAACTAGTCTCAATAATTCAGAAAAGCAAAGTTTAAATAAAGATTTAGTTGATTCCAATTTTTATATCACAGGTAAAATTGTTTATAAACAAGATGATAAAGGACATGGAACAGCAAAAGGAGATGCTGTAATTGGAGCAGAAATTTCAATTGAAGGAACGACAAAAAGCACACTTACAGATAATTTAGGTAATTTTAAATTAAAAATATCTAAAAACGAATTAAAAAACATAAAAATAAAGATTAGCTTTTTTGGAACTATTTCGAAAGTTATCAAAGCAAAAAACATGAAAAAAATAACTTACTTAGAACAAAATGAGGTAATTTTAGGTGGTGCTGAAGTTAGGTTTAAAGGTTTAATGAATTATAAAATCTCACAATTTTTTAAACGACTTTTTCCAAATTCTAATAATTCAAAAAAAGTAAGTAAATCTTGTTTACCACAACAAAAATAAATATAAAAAGCACAATTTTTAATGTGCTTTTTATATTATAAAAGTAATAAATTCTAATATGTAAACGCTAATTCAGCACCCACTTTTTCGTGCCAAGGCAAGCCATATTTATACAAATCATCCATAAAAGGCTTTGGATCGAACTCTTCGGTGTTATAAACTCCTGGTTTCATCCAGTGTCCTTCAAGCATCATTTTTGCTCCAATCATGGCTGGAACTCCTGTGGTATATGAAACGCCTTGAGCTTTTACTTCTTTGTAGCAATCGGCATGATGGCAATTATTCCAAATAAAATAGGTAACATCTTTGCCATTTTTAATACCCTTAATTTGACAACCAATTGAGGTTTGTCCTGTATAATTTTCGCCCAAAGTACCGGGGTCTGGCAAAACTGCTTTCAAAAATTCTAAAGGAACAATATCAATTCCTTTAAACTTTACGGGAGCAATTGAAGTCATACCTACGTTTTGCAAAACCTCCAAATGCGTTAAATATTGTTGTCCAAAAGTCATCCAAAAACGAGCTCTTTTGATGGTAGGGAAGTTTTTTACCAAAGATTCTAGCTCTTCGTGAAACAATAAATACGATTCTTTTGGTCCTACATTTGGGTAATCTATGGGCTGATGAATAGACATGGGTTCAATTTCAATCCATTGTCCATTTTCCCAATACTTACCTTTTTGAGTAATTTCTCGGATATTTATTTCTGGATTAAAATTGGTTGCAAATGCCTTTCCGTGTGAGCCAGCGTTGCAATCTACAATATCTAAATAATGAATTTCATCAAAATGATTAACTGCAGCATGTTTAGTGAAAATATTTGTAACACCTGGATCGAAACCGCAGCCTAAAAGTGCCATTAAACCTGCTTTTTTGAACTTTTCTTGATAAGCCCACTGCCACGAATATTCAAATTTAGCAACATCTTTGGGCTCATAATTGGCAGTATCTAAATAGTGTACGCCAGTTTCTAAACAAGCATCCATGATGGTTAAATCTTGATAAGGAAGTGCTACATTTATTACTAATTTCGGATTAAAACTTTTAATAAAAGCCACTAATTCGGGCACGTTATCTGCATCAACTTGAGCGGTTTTTATCTTTCCTCCGCCAATATCTGAAGCAATTTTATCACATTTAGATTTGGTGCGACTAGCCAAAAGAATATCTGAAAAAACATGAGGTAATTGGGCACATTTGTGCACAACAACCGATCCTACTCCGCCTGCTCCTATGATTAATACTTTGCTCATTTGATTTTAATTGTTTAATGATGCAAAAATAACAGATATATTTTTTAAAATGAGAGTTTACAATAAAATAATATTGAAAATATTTTTTATATTCTAATTAAGTAATATTTTATATTATATTATGTATGTATTAAAAAATATAACTTGTGAATGTAGTGAATGTAATTATTATCATGTTTTTAACTATCTTTGTGCTTTGAAAAAATCAATTTTATCTCATTTTAAAGTTTAATTTGTATGCGTAATGCCAAAACATATCCTGTAACCGAACCCATGGAATTGCTTCCATTTTTGTTGGAAAATATCAAAGGTAAAAATCGGTTTGCCATCAAAACATATTTGAGCAAACGTATGATTTGGGTAGATAATAAAATGGAAACTTTACATAATTATAAACTTGAAGTGGGGCAGGAAGTTCACGTAATTGCTCAAGTTGTAAAATCAAAATCTGAAATGAAAGGTGTGAAAATTCTTTTTGAAGATGATTTAATTGTTGTGGTTGAAAAATGCACAAACTTACTTTCTATTTCAACAGGAAAAGACGGAGAACTTACTGCTTACAACCAGCTTTCTGAATATGTAAAATCGCAAGACGAGGATAACAAAATTTTTGTCATTCATAGATTAGATAAAGAAACATCTGGGGTCATGATATTTGCAAAAAATGAGGAAGTAAAATCATGGTTTCAGGAAAATTGGCATGAAATTGTGCTTCAAAGAAATTATTTAGCATTTGTAGAGGGCGAAGTAGAAAAAGAGGAGGGAGAGATAAAATCTTACTTAAAGGAGAATAAACAATTTGTGGTTTATTCGTCCAAAAAAGACAACGGGGGACAGTTAGCGGTTTCTAATTATAGGGTTTTGAAGCGTCATAATGGCTTTTCTTTGTTAGAATTGGCGATTGAAACTGGACGGAAAAATCAAATTAGAGTTCACATGCAAGAAATAGGACACCCCGTAGTGGGTGATAAAAAATATGGCGCCACCGAAGATCCTATCGGTCGTTTGGGTTTGCATGCCTGGATTTTATGTTTTATACATCCTGTATCTGAAAAAGAAATGTATTTTGAAACTTCAATGCCGTCTGGATTTAAAAGATGCTTTAAAATTAAAGATTAAATTACTTTTTTAAGAAGATTTTTAGTAATATTTAAACAGCAACATCAGCTTTTATGGCTGGATGAGGATTGTAATTTTCTAGCGTAAAATCTTCGTAGCAAAATCCAAATATATCTTTTATTAACGGATTAATTTTCATATTTGGAAGAGTTTTAATTTCTCTTGAAAGTTGTAATTTAACTTGTTCAAGATGGTTTGAATAAATGTGAACATCACCAAAAGTATGCACAAAATCACCAACTTCTAAATCACAAACTTGAGCCACCATCATAGTAAGAAGTGCGTAAGAAGCAATATTAAAAGGGACGCCCAAAAAAACATCGGCACTGCGTTGGTATAGTTGGCAAGATAATTTTCGTTTTCCATTTTTATCTCCCGGAGCTACATAAAATTGAAATATAGTATGGCAAGGTGGCAACGCCATGCTATCCACGTCAGCCACATTCCAAGCATTTATTAAAAGCCTTCGTGAGTCAGGATTTTTCTTTATTTGTGTGATTAAATTACTAATTTGATCAATTACTCTTCCATCAGCACATTGCCAACTTCGCCATTGAGAGCCATAAACGGGACCTAAATTTCCGTTTTCATCTGCCCATTCGTCCCATATTTTTACGCCATTATCTTTTAAATATTTAATATTCGTTTCGCCTTTTAAAAACCATAAAAGTTCGTGAATGATGGATTTTAAATGTACTTTTTTTGTGGTTACGAGCGGAAAACCTTCACTTAAATCAAACCTACATTGGTAGCCAAAAACACTGTAAGTGCCTGTGCCTGTACGGTCTGATTTATATAAACCTTTATCTAAAATATGTTTTAAAAGTTCGTGATAGGCTTTCATTTTTATTGTTTTTTTATTTACAAAGATACATATTGTCCTCGATTTCTATCAAAAGTTCTTAAAAAAATCAACATTTCTGTTTTGTTAGAAAAGTTATTATTGGGGTATATTTTTTGTAAAAAAGGTAAAATTGCTTTATCAATGATTTGAATTTCGTAAAAATTTTCTCTAGCAAAATTCAAATATTTCATAACCATAAATCCATTAAACCATTGAAAAAAGCGTTTTTTGAATGCTAAATAATTTGAAGTATTTTGTATGATTTCTTTGATTTTATTTTCAAAATCAATATTTTCTAAGTAAGATTTCATTGGTTCTGAAGTGCTTTCTATTTTGAATTTTTGTATATATATATTATCAGTTTGAGTAATAAAATCTTTAATATCTATATAAGAATTAAAATGATAACTTTTCCATTTTTCAGTATTTTTTATGTCTGCCATGGCTCTTCCTGTGCCAAAAGGAACTCTATCTGAAACTCTGGATGAGGGAAAAACGGTAGTGTCTAAAATGTCCGTAAAATTACCTAAATCCATCATTTTTTGTAAGAAATAAAAATCTTCTCCCGCTAATTTTGAGTTCATTCCACCTTGTTTTTTATAACATTCTGCACGCACAGCCATTGAAGAACCTACTGTTTGAAAAGCATAAGGATGACCTGTCCATCTTAATGCATCTACTAAATAGCGAAGATGCAATTCATAATCTATAATGTATTGATTATCAGTTAATTTATGTTCATAAAATATACTAGTTGCAGGCGTTTTTGGATATTTTATAAAATGATTTTCAATGGCTAAAAAGTAATTTTTTTCAACTTCGCAATCGGCATCAAGGTTTACGATAATGCCATTTTTGATTTCATTTTCAAATTCTAATTTTTTAAAAGCAAAGTCCATTCCCATTTTTCGAGCTAAACCTACACTTTGCTTTTCAAGGATAAATAATTGAGTATCAATTTTTATATCTATAATTTTAAAATTATTACAAATTTTGTAAGTATTTTTATTTTGTGATTTTATTTCATCACTAGATTCTTGGGTTTGATTTATGGCAATAATGATTTCAATAGTAGAAGATTTTGGTAGTGAACATAAAGCCAAACTTTCCAAAGTTTTTAAAATATAAGGTTCGTTGAAAGCTGGAATTATAACTTTTATGTGCATGAATTCTAGAATTTTATTTATAAATTTATGAGGTTTATATAAAAAATATGTTTCATTATTATTTCAATATATTTTAAATAAAAAATGATTGAAATATTTTTTTTGTCGTACAACAAATTTGAAAATATAATATAATATATGCAATCAAATCACGAAAAAATACAAACAAAAATCTTACAAACTTCTAAAGAGGCTTCTATTTTGGTTGCTCATGAAATAGCCGATTTGATACAATTAAAGCAAAAAGAAAGAAAAAATTGCGTTTTAGGATTAGCCACAGGCTCAACACCAACTAGAGTTTATCAAGAATTGGTTAATTTATGTAAATTAGGAAAACTAAGTTTTAAAAATGTTTTCACTTTTAATTTGGATGAATATTACCCAATGCAACCAGATAATTTGCAAAGTTACGTTCGGTTTATGAACGAACATTTATTTAATCATATTGATATTCCCAAAACTCAAATTTATATACCCGATGGTAATATTTCAAAAGAAAATATTTATTCTTATTGTTTGGATTATGAAAATAAAATTACTGAATTAGGTGGATTAGATTTACAAATAGTTGGGATTGGCCGCTCAGGGCATATTGGTTTTAATGAACCAGGTTCGGGTGAAAAAACCACTACTAGGCTCGTTACACTTGATCACATGACACGAATTGATGCAGCAAGTGATTTTTTTGGCGAAGAACACGTGCCTCGAAAAGCCATAACGATGGGTGTCGGTACTATCATGAAAGCCAAAAAAATAATCATGATGGCTTGGGGTGAGGGAAAATCAAAAATTATTCAAAAAGCGGTAGAGGGTAATATTTCCGATCAAATTCCAGCTTCTTTTTTACAAAATCATCCGAATGCTTTGGTAGTTTTAGATGAAGCGGCTTCAACCGAATTAACAAAAATTAAAACCCCTTGGCTCGTAAGAAATTGCGATTGGAATGACTCAAAATTAATTAGAAAATCTGTTGTTTGGTTATGTCAAAAAGTAGGAAAACCTATTTTAAAACTTACTAATTCCGACTATATGGAGCATGGAATGGGCGATTTGGTAACTGAATTTAGCTCTGCCTATAAGATTAATATTCGTGTTTTCAATGAATTGCAAGCTACTATTACAGGTTGGCCAGGTGGAAAACCAAACGTAGATGATAGCAATCGTCCTGAAAGAGCAGCTCCTTTTCCTAAGAAAGTAGTAATATTTTCACCTCATCCTGATGATGATGTAATTTCGATGGGTGGCACTTTTATACGTTTGGTTGATCAAGGTCATGAGGTGCATGTGGCTTATCAAACTTCGGGTAATCTTGCTGTTTTTGATGATGATGCTATTCGTTTTGCCGATTTTATAAGTGATTTTAATGAAATTTTTAAGATTAATAACCAGCCTTTAGATGCCTTTTATAGTAATATTGTTGATAAAATTAAAAATAAAAAATCTGGAGAAATTGACTCAAAAGAAGTCATGGCAATTAAAGGTTTGATTCGAAAAGGCGAAGCAAAAGCGGCTTGTCGATATGTAGGAATTCCTGATAATCAAACTCATTTTTTAGATTTACCTTTTTATGAAACTGGAACAATAAAAAAGAATCCAATAAGTGAAGCGGATATTGAAATTATCATAGATTTATTACAAAAAAATCAACCGCATCAAATTTATGCAGCTGGTGATTTGAGCGATCCTCATGGTACGCATCGGGTTTGTTTGGCAGCAATTTTTGAGGCACTTAATAGATTGAAAAATGAACTTTGGATGCAAAATTGTTACGTTTGGCTTTACAGAGGTGCGTGGCAGGAATGGGATATTGACGAAATTGAAATGGCTGTTCCTCTTAGTCCTGATGAGCTTTTACGCAAAAGGAAAGCTATTTTTAAACACCAATCACAAAAAGATGCCGCTCTTTTTCCTGGCAATGATAAGCGTGAGTTTTGGGTTAGAGCCGAAGATAGAAATCATGCTACTGCAATAATGTACAACAACTTAGGATTGCCTGAATACGAAGCTATGGAAGCTTTTGTGAGATATAAAATTGTTTAATTTATTACTTTATCTAGTTAAAAATCTATTGATAGAAAAAAAGCTAAAAAAGGTGCAGCAAGTAATATTCCATCAAATCTATCTAAAATTCCACCATGACCAGGTATGAGCGTTCCGGAGTCTTTAATTTGAAGACTCCGTTTGAGCATAGATTCAACTAAATCTCCATAAGTACCAATTGTAGTAATAATTATTGCCATTGCAATCCATTTCCAAGTTGGTAAATCTTGAAAATAAATACCAAGAATAACTGCTAAAATAATTGCTAAAGCTAAACCGCCAAGTAATCCTTCCCACGTTTTTTTTGGTGAAATTCGCTCAAATAATTTATGTTTACCTAATGTTTTGCCTGCAAAATAGGCACCAGAATCGCTCGCCCAAAGCATAAAAAATATGCCTGAAATAATTTGTGTGCTAAATTTACCTTGCGAAAATGCAGCAACATGCAACAATGCCATTGGAATGGCAACATAAAATATTCCTATCAATGTAAAAGCAATATTTTCAAATGGATTAGATGATTTTCGGTATAATTCAGTAATAAATGTAATTCCAATAAGCACAAATATTAAAGTATAAACTTTTGTTGGTAGGAGGTTTGCTAAAACAAAAAATGTAAGAATATTTACTAAAAATCCAATTAATATTCCCCATTTTGAAAGAGGGTCTTCGCCATCGTCTTTTATGAGTTTATAAAATTCTATTTGACCCGCTACTCCTAATGCCAATACAAATATTAAATAACTCCATTGGTTGAATGTTAGGCAAAAAACTACGCCTGTTCCTCCAATAATGCCACTTATTATTCTTAGTTGTAGGTTTGTTAATGCCATAAAACGTAGTTTTTTTACAAATATGATAGATTTATTTTATTTATTTGAATTTGAGAGAAGTTAAATTTTATAAATGGCATTTAATCAAAATTTATTTTATTTTTTTAATGTAATATATTACTAAATTAATGCTTGATATTAAGGCATACTATACATGGTTGCTTTCAATAATCCTGATTTTTTAACGACTCCATTTTTTACTAAATAACTTAAATCTTTTTTGATACTTGATGGATTTATTTTTTTATTAAAATTACTAATATCAATAAATTTTACTACTTTATTTTTAGTTATAAAAGCTATAATTTTTTTATGTCTTTCGGTTAAATATATGCTTTTTTGCTTGATTGAGGATAGTTTTACTTGTAATTTATCTGTCAAGCTTTTCAAACTACCCATAAAAAACATAATCCATTCTTCTATATTTTCATTATCAGAATTTCTGGTTTTTTGTCCGTTCATTAAGGCTGCATAGTAAGTTTCTTTGTGTAATTCTATATGATTTTCAAATGAAATATAGTTGATAAATCTATATTTTGATTGCATCAAAAGTAAGGTTGTCAATAAACGAGAAAGCCGCCCATTTCCATCTTGAAAAGGATGAATAGACAGAAATTCATACACAAAAACGGCTGTCGTTACGAGCGGATGTAGTTCTTTATTTTCAAAAGATGTTTTTGTCCACGCAAGCAAATCAAACATTTCATTGGGTGTTAAGTGCGGAGCTGTCGTGCGAAAAACTGTTTTTTGACTTCCATCAGGGTAGTTTGCCACCACGCTATTACTCAAAGATTTATATTCGCCCTTATGTTTTTGATCTTTATCACTGTATTTTAATAAAATTCCATGTAATTGTTTGATGATATTTTCTCCAAAGATTATATTTTCGTAATTTTCATGTATAATTTCTAAAGCATCGTAATAACCTATTACCTCTTGCTCATCTCGGTTTTCAAGCGAATTAATAGTCATGTTATCGATTAAAGTTTTAATTTCAAAGTCTTGCATGGTTGCACCCTCAATGCGAGTGGAAGAACCAATGCTTTCTACGGTTGCTATGTTTCGTAATTGAATTAAGTCTTCTTTTTCTAATTTTTCGGCTTCCTCAACTGATATTTCAAATCCATCTATATAGTTTATTATTCGGCTTATTTCTAGATTTAAAGCTTCTTTAAAAATGATTTTATCTTTAATTTCCATTTTCTTTATTTTAATTTACAAATATAATTATTATCTATAAATTATCTATAAATTATCTATAAATTATCTATAAATTATCTATAAATTATCTATAAATTATCTATAAATTATC
>REAG01000252.1 GCA_004294265.1 Cytophagales bacterium | reverse complement strand
TTCAAAAACTAACAATTCAAAAACTAACAATTCAAAAACTAACAATTCAAAAACTAACAATTCAAAAACTAACAATTCAAAAACTAACAATTCAAAAACAATAATTAACAATTAACAATTAACAATTATCTTATCTGTTGCCCAATGCTAAAGGTAAAATTTTGCACTTGAGCGGCATTATCTGGGTTAAGCGGAATTCCATAATCTATACCAATCAAACCAAAAGCGGGCATGAAAATACGAGCACCAAAGCCAACCGCTTTTTTGATATTTAATGGGTTGAAATCTGCGTATTGATTCCAGTTGTTTCCACCTTCGGCAAAAGCAAGTACATAAACGGTAGCAGCTTGGCTTAAGCTGATCGGATAACGCAATTCCCAAACAAATTTATTATATACCAATCCTCCGTTATCTCTTTTTGTTGGGTCGCTTGTAAATGGCGTTGGTCCAATCTGATTATTTGCATAGCCTCTCATGCCAATAATATCCGAACCAAGAATAAAATTAAAGCCTGAAAGTCCGTTTCCACCCAATAAAAAGCGTTCAAAAGGCGAATAACCGAGCCTATCGTTATATCTGCCCAAAAATCCGAAATGGGCTCGTGTGTTCAAAACTAATTTACCTGCAATGTTGGTAAACCACGATCCATCAAACATAACTTTGTAATATTCTACCCATTTAAAATCCAATAATCTTTGAACTTCGTTATTTCCAAATTTTGAATAATCTTGATTCGTAAATAGCGAAAACGGGGGTGTTGCCATTAAACTTAAAGTAAAACTTGAACCACGCTTAGGAAACATAGGATTATCAATGCTATTTCTACTTAAAGTATTAGTTATAACAACACTATTCAAAGCACTCGTTACAGAAGCTACATTAGCAAAGTTATAATTATCCAAATTATAACGAGAATAACCAATGGTGTGCGAAAGTGTAAAGTAATCATCGGGCCAACGAACTCTTCTGCCAAGCGAAACAGAAAGATTTATGATACCAATTTTGCTATTTGTAGTTGGTAAAAAATTTCGTGTATTTCCACCGAAACCACCACCAAGTCCACCAAATACATTTTGTCCTAATCTACTTACTGAATAGGATGCACTTACACTCAAAGAAGTTGGTTTTCTGCCACCTAACCAAGGTTCGCTAAATGAAATGGAATAAGATTGAAAAGATGGTCCATTGGCTTGAACCCTTAAAGCTAATTTTTGCCCATCTCCAGACGGTAATGGTGACCACTTATATAATTTGAAAATATTGCGAGCCGAAAAGTTATTAAAGCTTAATCCTAAAGTTCCTATAAAGCCATAAAATCCGCCCCAACCGCCCGAAAGCTCAATTTGATCGCTCGGTTTTTCGGCAACGCCATAATCAATATCTACGGTTCCATTGGCAGGATTTGGTTTTGGATTTATTTCAATTTTTTCAGGATCGAAATAGCCCAAAGTAGCAATTTCTCGTTGCGTACGAATTAAGTCTGCACGGCTGAATTTTTGTCCAGGTTTAGTTCTGATTTCTCTTAATATTACATGGTCGTTGGTTTTTGTGTTGCCAGCAATATTGATTTTATTGATAGTTGCTTGCGGACCTTCATACATTTTCATATCTATATCAATGCTATCGCCTTCAATCGAAACTTCTTGAGGTTCTACATTAAAAAATAAATAACCATCATCCAAATAAAGTGAACTCACATCTGCACCTGTTGGATTGTAATTTAAACGCTTTTCTAAAGCAGACATATTATATACATCGCCTTTTTTTATTCCCATCACTCGGTTTAAGTAATCATCTTCATATATATAATTTCCATTCCAACGAATATTTCGGAAATAATACTTTCTGCCTTCGTCTAATTTAATTTTGATATTAGCAAAACGACCTTCTTTGAGAGTTACGGTATCTGAAAGAATATTAAAATCTCGGTAACCTTGTGAATTATAAAAATCTGTTAATGATTTTTTATCTTCTTCATATTTATTTCGGATGAATTTTTTTCTAAAAAGTTTGATTGTCAAAGGTTTATTATCCAAAAAATAGACATTTGGAATATCTATTAATTGCATTCTTTTGGAGTTTTTTAGTTTTTTACGAAGTTGCCTATCTGAAAATTGTTCGTTATTTAAAAAAGTAACTTCATCCACTTTTACTTTTCTTCCTTTGTTGATAACTATACGAAGTGTTGCTTGATTTGCACCAGTTGAGGTTGTATCTAAGGCTTGCAACATGGTTATTTTAGCATTGTTAAAGCCTTTTTCTGCATAAAAGTTTTTAACTTTTTTTTGTGTATTTTTTACCATCACATCTGTGATTGTTCTGCCTTTGATAAGCCTAATTTTTTCTTTTAAATCGTCTTGCTCAGATTTGGTAATTCCCAAAAAAACAAACTTTGAAAGCCTAGGACGTTCTTTTAAATCGAAATTAAAATAAATAGAATCGTTAGAAATTTTGGTTACTTGCACTTTTACATCTCCCAAAATACCTTGATCCCAAAGTTTGCGAAGCGCCATAGTCATGGCATCACCAGGAATGGCAACTTTATCACCTACTTTAAAACCAGTTACGGCAATAATAGCACTTGGATCTATATATTGCGTTCCCGAAACACTCATTCCACCAATAATATAAGTATTAGGTTTTGAATAATTGATAAAAGATTCGTCCGTAAAATCTTGACCGAGAGCCAAAAAATGGGCAGAAAAAATTCCTAAAATAATACTACGTTTAAGCAGGCTTAGCCACTTGTTCACTTGTTTTTCCAAATCTTCTTTCTCGTTTTTGAAAATCTATGATTGCTTCATAAAAATTTTCTTTATTAAAATCGGGCCATAAAATGTCCGTTACATATAATTCTGTGTATGCCAATTGCCAAAGTAAATAGTTACTTATTCTTAATTCTCCGCTCGTGCGAATCATCAACTCTGGGTCTGGTATTGGGTAGGTGCAAAGATATTGTGAAAATATATTTTCATTAATATCTTCGATTTTTAAATCACCATTTTTAACTTTATAAGCCAAAAGTTTTGCTGCCTCCACAATTTCCCAACGACCGCTATAACTTAATGCTAACGTCAAAGTTAATCCTGTATTGTTTTTTGTGTTTTCAATGGCATCATAAAGTTCTTTTTGACAATCTTTTGGCAAATCAGAAGTGTTGCCAATGGTGTTGAGCTTAATGTTGTTTTTGTTTAATGTTTTTGTTTCGTTGCCAATAGTTTTTATCAAAAGACTCATTAAAGCATTCACTTCTTCTTTGGGTCTGCTCCAGTTTTCAGTCGAAAAAGCATATAAAGTAAGATATTTAATACCCAATTCCGCTGCTGCTTCAGAGGCATCTCGGACAGATTTAATGGCGTTATTATGCCCAAAAATGCGTAAAGCACCTTTCTTTTTTGCCCATCGTCCGTTTCCATCCATAATGATAGCAACGTGTTGGGGCAGATTAGACAATAAAATATTAGACTTTAGACTCATTACTTATAATCCACAAAGATAGATGCTAAAATTCTTTTATTCAAAAAAATGATTTTTTTGTTATAGATTTTTAATTATTATAAAACTAAAAGTAGAAATTAGAATAAAATTTAGTACACAATAAATGATTCAAACAATTAATTTTACAAAATAAAATTTATATTTTTAATTGCTATTAACTTGACTTCAAAATATCTATAAATTTATTTTTCGTAAAGTGTTGATTATCAATAAGTTATAAAAAATTAATTATAGATAAAAACACGTCAGGTTAATAGATTAAACAATTAATTTCATATTTTAAGAATATTAAACGATCGATATTAATTTAAGGGAATCTCTAAAAACCCCAATATTATTTTTAAAAACCACCCTAACCAATTTCTGCTACGAAGCCGCAGAATCCAAAGGGAGGCCTTCATTGGAATTGAGGTTTTTGGGAGTTCCCTATTATAGAATTGTTCAGTTTTTTAACAAATAAAAAAAGTATTTAATTTACAAAATAAAACTTTGTTCAAATGGATTTATCAATATTTGAAGGGCAAAACGAAATTGAGTTTTTTAAGTAGTTTAAATGTAACGAGCTTGCAGGTCTTATTTATGTGAGCAAAAATGGAAAGATGGCTTTATTTACCCCAAGTGCAGTTATAATGAAAAATTGAAATCTACTTTTGGTTAAACAAAAAGGTGTAAAAAATGCTAAAGTATTACATCAGTCACTGCACAAACTTTATTTCAAGATAGCAAAATAGGTCTTCAAAAGGTTTTTTTAATGATATTTCGTATGAGTGCGACTGCAAAAAGTATTTCTTCTGAACATTTATCAAATACAGTAAGAGTAAACAGAAAAACGTCTTTTCTTTTTCAACATAAAGTACGATTAGCTATGCAAAATAGTAAAAAATATACATTAACAGGTGATGTTGAAGTTGGCGAGTAGGGAATTCACATTTAAAAAAAATAGATTAAAAGCCACAACCTAAATCAAATTTCTGCTATCAAGCTGCAGAAACCAGGGGGTGGGACTTCTTATGTAAGTGTTTTTTTGTAATAAATTAAAAATAAACATCTTGATTATTGTTAAAAAAATCTAAATACGAATTCCATGAGTTAATGAGGCTTTTATAAGAGAGCAAGAAACTGGTACTATTGAAAGAGGTACCATAAAAAAATCGCAAATAGTAGTTGCTATTGAAAAAAAACGAAGGCAAAGGCATAAAGAGAATTTATGTTAAGAAAATAGAAAATGTGAGTTTTGAAAAATTAAAACTGTTTTCTACAAACATATTAGCACAAATGCCAATGTAATTACAAATAAATAGGCAGGCTATTTCCTATTAAAAAAGGAATTTCAGATAGATCAACAAAAAAGGAAATAAAAAAACTTCAAAGTCATGCACAGAGGCATTCAGCATCTATAAAGTTTGATAAGAGGCATTTATCATAGTGTAAATCCAGATTAATTGCAAGGCTATTTAAACGAATTTTGTTATCGAATTAATCGCTCAATATTCAAAGAAAACATATTTGACAACTTGTTGAACAGAATGATGCTAGCTGAACCACGTGCCAAATAGCAAATTAAATTTGTCTATTGTAATTAAATGGGCTTATATAAAGCTTTAATTCCAACAAAAAAAACTTTTTTAGCTATATTGAACCTATTTTTTTAGTTTTGTATTTTTAAAAATAATAAACACATTTTAATAAAAAACTTACAATGAAAAAATATTTAATTGTCATTAGCATCTTATTTGTAACAAAATCAATTGTTTTTGCTCAAGAAGCCACCAAACCACCCGTGCCAGAATGGATACATCAAGCCGTTTTTTACGAAATATATCCGCAAACTTTCAAGGATTCGGATGGCGATGGCATTGGCGATATCAAAGGAATTATTGAAAAATTAGATTATGTAAAATCGCTTGGTGTTAATGCCATTTGGTTTAATCCGTTTTACGAATCGCCTTATCGTGATGCGGGGTATGATGTGTCGGATTATTACAAAGTAGGGGCAAGATATGGCACCAATGCCGATGCAAAATTGCTCTTTGACGAAATTCATAAGCGTGGCATGAAGGTAATTATTGATTTTGTGCCTGGGCATACTTCTGCCGACCATCCTTGGTTTCAGGAATCTGCCAAACAAGAAAAAAACAAATATTCTAATTGGTATATTTGGACAAACGCCACTTGGGACAATGGCGGAAGTGAGTTTGTAGGCAAAATGGTAAATGGCTATGGCACTCGATTTGGAAGCTATATGACCAATTTTTTTTATCACCAACCAGCTTTAAACTTCGGTTTTGCAAAACCCGATTCGTCCAAACCTTGGCAGTTGCCTACTAACCATCCTGATGTGTTGGCATTGCGTGCCGAAATGAAAAATATACTTAAATTTTGGCTCGAAATGGGCAGCGATGGTTTTAGGGTAGATATGGCTGGTTCGCTCGTTAAAAACGATAATGATGAGATCAAAGCCTGTGCCAAATGGTGGCTTGAAGTGCGTGAATTTATACAAAAAATTAAGCCCGATGCGTTCACAGTAGCCGAATGGTCGCATCCAAAACATGCTTTGGTGGGTGGATTCCATGCCGATTATTTACATTGGATTGCTTCGTACGAAAATTTGTTTAGAAAAGAAACTTGGCGTAGTCTCAATGGTGTTTCGCCTGATGGGAATAGCTATTTTGATAAAAATGGAAAAGGCGATATTTCGGCTTTCATTAAAGATTATTTGGATCAATATAATGCCACCAAAGACAAAGGTTATATCTCAATACCAGTCGGAAATCATGATTTGACACGGATAAATATTGACCGTTCGCAGTCGGAATTAGAAATGATTTTTGCCTTTTCGTTTGCCATTCCAGGAGTACCTTTTGTATATTATGGCGATGAAATCGGTATGAAACAATTATATAACTTGCCATACATAGAAGGTTGCTATGGAGGCAGAGCAGGTGCTAGGACGCCTATGCAATGGAACAATACTAAAAACAATGGATTTTCGACTGCACCTTATGCCAAACTTTGGATGCCAACTGACACCTCAAAAGCGGCTGTAAATGTGGCTTCGCAAAAAAAAAATCCAGCATCGATGCTTTCGTCAATCAAAAAATTAATTGCCATCCGCAGAACCGAAAAAGCCTTGGCTGGTTATGCCGATTTCAAAGTTTTATATGCCGAAAAAGACAAATATCCCTTTGTTTTTGCTCGCACAAATGGCAACGAGCAAATTGTGGTAGCCATTAATCCATCTGGAAAAGAAGTTTCGGCTGAAATCCCAAATTTATTTACCAAAAAAACAATTAAACTTATTGGCACTGAAGTTTCTTATTTACCAAACAAAACGACAACAAAACTTACGCTCAAAGCTGGATCGTATGCGATTTATAAAACGGTGAAATAAAAAAAGTAAAACCTATTTCGATTAAATTAGTTTTTTGCAATTTTATATTGAGTCCACTAAATTTTTACAATTAAATTTTTAGAAAACCCCTTTCTTATTTCCCCAATGGGGAAAAGTTAAAAAGGAATTATAATTATTTATTGGACTTTATATAATTTGAAAACTTGAATTATGTAAAAGTTTATATTTCCATAAGAAACAAAAATAGTAATAAAAAAAGCCATTTACTAATTATTTTTCAATAGTTAATGGCTTATTAAAAAAGTAAAGTATCCTTACTTTTTATCAATTTGCAAAACAACAGCCACTGTGTTTTTGGCATCAGTTTTTCCTTCAAATCTAATGCCACCTTGAGTACTAAAAGTAACATTTGCCATTTCTGAGCCTAAAATTTCATTTATTTTAGCACCATAACTGCTTTGTTTTGAGGTGTTGATTGCTGCATTTAATTTAGTATAATCGAGCGGTTGTTTGCTCACTACAATAGCAATAAAATCCTTATTTCCAACATTATCGGCTTGCATAGAATAATCTTTTGGAAATAAGCGAGTGCCAGTTATGCCACAATAAGAAGAGTGCTTTTTGGTATATGGAAACAAAACATAGCTAGAACCATCCGTTTCTTGACCAAAAACATAGGTGTAACATTCCACATCATTTTTAAGAGCAATTTTAAACTTATCACCTTTTTTAATTGCCGTTTCAGAATTAAAAATATTACCTTTTATTTGCTTAAAACCTATGGCTTGTTTAGAGGTGTTATTTATGAGTGCTAACTCAACGGCATACGATTGTGTTTCGCCTTTCTCTTGTTGCGAAAGCGGAAAAACGGCATAGGCTTCTTTAGCAAAATGGGCAAAATCTTTGTATTTCACCCAAGCAATACCATTTTCGCCCCATTCTGAACCCCAACTGTTCATAATTTGAAAAGCACCGCCCTCCAAATAATCATCGTAACCAATTACGCACATGGCATGTCCGCCAAAACCCGCCATTTGATAGTCTTCAGAACTAGGAATCCATACTTTTCGCCCTGTCATATCTTGCATAAATGAGCCGCCAACCATCATTCCAATCACACATGGTGCTCCTTGTGAGAGGTTTTGTTTCATGGCAATAAAGTCAATTTCATACTCATCTCCGCTTTTGGTTAGGCGATTATAGCCTTTCATTTTATAGCGAATTGCCTGTTGTTTTTCCATGCTATTGGGTTCTTTTTCGCAACTTTCTTCATCATAAGCAAATTGTGAAAACGGTAATGAGCCAATTTGTAACATTTTATCCATCGCCCTAACCACATAAGATCCTTGACAGCCTTCTAATTTTATTTGATTATATAAAAATGAGGGGCTAAACTTTACATTATTTGGATCTGAATTAGTAGCTTGACTTTCCAAAATTGTGCGGGCTGCATACGCACTAGCCCATGCTACACATGAACCCTGAGAGCCTTGATTAAGCCTTTTGGGGGCAAATTTTTCGAGCGAAATTCTCTCTGGCAAAGCGTTTGCTTCTGGAAAGAGAGGTTCAAAAACTTCTGCTTGATCAAATATTTCTTGTTTCATATTCAAAAAAGTTATTTTTTAGTAACTAAATTCACTTTTATACACTTGTAACCTTGCTTTTTCATATCTTCCCAAGTACCACAGCCTACATCTTTTAAGAAGGCGTTTATGCTGTCTTTTCGAAAATACGAAAGCGTGCCAATTTGATAAGACCATGCGCCCTCTACCGCGCTTGGACGTGCTACAATCCAATAATATGTTTCAACCATTATTTTTTAGAAAGTAAAATTCGCATCTTTGTCAAGCATATCGATTAAGGCTTTTTTTATTGCAAACCTTGTAGCGTAATCGTAAGATTGTGTTATATAGTAATTACTACCCAAAATAATATAAGCATAATCTTTGCCATCTGAAAAATACGTTAAAATAGTATTTTTTCAAAAACTAACCATAATAACAATATGAAATATATCTATGTTTTTTTAATCAGTATCATCTTCATTTCCAATACCTTTGCTCAAAAACAGAAAGTGTGGCTCGATGCCGACACGGGAAATGAGATGGATGACTTGTATGCTATAGTGCGCCTTGTCAAAGAGCCGTCTATTGATTTGGTGGGACTAAGTTCGGCTCATTTTAACAATGCAGATTTATTGGTTTTCGAAAAATGGAATGGCTATAATGCAAAAGGGCTTAATACTGTCGCTGAAAGCCAACGACTGAACGAGCAAA
>REAG01000306.1 GCA_004294265.1 Cytophagales bacterium | reverse complement strand
TATTCGTTTTGTATAACAAAGAAATTAAAAAAGAAACCATAAATATGGCAAGTGACTTTATCGCCACATGGTCTGGTGCGTTTTCTGGAATAGATGCTGTGGATGCAAAATTTGAATATCTTTTAAAAAAGCATAAATGAGGATATTACTGGATACCAATATAATTTTAGATATTGCTTTACAAAGAGAGCCATTTTATGACTCATCGGCAAATGTTTTTAAATTAATTGATAAGAATAAAATTTATGGATTTGTTACTGCTACAACAATATCTGATATATATTATATTGCAAAAAAAGCAAAAAATCATCAATTAGCTGTTCTTTTTTTAAAAAATTTGATTAGTATTATTGATATATTAGAAATTGATTTTAAAATTATTGAAAATTCTTTAAAATCACCTGTTTTAGATTTTGAAGATGCTATTCAAGTTGAAGCATCCAAAAAAAACGATATTGATTATATTATTACCCGAAATATAGATGATTTTAAGTATTCAAATATAAAAGCTGTTTTACCTAATGTCATTTTAGAGTTATTAAAAAATAATTCAAAATAATTTAAAATGCTTGCAAAGATGCTTGGAATTGGGAAAAGAATATGGGTTAATATGATTTTAAATTTTAAATATTCATTCTAAATTTACAAAATCTATTTTAATTTTATGAACAAAAAACTAATAAAATTTGATTGGGCAATTAAAAAACTTTTGAGAAATAAAGCTAATTTTGGCATTCTTGAAGGTTTTTTGAGTGAGCTTTTGTTTGAAAATATTAAAATAGATCAAATTTTAGAAAGTGAAGGCAACCAAGAACACGAAACAGATAAGTTTAATCGTGTGGATATACTTACTCAAAACTCAAAAAATGAATTCGTAATTATTGAAATTCAAAGCACCTATGAAATTGATTATTTTCATAGAATGGTTTATGGAGCTTCCAAAATTATTACTGAAAATTTAGATAGTGGACAAAAATATGCAGACATAAAAAAAGTAATATCTATTCATATAGTTTTTTTTGATTTGGGGCAAGGTAATGATTATATTTATAAAGGAATTACAGACTTTAAAGGAATTCATCAAAATGATATTTTAGGATTATCTGCAAAGCAAAAAAATACTTTTGGTAAGTTAGAAATATCAGATATTTTTCCTGAATATTACGTTTTAAAAGTAAATCAATTTGATGACAAAGCTAAAGATACTTTAGATGAATGGATTTATTTTTTAAAAAATAGTGAAATAAAAGATAGTTTTAAAGCAAAAGGATTGAAAGAAGCCGAGAAGGTTCTTGATATTATGCGACTTCCAAAAGCTGATCAATATGGTTATAACCGTTACATGGATAGCCTTAGCTCAAAGGCAAGTGAAATTTTTACTATGCAAACGGAAGCAAAATTTCAAGCTATGGATGAACGAAGTGTCGAAATTGCTATAAAATCAATTTTGAAAAGCTTAGATAATGTTACTATTTCAGAAATTACAGGACTAACTTTAAAAAAAATAAATGAATTAAGAAATCTATAAAAATCTAAAGCCCAATAATATTTGATTGTAATTTCAATAGAAAATGCTTGCAAAGATGCTTGGAATTGGGAAAAGAATGTGGGTTAAAAATATTAAATATATTTAAAATGGAAACATATAGATTTAAAACTCAGATTTCTGAAAACGGAACAGTTGCTATTCATAATGAATTACATTTAGAAATGCAGAATGTTGAGATATTCGTTTTGTATAACAAAGAAATTAAAAAAGAAACCATAAATATGGCAAGTGACTTTATCGC
>REAG01000251.1 GCA_004294265.1 Cytophagales bacterium | reverse complement strand
TAAGCCTAGTAATATGTAAGAATATGGTTTTCACTTTTCAAAGCGATATTGTTGGTGATGCTTTTGATGAAGTAAGATTAAAACTAAAAATTTCACAAATTAAAGTAAGAAAATCAAATACAGATTTTCTTATGTACGAGCTTTTAGAAGCCACTATCGTAAGTTATTTTAAAATCATTGAAGAGTTTGGTGAAAAGATCGAAGAGCTTGAAACTTCGGTCATGTCAAAACCAGATACAACTATTTTAAGAAAAATTTATAAGCTCAGACGAAGCACAGTGCAAACGAATTTAAAACTATTGATTAATTAAACCCAACCCTAAATCCAATTTCTGCAACGAATACGCAGAATCCAAGGGGAGGGACTTATTCGGAAAGTATAAGTTCAGTAATAATTATAGAATAAAAATTTATTTATTTTTAAATGCGAAAGCCCTCTCCAACAGGTGTGTTCATACGATTTTATATCACAAAAATATTGTCAAATTCAATAAATGTAGGTATCAGATTCGATATGTTTACCCAAGAATATGTCTTTTTTGATAGCTCAAAAGTATTAAATGTTCTTTAGTATTTTAAAAAATTTATATATGGGATATAAAAAAGTTTCCAATGAACCTCTAAAAACCCCAATATTATTTTTAAAAAACTCACCCAAACCCTCCCTAATTGGGCGGATTTGGGTGAGGTTTTTAGTAGTTTCCTTGATAATTAATTGAAACTTTTTGATATTTTAAACATATTTTCTTACATCATCCACTTTTCCTGTAATGGCTGCAAGGGCTGCAGTAAGTGGAGAAACTAAAAAAGTTCGAGCACCCGGACCTTGCCGTCCTTCAAAATTTCGGTTAGAAGTTGAAACTGAATATTTTCCAGCAGGCACTTTGTCCTCGTTCATTCCTAAGCAAGCCGAACAGCCTGGCTCACGCAATTCCATGCCAGCTGCAGCCAAAATCTTATCAATTCCTTCGGCTTTAGCTTGTTTTTCAACTAATTTTGAGCCTGGAACTATCCAAACTTCCACATCAGATGCTTTTTGTTTGCCTTTCACAAAATCGGCTACGATGCGTAAATCTTCGATTCTAGAATTGGTGCAAGAGCCAATGAAAACATAATCAATGTTTTTTCCAACCATTTCTTGTCCCGCTTTCAATCCCATATAATCCAAAGATTTTTTGAACGAAAGCAATTCTGAACTCGAAACTTCGTTTTCTGAAGGCAATTTATCAGTGATTCCTACACCCATACCTGGATTAGTTCCGTAAGTTATCATGGGTTGAATATCTTCGGCTTGAAAAGTATAAGTTTTATCAAAAGTAGCATCAGAGTCTGTAAACAAAGTTTTCCAATATGCCATGGCTTTTGTCCGGGTTTCGCCTTCTGGAGCGAATTTTCGACCTTTCATATAGTCAAAAGTTTTTTGGTCTGGGGCAATTAATCCGCCTCTGGCACCCATTTCGATACTCATATTGCAAATTGTCATGCGTGCTTCCATCGAAAGTGCGGTTATTGCCGAGCCACAAAACTCAATAAAATAACCCGTCCCGCCTGCGGCAGAAATTTTCGCAATCACATATAAAACGATGTCTTTCGACAAAACGCCTTTGCCCAAAATACCATTAATTTCAATTTTCATGGTTTTGGGTTTGTATTGCAAAATACATTGGGTTGCCAAAGTCATTTCTACTTCCGAAGTTCCGATTCCGAACGCCACAGTGCCAAAAGCTCCATGCGTAGAAGTGTGGCTATCACCGCAAACAATCGTCATTCCGGGTTGTGTAATGCCCAATTCTGGTCCAATTACGTGCACAATTCCTTGAAATTCATGACATAAGCCATATAATTCAATTCCATACTCTTTGGTGTTTTCTGTAAGCTTATCAACTTGAAATTTAGAAATAGCATCTTTAATTGGCAAATGTTGATTTTTTGTTGGCACATTATGATCGGCAGTTGCAACCGTATTTTTAGTTCTAAATACAGGAATATTTCGTTTTCTTAAACCGTCAAAAGCCTGCGGACTTGTAACTTCATGTATAAAATGAGTGTCAATATAAATGGCATCAGGATAGCCGTTTTGTTTTTTTACAATATGAGAATCCCAAATTTTATCGAAAAGTGTTTTTGACATGAATTTTTAAATTTTAGCTCTGCAAAACTACTCATTTTCTAAAATAAAAAAACACAAATTTTTAAAAAGTATTTTTTAATTATTAACCTGATGTGTAAATATCTATAAATTTTAAGCTGCATAAATAATGTCTTTATGATTAAAATATTTAACTACTCTTTCAGGATTACTTACTAACATAATCATGTGGTTTTCAAGATTCTCTTGAGGAAACTCCTAAAAACCTTAATTCCGTTGATTCTCTCCCACTTGGATTCTGCGGTTTCGTAGCAGAAATTGGTTTTGGTGGGGTTTTTAAAAATATAGAATAGCCCATGTAACTTTTTAACGCATAATTTAGGTTAAAATATATATACTAAAATTCTATATATGGCAACATTTTTTCTATGTCAGTTTCTTCTAAGATTTTGATATTTTTCAAGTCTTCTTTGTTTTTAATTCCACTGTGTGCATTGCTATATGCCACAATTACTTTAGCAAATTTATAACCAATATAAGGATGTGATTTTAGATCATCAATGGTTGAAGTATTTATATTTAACTTTCTGACTATAAACGATTTATCAAGTATCATTTTTTTACAAATTTCTGAAATCACAGATGAATCTAAGCCATAAATTTCTTTTAATTGGTTAAGCGAAATGAATCCACCTAATTTGTTTCTAAATTTTAGAATACGTGAGGCTAACTTTGCTCCTATGCCATATATTTTTTCAAATTGTGCACTATCAGCCAAGTTTATATCTACTAAAATAGGTTTTGAAAATTCCTTTTCTGTTGTTTTAGTAGAGGTTTTAAAATTACTTTCTACTTTTTCTGGTAAATCAATATAAGGATGTAATTTTTCAAATAAAATAGTATCAAATCCGTAAATTTTTTTTAAATCTGTCTTTATTTTAAAAGGTTTAAATTTGGTTCTAAACTTAATAATTCTATCGGCAATGTATGGTTTAATTCCAAGAGTTATAAATGCTTTTTTATCTATTAAATTTGGATTAAAATTAAAAAATTTTATTACTTTTTCCTCTTTGGAGTCTGAGTAGTTTTTGTATTTTTCTTTATATTTATTTTCATATTCTTTTTTGCTTTCAATTTCATTCTGTTTTAAAATTGCTACTAAACTATCTAATTTTATTTTATCTTTTGCAGTATTTTCAGTTTTGTCTGGATAAAAAGTAAGTAATAAAAATGGCAAAGCTAAAAATAATAACAACAAGAAAATCAGTATAATTACGCCATTTGCTTCTCGCAAACTGAAATCATAATTTCGCCTTATCCAAATTGTAAGTTTATTATACATTTTCTATTATAATTTTTTCCAATTATATTCTATTATTTTTTGATTTATAAAAAATGGTTTTACGTCATTTAAACCTAAATATTCGATAGATTTTTGAATATTTTCAAAACCATCACTCAATAGTGCTGCCTCAGGAATCATTCCTACCAATTCAGAACCCGATATTTGGGTGTCGTATTTTTGAGCCAAGTTTTTTATTTTATCGAAAACTTTAAAAATACTTGTTTCTTCATAATCAGTAATATTACAAGAAACTTGAACTTTATCAAACTCTTTTATATACCATCCTATGGCTCTTACTTTTGCTAATCCTGTTGCTGTGGTTTCTCTAATTTCTGAAGCTATTTTTTTTGCAATTTCTACCTCCTTTGTAGTAAGATTTATATTATAAGCCAACAATATTTTTCTAGCTCCTACTATGCAAATGCCTGATTTTGGGTTGAAAATTGCATTTCCATAATCAGGTTGAAAATTACTTTCTTTTAATTTGTTTTCTAGGTTTTCATATTCGCCTTTTCTAATCCATGCAAGTTTTTTTCGTTCTTCAAATTTGGCTGATTCGTTATATAGAAAAGTTGGAATTTGAAGTTCATTAGCCACTTTTTCGGCTAAAATCAATGAATATTCAATGGCTTCTCGCATTTCCATATTTTTAAATGGAATGAATGGACAAATATCCACAGCACCAATGCGAGGATGCGTGCCTTTATGCGAACGCATATCTATATTTTCGGTTGCGGTTTTTATTCCTTCAAAAATAGCATTTATTACCGATTGAGGGTTTCCAAGCACAGTCATAACCGTTCGGTTGGCATGAAAACCAGTATCAATATTCATGAGTTTTACTCCATGTACTTTTTGAATACTATTTGCAATTTTTTCAATAATTATTGGCGATTGTCCTACAGAAAAATTAGGAACACTTTCTAAAAGTTTTTCCATTTAATTAATACTCTTTTTTAAAATGTTCCCCATTTTTCTATTTCATCTTTAGACCATAAATCCGGAAAAAATATCTTTTTTTGAAATCTTGGAGGCAAGTATTTTTGCCAATTGGTGCCACCAGTAGCCTCTATAACTTCTGGTTTTTTGTCTAAATATTTTGAGGCGGTTCTAAAATGGGTTAATTGCCATTCAACATTTAATTTTTTATCAAAAGTTCTTAAATTTTCCTTTAATTCGTCTGATAAAGGTTGTTTTGAGCTAAATTTCTTGATTACTTGCCAAAGATTTTTTGTGGAATACATATTTGCATTTCGTAATAATTTACGTGTATATTTTTCTTCAAATTGGCGTAAAGTAAGTGTTTTTTTACCTGTTGAAAGCTCTTGAGCTCCGTGTTTCCAATACAAATGTTCAAATAAAATTTCTAAAGAGGGCGTTTCTGACAAACTATCACGATAGTTTTGATCAATTAAATTATATAAATCTGTACAATATATTTCTATGAGCCTAAACTGAAAAGATTGAAAACCGCTGGCGGGCAATAAAGCCATTCTAAATTTCATGAATTGGTCGGTTTCCATACCTTTAGACATTATATCGTAAGAATAAATCAAATTATCTACATATCTTACCAAACGTACTACTTTAGAATTCACAAATTCATCCGTAATTTGCTTACAATCAGCTATTTGTTTGAGTTCCCAGTTTATAAGTTTAAAATATAATTCTGTAATTTGATGATATACAATAAAAATTAATTCATCTGGAATTTCTGTGCGTGGGCGTTGCATAGAAAGTAAGGTTTCTAGTTGAATATAATCTGAATAATGTAAATATTTGGAATATAACAAACCATCGAGATAGGCGCTTAAATCTTGCCCCATTGATTCGTATTTCTCATTTAATTTCAAAAATTGCTCTAAAAATTTGGGGTCAATATCTGATTTATTCATCTATTTAAAATTTAACAAACGTAAATTAATTTTATGATAATTCAAATACTGATTGTTTTAAATACGAATAATAAAATAAAAATAAGTTTTTTTATAAAAATTTTAACTCTTGTTTACAACATTTATTTTGTTTTGTATGATTAGGTTTTGAAAATTGTTATAAATTTTTTAATAAAATTCTAAAAAATATTTTATTAAATTATAAATTTTATTTAATTTTGCAACCCTTTTTAAAATAAACATTTAATTTCAACAAAAATTGCCGATTTGTTGATGTATAAGGCAATATAAATAAAAATGGTAACACCAGCATTAGATTTTGATTGGAATAAATTAGACCAAAAAGGTTTTGGAACAGGTTATTCTAAAAAAGAATTGGAGGACATTAGCTCAATGTACAACAGTACTTTCAATGAATTGGGCGAAAAAACAGTTGTAAAAGCTCGTATAGTAGGAATTACAGACCGTGAAGTGATTTTAAACGTAGGTTTTAAGTCTGATGGTTTGGTTTCACTTTCTGAATTTAGAGATACGCCAGATATTAAAGTGGGCGATGAAGTAGATGTTTTTGTAGAAACACAAGAAGACAGATTAGGTCAGTTAATTCTATCTCGCAAAAAAGCGAAATTGGTTGTGGCTTGGAAAATGATAGAAGATGCTTTAGCAAACGACACTATAATAGAAGGTTTTGTAAAACGCAGAACAAAAGGCGGTTTGATTATTGATGTATTCAATGTTGAAGCCTTTTTACCAGGATCTCAAATTGATGTAAAACCAATTCGTGATTTTGATGTGTATGTGAACAAAAAAATGGAAGTAAAAGTGGTGAAAATTAACTATACTAACGATAATGTTGTTGTTTCGCATAAAGTATTGATTGAAAAAGATTTGGAAGAACAAAAATCTGGTATCATCAATAACCTTGAAAAAGGACAAATATTAGAAGGAACAGTTAAAAATATTACCAACTTTGGCGTTTTCGTTGATTTGGGTGGTGTTGATGGCTTATTGCATATCACAGATATTTCGTGGGGTAGAGTTAATCATCCGCAAGAAGTATTACAATTAGATCAAAAAATCCAAGTTTGTGTGCTTGAATTTGATGATGAGAAAAAACGTATTTCTTTGGGAATGAAGCAATTAACAGCTCATCCTTGGGATGCTTTAACGGCTGATATTATCTTAGGCTCTAAAGTTAAAGGTAAGATTGTAAATATTGCTGATTATGGTGCATTCTTAGAAATTATAACTGGAGTTGAAGGTTTAATTCACGTTTCAGAAATGTCTTGGTCGCAACATTTGAAAACTCCAGCTGAGTTTATGAAAATTGGGGATGAAATGGAGGCAGTTGTTTTGACTATCGACAGAGAAGAAAGAAAAATGTCGCTGGGTATCAAGCAATTAACAGAAGATCCTTGGTCTAGACAAGAATTTTTAAATAAATATTCTAAAGATACTAAACACAAAGGTACAGTTCGTAATTTAACTAACTTTGGATTGTTTATCGAATTAGAAGAAGGTGTTGATGGTTTGGTTCACGTTTCGGATTTATCTTGGACTAAGAAAATCAAGCATCCTTCAGAGTTTGTAAAAGTTGGCGATACTTTAGAAGTTGTTGTTTTAGAAGTTGATGCAGAAAACAAACGTCTTGCTTTAAGCCATAAACATTTAGAAGAAAATCCTTGGGATACTTTTGAAACTGTATTTACGGTTGGTTCTCAACACAAAGGTACTATCAATTCAAAAATTGATAAAGGTGCATTTATAGAATTACCTTATGGAATAGAAGGATTTTCGACTTTGAAAAACATTACCAAAGAAGATGGAACGATGAGCGAAGTTGGCGAATCGCTTTATTTCGTGGTATTAGAGTTTTCAAAAGACGACAGAAGAATTTTCGTTTCGCATGCAAAAACTTACCAAGCTGGTAAAAAAGCTGAAGAAGTTGTTGTAGAAGAATCAGCATCTTCTGACAAAAAGAAAGCTGCCAAAAAAGTAGAAGTTAAAGTTGAAAAAGAAACTTTCGGAGATATTGCAGCCCTTTCAAATTTGAAAACTGGCGGTGAAGAAAAACCAAAAGTTGCAAAAAAAACTAAGGCGGAATAAATAATTTTATTATCTTTGCAAAATCAAATTAGCAAAGATAATTTTGGTCGCGTGACCGAGAGGCTAGGTAGAGCTCTGCAAAAGCTTCCACAGCAGTTCGAATCTGCTCGCGACCTCTTTCAAAGCACAACAAATTAATTTTTGTTGTGCTTTTTTTGTTCATATAAATTTTTTTGATAATTAAAATTGTTATTTATTTCTATTTCTAAATTTTTATTTTAGTTTTGTAATGGTAAGTTTAAAAATATCTTAAAATATTAAAATAATGTCTAAAATTAAAATCGGTATTAACGGTTTCGGTCGTATCGGACGCTTAGTTTTCCGTGCTGCTGTTACAAACCCAAATGTTCAAATTGTTGGTATAAACGATTTGATTGAAGTAGATTATATGGCTTATATGTTGAAATATGATTCAACACATGGCATTTTTAAAGGTGAAGTTTCTGTAAAAGATGGTCAATTGGTTGTAAATGGCAACACAATTAGAGTTACAGCCGAAAAAGATCCTGCTAACTTAAAATGGAATGAAATAGGAGCAGAATATGTGGTTGAATCTACTGGTTTGTTTTTAGATAAAGCAACAGCAGAAAAACATATTCAAGCAGGTGCAAAAAGAGTAGTTCTTTCGGCTCCAGCAAAAGACGACACACCTACATTTGTTATGGGTGTAAATAATAAATCATATACAAAAGATATGTCGATTGTTTCAAACGCATCATGTACTACAAACTGTTTGGCTCCAATTGCAAAAGTTTTGAACGATAAATTTGGAATCGCAGAAGGTTTGATGACTACTGTTCATGCCGCTACGGCAACGCAAAAAACAGTTGATGGACCTTCAGCTAAAGATTGGAGAGGCGGAAGAGGTGCTTACCAAAACATTATTCCTTCTTCTACTGGTGCTGCCAAAGCAGTGGGTTTGGTAATTCCTGAATTGAAAGGAAAACTGACTGGTATGTCTTTCCGTGTGCCTACTCCAGATGTTTCGGTTGTTGATTTAACTTGTAGATTGACAAAAGGAGCTTCGTATGAAGAAATTAAAAAAGCAATGAAAGACGCTTCTGAAGGATCTATGAAAGGAATTTTGGGCTATACAGAAGATGATGTTGTTTCAACGGATTTCTTAGGCGATGCTCGTACTTCTATTTTTGATGCCAAAGCGGGTATTGCTTTAAATGATAATTTCGTAAAAGTTGTATCTTGGTACGATAATGAGTGGGGTTATTCAAATAAAGTTGTAGATTTAATAGTATATATTGATACAGTAAAATAATCTGTTAATTAGATAATAAAAAAGGGGTTTCTGAATTTCAGAAACCCCTTTTTTATTGTTTTTAAATATAAATGTTTGAATAGCCCATTAAATTACCAAACATTTAAAAAACTATGTTTTTTAAGTTCCCCATCCCTTGGATTCTGCGGTTTCGTAGCAGAAATTGGATTTAGCGTGAGGTTATGAAATAAATATTTTGAGTTTACCTTTAAAATGTATCTGCCTTAACTATTCTACCTTTTGTTTCTGGAAAAACACCTTTACTTTTTTTGTGAGTTAAGCCCATTGCACTAAATTATATTGTATATTTGAGTATTTTTATAAATACTATTAAAATATTTAGAGTAGACATTTTTTTACAGATAGTGTACAAAAAAGTGTGTAATCCCAAAGAAATGTTATATTTAAAATTCAACCTTTAAATAAAAAAACAATGGAATTTACACACGAACAAATAA